>NZ_JARWGH010000038.1:0-42048 GCF_036528765.1 Rhizobium sp. BR 362 | reverse complement strand
TCTGCCAATGCGACGGTGACGACGGCGCATTCGAAGACGAAGGACTTGGCCGCCGTTGCCCGGGGTGCCGATATTCTGGTGGCGGCCGTCGGCCGGCCGGAAATGGTGAAAGCCGATTGGGTCAAGCCAGGCGCAACGGTGATCGATGTCGGCATCAACCGCATCGCAGCACCGGAAAGAGGCGAGGGCAAAAGCCGCCTAGTCGGCGATGTCGCCTTTGCCGAGGCGGCGGAAGTTGCCGCAGCCATCACCCCGGTTCCGGGCGGCGTCGGACCAATGACGATTGCCATGCTGATGGCCAATACTGTCATCGCCGCCTACCGCGCCGCAGGGAAACAACCGCCGAAATTCTAAAAACCGTTGCCGCATGATGCCGAACCGAAGGACCGCGAACCTTGAAGCGGTTTTCGGACAGATCGAGCCAATTACACCATCTTAATCGGCCGGCGCCACGCCGGTCGAGGCGCGCACGATCAACTCGGTTTTCCAAAGCTCCTGCTCGGGAAAGATGGCGACGAGCCAGCCGCCGTGCGCATCCGAAGTCGCTAAAGGGGCCAGTCAGGCTCCCAAATTCCTCTCTCGAAAATAGCAATTTCTACAGCGCTCCGCGGTACAAATAGGCCCTGAAGCTGATCGTTGCATATTGGCCACAGCAAGCGGAGCTTGTGATAAGGGCGCCTTCATATAATTGACAAACATACCGTTCGTTTGTAAACAAAACTCGGACATGAATATGTCTGGCGGTCGAACTATCGGCCGCATCGGTAGGGGCATTTCAGGGCCGCGTCGTGGGGCTGATTGGGCGGAACAAGAGGGACTTAAGCCAGAATCAAGCAGGGCAATCGCAGATCCGTTCGATCGCGTTGATGCGAGGTCAATTCTGCATGGGGTTGGTGGATGAACCTCCATGCGTGCGGAATCATTGAAATGCATATTGCAACCAGGAGTTTAAGATGAATTTGAAAAGCCTTCTGATCAGTTCTGCGGCCTCGCTTGCTGCAGTTTCCGGCGCACACGCCGCGGACGCTATCGTCGCTGCCGAACCGGAGCCTCTTCAGTATGTTCGCATTTGCGACGCCTATGGCGCGGGATATTTCTTTATTCCGGGTACCGAAACCTGCTTGAAGATCGGCGGCCAAGTTCGTACCGAAGGCGAGTGGTATGATGCCTACAGCCCGACGAACAAGACCGGCACCTTATGGCACACTCGCGCTGAGCTCAATGTCGATACCGCAACGGATACCGAATACGGTCCGCTGAAGACCAACATGGTCCTGCGTTGGGACTGGCAGGAAGGCAATGCGACGAGCACCAAGCTGCTGTTCGCCAATATCAGCCTCGGTGGCTTCACGGTCGGCAAGCTCGATTCGCAGTATAACCTCTATGCTGGTTATGCCGGCGACGTCATCAACGACGACGTGATCTATGACGGCCCGTACGAACTGAACCAGATCACTTACAACTACGACGCCGGCAACGGCTTCACGGCTGTGATCTCGCTCGAAGATTCCAACTCCAGCGGCTCCGGCGCATCCTACGGTTCGAGCTGGTGGGGCGATGACAAGGCCGATCACTACGCTCCCGACGTCGTCGCTGGTGCTGGCTTCAAGTCCGGTATCTGGGGCGTCAAGGTCATCGGCGGTTACGACTCGATCGTTGAAGAAGGCGCCGTCAAGGCCCGCGTCGACGCCGACTTCGGCGCCTTCTCTGCCTTCTTGATGGGTGGCTGGAACACCGACGGCGACAAGCTGAACAAGTATGCGGGCACGAACCTGGACCGTTCTGCTTGCCCGGCAGGCCGTCCTGATCTTTGCGGCTGGGGCGATTGGGCAGTTTGGGGCGGCGTTGGCGTTCCGATCAACGACAAGCTGAAGTGGAACCTGCAGCTCGCCTACACCGACTCCAAGATCTTCGCCGCGACGACGAACGTCAAGTGGAACCCGGTCAAGAACCTGCTGATCGAACCCGAAATCTCCTACACCGATTGGGATTCGGTCGATCAGGACCAGTGGGCCGGTATCCTGCGCTTCCAGCGTAGTTTCTAATCTAAGTTATCCGGCCCTGTGCCGGGTAGGAGAAGCCTGCGGTTTCCAATCCTGCAGGCTTCTTACACTGATCGGTTGACCTCCGATCAAATACGGAAAGGGTTCGGTTTTCCCTACCGAACCCTTTCTCATTAAGCATTCTTGCTGTCGCGACTGAGCCCATCTTGTCCTTGATGCGTCGGAAACCAAGTGGTCAGGATCATTTTGATGAGAGCTTGGCCGCAGGGAACCAATTGAAAGTCGCCTCTATCGAGCGCCCATTCTCCGACTAACCCTCCAATGATCGCGGTCAAAGCGGAAGCGGCGGTATCTGCTGTCCAAGGGGGAGGCAACGGTTTGATGGCATCGATGGAGTGAAAAATTCGTGCAAAGTGCTTCCGCATATCATGTCGGAAAGAATCCGCATTGTCTGCGGCGTCCTCACAAAACGCCATGTCGAGATACATGATGACTTTCAGCATCCCGCGTTTACGCGGCTCCTGCTGAAGATCTGCAAATGTCCCGGAAATCGTGTCTATCAGCAGCTCAAGCGGATTGGGTGGGTGTCTTTCCGCAATTCGCTCCGCAAGTTCCTGGAACGGCTGCTGCGCCTTGTCGCGGATCGCAAACAAGAGACCTTGCTTGTTCTTGAAGTGCCAGTGGACTGCTCCGCGCGTAACACCGGCGGCCGCGGCTATTTCGTCCAGCGTGACATTTTCATAGCCGTTATCGAGAAACAACACCTCCGCGGCGCCCAGTATCTCGCGTCTGGTTTCAGCCGCTTCCTCCTTTGTGCGTCTCATTTATTCCCCTCCGATTCCGAGCCGCGCCCCTTCAGCCCTCCCACATAGTCATACCGTCGAATATTCTGCTTACAACACCCTTACCTGCATGAAATTTTTCCACGTTATTCTACGGCTGTTATTGCCTGCGGTCACTGACGAGCGCCAGGACGGCCCTTTTCCGACCAAAAACTGCCTGCTTGTCGGGAGCAGCAGCCCGCAACCGGCACACCGCGAGCCTTTATACGACAGGCGACTACCCGGCGGATTTCTGCGTGGCGCCGGTGTATGTCCGGCCAATGTCAGTAAAACCGCTCGACGATTCGAAATCGAACATTTTTTGGGTGACCAGCGCAGCGGCGCCGCGGGCCCAGGAGTTATCTTCCCAGTCCGGAAGCAGGGGAGGGGCTGTTCTGAAGGTCCTAGCTGCCAGGGCGTCGCGAAGTGGGCCGAGAAAATGTTCGCCAAGCGAGACGGCTTCGCCGCCGGCGACGATGACTTCCGGATCCGTGATGTTGACGAGATTGGCGAGCGCCGTTCCTATGCTTTTGCCGGAATGTTCGACAAGCGCGACCGCCGCCGGATCGCCGGCGGCCAATGCACTGCGGAGTTCGGGAAGGTCTTTGTGGTCGCCATGTCCGGTTTCCTCGCGCCAGCGTCTCAAGATCGACGCTTCGGAATGATAGGCCATGAGGCAGCCGCGCTTGCCGCATTCGCACAGCCGCCCATTTTCTTCATAAAGCGTATGGCCGAACTTGCCGGCCGCACCATTTGCGCCGCGATAGAGCTTTCCCTCGATGACGAGCGCGCAGCTTATGCCGATGCCCACCGCAAGGACGGCCATGTTGCGATGCTGTCTCCCCAACCCGAAAAGCTGCTGAGCAATGGCATAGGCGTTGGTGTCGTCTTCCAGCCAGGCCGGAACGTTTGCGCGCGTTGCCACTAGCGAGGCGAGGGGAACATTGTCCCACTTGAAGCGATGACTGCGCACACACGCGGTCTGCTCATCATTGATAACGCCGGGCATGGAGATGCCGATACCCGCAAGCTTGGCATGCGGGCGCCCGGCGAGCTTGACCATTTCGGGAACGGTGTTGGCCAAGAGGTCGGCGACATAGTCGGGCTCGTGACCGGCAAGGGGTATCCGCATGGCCGCCACGGGATTTGTCGCAAGGTCCGTTGCAACGCATTCGACCGAATCCGTCATCAGCTTGAACCCGACCGCGAGCCCATGCTCATAGTTGATCTGCACCGGGATCGGACGCCTGCCCGTTAGGCCGGTCACGGCCTGGCCTTCCACAACGATGCCTTCCTCACAGAGGTCGCTGATAACGAAGGTCACGGCTGCGGGGCTTAGCCCTGTAATTGTTGCAATATCGGCGCGACTTCTCGGCCCCTCTCTGCGCAAAAGATTGAGGATCAGGCGTCGATTTAGCGCCCTTGCCGTGCTCTGGTCGCCCTTCAGCTTCACTTTGAGTTCCTTAATTTTGTAAATTAATTATTGCAGGCTCTATCGATCTATGCATAACTCCACCCGCCGATCAACTCCGGATGCGGTTTCCGTCCTGAGAATAAGCGACAAATCGGCGCGTTGAATGCCTGACATGCATCTCGAGGGGAGGGCTTGCCGGGCCGTGTTGATCGATCAACTGGGAGGAGGAACTCCATGGTGCATTTTAAGCAAATCTTTCCGTCCACTCGCCGCAATTTCCTGAAAGGCGCAGGTGCCGTATCGGCAGCAGCTTTGGCAGGCGGACTATCCGCGCCCGCAATTGCTCAGGCACAAAAAGTCACCGTGATCTCGGCGGAAAACAATGCCGAGGCGCTTGCGGCGCTGAAGACGATCGCCGAGAACTTCGGGAAGGAAGCCGGGGTCAGCGTCGTCATCAACAACATGGATCACGAGGCCCACAAGACGGCCATTCGCAACTACCTTGTCGCCGGCGCGCCCGACATTTGCACGTGGTTTTCGGGCAATCGCATGCGTGCTTTCGTAAAGCGCGGCCTCTTCGACGATATTTCCGATCTGTTCGAAAAGGAAAAATACAAGGATGTGCTCGGTGCGACGGCGGGAACGGTCACTGTCGACGGCAAGCAATATGGCCTGCCGACAGGCGGCACCCTTTGGGGGATGTTCTACCGTAAGGATGTCTTCGATCAGCATGGCCTGACTGTGCCGACGACCGCTGAGGAATTTGCGGCTTATGGCGACAAGTGCAAGGCCGCCGGTCTCACTCCGATCGCCATGGGAACCAAGGAGCTTTGGCCGGCTGCCGGTTGGTTCGATCAGATGAACCTGCGTATCAATGGACTCGACAAACACATGGCGCTGATGAACGGCGAGATGAGCTATCTTGATCCATCCCTGAAGCCGGTTTTCGATCAATGGGAAGGGATGATCAATAAGCAGTTCTTCACCGCCAACCATACGTCGTTCGGCTGGCAGGAGGCCGCAGCACTGCTTGCCCAGAAAAAGGCCGGCATGATGAATCTGGGCGCCTTCCTGAAGTCCGCTTTCACCGCCGAGGACCTGCCGCAACTGTCTTATGCCACCTTCCCGGTTCTGGACCCAAAGGTCGGTCACTTCGAAGAGTTCTCGGTCAATTCGATCCACATTCCTGCCAACGCGAAGAACAAGCAGGGCGCTCGCGAATTCCTCGCCTACTTCTACAAGCCGGAAAATCTCGCGTCCTATTTGGAGCCAGGCGGAAACGTGCCGCCGCGCAACGATCTTCCGCCGAGCAAGGATCCGCTCGTCAACGTGGCGGTCGAGACGTTGAAGAAGCTGCAGGGAGCTTCACAATATTACGATCGCGACAGCGACCCCGATATGGCCCAGGCCGGTCTCGTCGGCTTCCAGGAATTCATGGCGAAGCCAGATCGGCGCGACGCCATTCTTCAGCGCCTTGAGGGCACCCGCAAGCGCATCTACAAACTCTAGTTCTCCTCCCGGTGGCTAGGGAGCGGAAGCGCGCTTCCGCTCCCTCATAACTCCAATGAGGCTCTGGATATGTTGATGATTTGGCGCCGCCAACGTTGGTGGCTCACCCCTACTTTGCTTATTGCACCGGCGATCACACTCTTTTTCACGGTCATCCTGCTGTCAGCCGTGCGGAGCGTCTGGATCAGTTTTCACGAGTGGGACGGCTTCGGACCGATGAACTGGATCGGTTTTGGAAATTACATCGAGCTTTTCAACGACCCGCAATTTTACATTTCGCTGAAGAACAATCTGATCTGGCTGATCATGTTCATGGCCGCGCCGCCGCTCGGGTTAGCCATAGCATTGCTGGTCAATCAGAAGATAAGGGGCATGCGCTTCCTGAAGTCCCTGTTCTTCATCCCGCTGGTCCTGGCTTCGGTCACGGTGGGGGTCGTGTTCACATGGGTCTACACGCCGGAGTTCGGACTGCTCGCCCTGATCTTCAAGGCATTCGGCGCAACCGCACCGGCCGTTCTTTCTGACGAGCATTTCGTGACATTTGCGATCGTCATCGCAGCGCTTTGGCCGCAGGTCACTTTCTGCATGGTTCTCTATCTCGCCGGGCTGAACAATCTGAGCGAGGAACTTATAGGTGCCGGCCGCGTGGACGGGGCGAGGGGATGGAACATGTTGTGGCACATCGTCCTGCCGCAACTGACGCAAGTAACCTTCATCGCCATAGCGGTGACGGTCGTCGGTGCGCTTCGATCCTTTGACATGATCTCGGTCATGACGGCCGGCGGCCCGTTCGGCTCGTCTTCGGTGCTTGCCTATCAGATGTACGAGCAGTCGATCTTCTCTTACCGCTTCGGCTACGGAGCGGCGATCGCATCCGTTCTTTTCGTGATCATGGCCGTCTTCATCACCTGGTACCTGTCACGCATCATTCGCACAGAAGAGAGAGGTGGCTGATGTATCCTCGTCCTATTCCGGAAACGGCCATCTGGCAGCGACGGTTTTATGTCCTGGCGGTGCTACTTGTTCTCCTGCTCTGGCTCTGCCCTCTGTTTGCGATCATCCTGACGTCGTTCCGTTCAACGACCGATGTCATGAGCGGCAATCTATGGGGTTGGCCAACCGAACTCGGCGTGGTCGACAACTACACGGCGGTCTTCACCCAGACCCCGATGGCCCAGTATTTCCTGAACAGCCTGACGATCACTATTCCCTCGGTAATCGGCGTCCTTGTCCTGAGCACGCTCGCGGGCTTCGTTCTCTCCCGCTACCGTTTTCCGGGCAATATGTTGATATTTGCGCTCTTCGTTGGCGGCAATTTCCTGCCGCACCAGATCATGATGATCCCTGTGCGCGATCTTATGGTGCGGCTGAATCTGATCGATACGACGACGGCGCTGATCATCTTCCACGTTGCCTTCCAAACAGGATTTGCAACGCTCTTCATGCGGAACTTTATCGCCGCATTGCCCGACGAACTCTTTCAGGCGGCCCGCGCGGAAGGGGCAACCCCTTTCCAGACGCTCATCCATGTTGCCGTGCCACTGGTCCGGCCAGCCCTCGCCGCGTTGGCCATTCTGATCTTCACCTTCATCTGGAACGATTATTTCTGGGCGGTGGTGCTGACGGTCAGCGACTCGGTGAAGCCGGTGACTGCCGGTCTTGCCAATCTGCGCGGAGAATGGGTTTCGGCATGGAACCTCATCTCGGCAGGCACCATCGTTGTCGCCGTGCCGCCCGTCATCATGTTCTTCCTCATGCAGCGGCATTTCATCGCCGGTCTCACCATGGGGGCCGTCAAAGGATGAGCAAGGCGGCATTTCCTTTCCCAAAACTCAACAGTCCAACAGCAGAGAGCCAGGAAGCATGACTAGCCTCGAACTGCGACAGATCAACAAGAATTACGGCGGATACCATGCTTTGCGGGGGATCGACCTTACCGTCGAGCAGGGTGAGTTCATCGTAATGGTCGGGCCTTCCGGCTGCGGCAAGTCGACCTTGCTCAAGACGATCGCCGGCCTGGAAAGGATTTCGTCCGGCCAGATCCTGATCAATGGCCGCGACGTCAGCAAGGAAGAGCCGGGGGATCGCGGCATCGCCATGGTCTTCCAGTCCTATGCGCTTTACCCGCATATGACGGTGGCGGAGAACATGGGGTTTGGCCTGCGTATGGCCAAACGACCAAAGGCCGAAATCGATGCAGCCGTTGCGCGCGCCGCCAAGATCCTGCGCATCACCGATCAGCTTGAAAAGCGGCCGAAGCAACTCTCCGGCGGTCAACGGCAGCGCGTTGCCATCGGCCGTGCCATTACCCGCTCTCCGGATGTGTTCCTCTTCGATGAACCGCTTTCGAATCTCGATGCGGCGCTCCGAACGCAGATGCGCGTCGAGCTCAGCAGCCTGCACGCGGAACTCGGTGCAACCATGGTCTACGTGACCCACGATCAGGTGGAAGCCATGACCATGGCGAGCCGCATCGTGGTGTTGAACCAAGGCGTGATCGAACAGGTGGGCTCGCCCCTGGAGCTCTATAGAAATCCCGAAAATCTCTTCGTTGCGGGCTTCCTTGGAGCCCCGAGAATGAACTTCCTTGCCGTAACCGTGGACGAGGTCTCGGGCCGGGACGTTCGGGTCTCCGCTCCCGGCATTATCCCATTGACGGTCGAATTGTCCGATGGAGCGGCCCTGCAAAAGGGCGCCGACCTGACGCTGGGCGTCCGCCCGGAAAATATATCGATCGTCACCGATGTAGCCCATGGCGGTGCGATCGAGGGGCAGGTGCAACTGGTTGAGCACCTCGGTCGCGAGACCATCCTCTATGTCGACGCGGGCAGTCTGCGCACCATCGCCTCGGAAAGCGGCACCGGGAATATCACGGTGCAGCTCAGCTATGTCGCTCCGTTCACATCGGGCCAAGCCGTGGCTCTGAAGGTCGACGCCAAGGAGCTCTACCTCTTCTCACCCAATGGCGGACGCACGATCAGCGCACGCAAAACGATCATCGACAAATGAATTCGGGAAATAAGACCGTGTCTGACAAGAACATTGCTGCAAGCCCATCCGTTTGGAATACCGTCAAAACCGACCGCTTTATCGTCGGCGCCCCTCATTATCCCGAGCATGTCGACCAGAGCTACTGGGAGCGCGATGCCGAACGCATGGCGAAGGCAGGCTTCAATGTCGTGAGAATGGCGGAGTTCGCCTGGCATATTATCGAGCCCAGGTTTGGCACCTTCGATTTTGATCTGTTCGACCGCGCCATTGCCATGCTCGGGCGCTATGGCATCGACACGATCATGTGCACGCCGACGGCCACTCCACCGCGCTGGCTGACAGTCGCTCATCCCGAAATCCTGCGCGTTGACGGCAAAGGCCGTCCGATGAGCCATGGATCGCGCCAACACTGCGATACGGCAAGTTCCGTGTTCCGCGAACACAGCCGCCGCATCACCAAGGCGATGGCCGAACATTATCGGGACAACCCGCATGTCGTCGGCTGGCAGACCGACAATGAGCTGAACACAAGCATGCCGGAGAGCTATTCGAAGGCGACATTGAGCGAATTTCAAATGTTTCTGGCCGAGAAATACGGCGATGTCGGCAAGCTGAATGCTGCATGGGGCGGTGACTTCTGGGCAACTGCCTATGACAGTTTCGACCAGGTCGTGCTTCCGATCGAATTCGGCCCGACCTTCCCCAGTCCCGGCCATGTACAGGACTACCACCGCTTCCTTGCATTTGCGACAGCGCGGTTTCAGCACGATCAAGTGGAGATCCTGAGGGCCGCGAACCCGTCATGGTTCGTCTTCCACAATCTCGGCGGCCTGCGGGACATCGACTTCCGCGGTCAGTTCACCACCGATCTCGATTTCGTCGGCTACGATATCTATCCGATGCTCTACGACGAATTTCAGCGCATCGGGAATCATGCAAAGGTTCAGGCGCTGCATCTCGATATATGCCGCGGCTTTTCGGGCAATTACATCGTGCCGGAGCAGCAGTCCGGCTTCGGCAGCCAGCCGGGTTTCTGCACGCTGACGCCGGAGCCTGGCGAACTTCGGCGCATGGCCATGTCCTCGGTCGCGCACGGCGCCGACGGACTGATGTTCTTCCGCTGGCGCCCGGCCCATTTCGGCGCCGAGATCTACTGGATGGGCATCATCGATCACGATGACATCGGCCGTCATCGCTATGACGAAGCCAAGCAGTTCGCGACCGAAATGACATCGCTGAAGGACAAGATCCTCGGCACCTATGTGCGCATGGATGTGGGCATTGCCGGTTCGGATTTCGACAACCAGGAAGCCCACAAGACCTATGCGATCGGACTGCCAAGCCCTCAGGACGACGCGGTTCTCCTGCACCAGTATTGTTACGATCGCGGGATCGCCTGCGGCTTCATCCATCCCGAGGATGATCTTTCCAAGCTGAAGCTTTTCTACGTTCCGCATTGGGTGATGTGGAAGGATGAATGGACTGAAAAACTGCAAGCCTTCGCGGAGCGGGGCGGCACGGTCGTTATCGGCGCGAGAACCGGGACGCGGGATGAGAACAACCACGTCATCAGACAGACGGCTCCCGGTACATCCCTTTCCAAGCTCGCGGGCGTTCGTGTCGAGGACTTCGGTCGTCTCGCCGCACCCGGGGCAAGCGGATTATTCGAAGTGATGGAGCGTTCGGGAGGTCTGGTGGTGCCGCCAAACCGGCCCGCCGAATCTCATCGCAGGACGCGCAGTTTCAAGATCGGCAACCAGGAACTGTCTGCCGGGTATTTCTACGAAAATCTCTCCGTCGATGCGGATGTCGAGATCATCTCCGCCTGGTCCAACCGCTATGCGGACGGTCTGCCCATGGCGACGTCGCGCAAGGTCGGCAAGGGTCGGGTCGTCTATCTCGGCACCTATCTCACGCCCGAACTGACGGCTGCGTTGGCCGAACGGCTGTTTCCAGCGGCAGATGTGCAGCCGCTTATCGATGAGCTTCCGGCTGGCGTCGAGGTCACCATGCGCATGAATGACGAACGCAGGCTGCTGTTCATCCAGAACTACACCGATCAGCCCGCAAGTCTCGCCGCCGTGCGGCCCGGCAAGAACCTTCTCGACGATGGAAAGGCCGTTGCCGGCAGGCTCGATCTTAATGGCTATGGCTGTGCCATCATCGAGTTGGAGGGCTGAGCCGCCTCGCGCAATTTAATGTGATCGCGATAGGCGGGAACGGGATAGCGCAAACGACATTAGGGACATGACGATCGGCTGCTACCCGATCGCCGCTGCTGAATCTATGAAAGGATGGATTTATGAAGTGGCATGCTCCGAAATTCGTTGAGGTAAGCTGCGGTATGGAAATCAACCGGTATGCGCCGGCCGATGGTTCCGAGCCGATCCTGTTCTGATCCCTGATCATCTGAAAGCAACAGATTGACAGTCCGATTTCTTGTCCTGGGCGCTGCCGCAGGGGGAGGTTTGCCGCAGTGGAACTGCGGTTGCCCGAACTGTGCGGCTGCGCGCCAGGGCATTTTTGCTTCTCAGACGCAGTCGTCCTTGGCCGTCAGCGTCGATGGCCGCGCTTGGCTGGTCGTGGATGCGTCGCCGGATATTCGGCAGCAATTGCGCGATCAGGTCGTTCTGTGGCCTTCGAATTTACGGGAAAGTCCCGTTAAAAGTGTCATGCTGACGAGTGGCGACGTCGATCACGTCGCCGGTCTTCTGACCTTGAGGGAAAAGCAGCCTTTTCAGCTCCTCGCAACACGCGCTTTGCTGGAAACATTGGGGCAAAATCCGATTTTCCAGGTTCTCGATCCTCTTCATGTGCAGCAAAATCCGGTCGAGCTTGAGACACCGTTCTTTCCACTGGAAGGCCTAGAGGCAAGGCTCTTTGCCGTCCCCGGCAAGGTTCCCCTCTATCTCGAACAGGGCGAACCTGAACTCGGAGCCGAAACCGAGCAGACCGTGGGCGTCGAATTCCGCATCGGCCGACAGCGTGTGTATTATATTCCTGGTTGCGGGGCCGTAAGTGCGGCTCTTGCCGACCGGATTGCCGGCGCCGATCTGCTGTTCTTCGACGGCACGGTCTTTACCGACGACGAAATGATCCGCATGGGCACCGGGCAGAAGACTGGAAGGCGCATGGGACATGTCCCGATCAGCGGTCCCGGCGGCAGCCTTGAAGCGTTCTCGCGCCTGCCGATCGGGCGGTGCATCTATATTCACATCAACAACACCAACCCGGTTTGGCGGGCCGGAGCGGAACGGGCGCAGCTAGAGCGGCACGGCTTTGTCGTGGGCCATGACGGCATGGAGGTCACGCTTGCAACAGGCAGCCGATAGGAAAACGTTCGAGGAGCGTTTGCGCGCAGTCGGCGCGGAGCGCTATCACGACAAGCACCCGTTTCACCAGCAGTTGCATGCCGGCCGGTGCGACATGACCCAGGTGCGAGCCTGGGTCATCAACCGATATTATTATCAAAGCCGTATTCCGATGAAGGATGCCGCCTTCCTGTCGCGTTGCGAGGATCCCCAGTTGCGGCGGGCGTGGCGCAATCGCATCGAGGATCACGACGGCGGCCTCAAAGAGGGCGGCGGGATTCGCCGCTGGTTGAAGCTCGCCGACGCGGTGGGCCTCGATCCGGATTATGTAGCCTCGACACGCGGCGTGCTAGCCGGCACGCGATTTGCGGTGGATGCCTATATTCATTTCGTTCGCGAGAAGCCGATGCTGGAAGCGGTCGCATCCTCGCTGACGGAGATGTTTGCCCCGGCGATCCACGCTAACCGCATCGCCCGTCTGATCGAGCACTATGCCTTTGCTAACGACATTGCGCTCGCCTACTTTCGGCAGCGCCTCAACGAAGCGCCGAAAGAGGTCGCATTCGGTCTCAATTATGTTCTCGATCACGCCGACACGCTGGAAAAGCAGGATGCGGCAGTCGCGGCGCTGACGTTCAAGACCGATGTTCTCTGGTCGCAACTTGATGCGCTTTCCCATGCCTATGTCAGTCCCGGGCACATCCCGCCCGGCGGCTGGGATGGCCGCGAAGGTGTGATCGCCACGCGGGAACGAGAAAACGAGGGGAGTTCATCATGAGCGAGGAAGGCGCCCTCAAGATCGATGGACTGACGGTCGCCAAACTCGCGCGCGGCGTTAGGCTGCGCGAGGATACTGCTCGCGGGCAGACGGTCCTGCTTGCTCCCGAACGCGCGCTTGCGCTCGATGAAATTGCTGTCGCGATCGTCAAGGCACTCGACGGCGTGAGAACGCTGGACGAAATCGCCACCGTATTTGCGCAGCAGTTCGGTGCCCCGAAAGAGGAAATCCTCGCCGACATGATCGTCTTCATCCGCGATTTCGCAAGTCGGCGAATACTGGAGCTCAGCCGATGAGCGCCTATCTTTCCGGAAGCGCCAAGGAGCGCATCATCGCTGCGCCGCCGCCGATCGCTATGCTCGCGGAACTGACGCATCGCTGTCCGCTTGCCTGCCCCTATTGCTCCAATCCGCTCGAATTGACGCAGAGCCGCGACGAACTGACAACCGAAGAATGGATCGCTGCCTTCAGGCAGGCTGCCGAACTCGGTGTCCTGCATCTGCATCTGTCCGGCGGCGAACCCGCCGTCCGCCGCGATCTTGTCGCCCTGACGGCGGGAGCTGCTTCCTGCGGTCTCTATACAAATCTCATTACTTCCGGCATCGGGTTGACTGAGCACCGCCTTTCTGAGCTGGCCGATGCCGGATTGGATCACGTCCAGCTTTCGATCCAGGGAGCGACCGCGGAAGTGGCCGACCATGTCGGCAACTATGCAGGCGGCTATGCTCGCAAGCTGGCGGTCGCCGGCTGGATACGCGAGACCGGCATTCCTCTGACCGTCAACGCGGTCTGCCACAAACAGAACATGCATGAGGTCGGCGAGATGATTTCAATGGCGGTAGAGCTCGGAGCACGCCGGATAGAAGTCGCGACGGTGCAATTTCACGGATGGGCCGACAAAAACCGCGCTGCTTTGATGCCGACGCGCGCGCAGGTCGAACAGGCCATGGCTCTGGTCGAAGAAGCGCGCAGACGGCTAGAGGGCATTCTCGTCATCGATTACGTCCCCGCCGATCATCATTCGCGCTATCCAAAGGACTGCATGGGAGGCTGGGGCCGCACCGGGCTCAATATTACCCCATCAGGACGGGTGCTGCCGTGCCATGCCGCCGAGACCATTCCGTCCCTTGCATTCGATAACGTGCGCGACAAGCCGCTCGCCGAAATCTGGTATCGCGGGAGCGCCTTCAATGCATACCGCGGCGAGGATTGGATGCAGGAGCCATGTCGCAGTTGTGCCCGGAAACACATCGATCATGGCGGCTGTCGCTGCCAGGCTATGGCACTTGCGGGTCATGCGGAGGCAACCGATCCCGTCTGCATCTATTCGTTGCTTCACAAACATATCGCGGACCAGGCCGAGGAGGATGGCCTGCGCGAACCGCCGCCCTTCATCTATCGAGCGCGCGCCTGAGATCGCGGCATCGGTCGGCGCGCCGGTGTTCGCAGTCGAATGCGCGCCGCCTTATCGGCGGCGGTGTCAGCGGGTCAGGTTCTCAAGCGGAACCCGCAAATGAATTCGAAGCCCTTCCGGTCTCCATTCCCGTGTAATCGATCCACTGAGCGAACCTTCCACCGTAACCCGCTCCAGCAGAGATCCGAAGCCGGCGCTTTCTCGGGGCGTCGTAACGGCTGGCCCGCCCGTTTCCGTCCAGATCAGACTGAGCTCGTCGTCGGTCGCCAAGTCGATCCTGATTTGTCCCTCTGGAAGGGAGAGCGCGCCGTATTTGATCGCGTTGGTGGCGAATTCATGCAGCAGCAATGCCAAGGATGTCAGTGCGGAGCCTCCAACGGGGGAATCCGAGCCGTGAATCTCTATCCGCTGGTGGCCGTCCTCCCGATGAACGGCGAGAATCGCGTCGAAGAGGGAAAGGAGCGTCGTCGATGATCGATCGGTTACATCTCCCGAAAGATCCGGCAATGTCAGATCATGAGCGCGAGCCAGGGAAACGATCCTTTTGCGCAAATTGTCGGCAAGATCCTGCACACTCGTCGCGGATCGCTGACTCATCGTGATCAATGCGTTGGTGATCGCGAACAGGTTCTTGATGCGGTGGTTCATCTCCCGCAGGAGCAGCGTCTGACGTTCGCGCTCACGTTTGCGCTCGGAAATGTCCCGCGCAATTTTCGACGCTCCGATGATCATCCCGTCCGCGTCGCGGATCGGCGACACGGTGAGAGAGACGTCGACGAGGCGGCCATCCTTGCGCCGGCGCACCGTCTCATAGTGATCGACCCGTTCACCAGCGCGGATTCGTCCTATGATCGTTGTTTCCTCATGAAGCCGATCATCGGGGATCAAAATGGTAATCGGCAGGCCAATCGCTTCTTTCGCCTCGAATCCGAACAGGCGTTCGGCACCCCGGTTCCAGCTCGTGATGATGCCGCCGAGGGTCTTGCTGATGATCGCGTCATCGGAATTTTCGACAATCGCCGCCAGCCAGGCGTCTGCCGAAGGTGCATGCGGTCCAAATTGCCGGGTGAGATTATCGCTCAAGTTTCTACTCGGAGTGGGTTCTTCTTCATTTGCTTCCCCCTCAGAATCTGATGCTGACGCGGAGACTAAAAATTCCGTTTCGCCAGCGGCCATTGCCTTCCCTTTCCCCATCGACATCTCCCGGAAGGTGCAGGTCGCAACGGACCTTCCTACCACCTGCTAAGCTAGCCATAGCAAATATCAGTTCTGCCCGGTAGTCCAACGCGACCACCGTCCGGCGTCGGACACAAGGCCGCGTGTCTTCGATGCATCCTGCAATCGGCTGCTGATCCCCGCCCTTCGGCAATCGCAATCGCGTGATTTGCAGATCGACGAGACAAGCGCAGGGAACAACGGGTTTTCGCGGATGTTCGATACACGTTCCAATTAGCATTATGGCAAAACGACATGACCAATCAAGTCCTTCGCCCGACCGCGCGGATCGCCACGCACCCAATTCATCCCATGCTGGTGCCTTTTCCGATCGCATGCTTTGTCGGCACGCTCATAACGGACCTGGCCTATTGGCAAACGGCTGAGATGATGTGGGCGAATTTCTCCGCTTGGTTGTTGACCGCAGGCTTGTTGATGGGCCTGCTCGCAGCCATTGCCGGGCTGATCGATTTTCTTGGCAACCGGCTCATCCGGGATTTGTGGCCTGCGTGGGCGCACCTGCTGGGTAACGCCCTCGTTCTGATCCTGTCCTTCTTCAACGCCCTGGTACACAGCCGCGACGCCTGGACCTCCGTCATTCCTACCGGTCTCATCCTCTCCGCCGTGGTCGTGGTGATCGTCCTGTTCACCGGCTGGATGGGATGGTCGATGGTCTATCGTCATCGTGTGGGAGTCAACTGATGTTCAACAATCCGACGAATGCGACGCCATGCTTCAAGGGGACAGCCGTCGTATGTGGCACGATATTGCTCCTTTCCGGCTGCAGCCGCGACGAGCCCGATTCCAGCGGTCAGATCGGGCCAAATCCAAAGCTGCCCGCGCAGACGCAATATCTGATCCCTCCCATGCATGTCGCCTCCGTGGTCGGCTGGAAGAACGGCGAGAAGCCGACGGTCGCGCAAGGCCTGCAAATCCGGGCTTTCGCAGCGGATCTGAAGCATCCGCGTTCGGTTTATCTGCTGCCGAACGGCGATGTACTTGCGGTCGAGTCGATCGCCCCTCCCGAAGCATCCGCAAAGCGTCCGAAGGACCTTATCATGGGATGGATCGAATCGCTGGCGACCTCCGGAGGCGGCGGTAATGAAGAAAGCAACCGCATCACCCTGCTGCGCGATGCTGACGGCGATGGTGTCGCCGAGGTGAAGAGTGTCTTCCTCGACCATCTCAATTCGCCGTTCGGCGTCGCACTCGTCGGCAATGATCTCTACGTCGCCGACACGGACGCCATCATGCGTTATTCCTATAAGCTGGGAGAGACGAGCATCACCGAACCCGGCACGAAACTCACCGATCTGCCCGGCGGTCCTATTGACCATCACTGGACCAAGAGCCTTCTTGCCAGCCCGGATGGATCGCTGCTTTTCGTCGGGGTCGGATCCAACAGCAACATTACGGAAAACGGCATCCAGGCGGAAAAGGACCGCGCGGCCATCTGGGAAGTTGATCGGGCGACGGGGCATTCGCGTATTTTTGCGGACGGCCTCAGGAACCCGAACGGCCTGAGCTGGGAGCCGCAGACGCATGCACTTTGGACGGTGGTCAACGAACGCGATGAATTGGGGCCCAATCTGGTGCCGGATTATATGACCTCCGTGAAGGAGGGTGGATTTTATGGTTGGCCCTACAGCTACTATGGTCAGAACGTCGATCCGCGCGTCATGCCGCAGCGACCTGATCTGGTTGCCAAGGCGATCGTGCCCGACTATGCACTGAGCTCGCATGTGGCGCCCCTCGGCATGGCATTCTATACCGGCACCAATCTGCCGGAGACCTATCGCGGCGGTGCATTCGTCGGAGAGCACGGGAGCTGGAACCGCTATAATTTCAACGGATACAAGGTGATCTTCGTGCCGTTTCGCGACGGTCATCCGAACGGCATGCCACAGGACATCGTCACCGGCTTTTTAAACGCCGATAACGAAGCACGTGGCCGGCCGGTGGGGCTCGCGGTCGACAAAGCCGGCGCGCTGCTGGTCGCCGACGATGTGGGCAATACGGTTTGGCGCGTTACCGCCGCGGCTCAGTGAGCCATTCTTTTTTGATCATGGGACCGGGCGCAAGTCGCTGAAATCGACGATCACGCGAACGGGGGCACGTTCCTGCGAATTCGCGCCTCGGGCCAGCATAGACCGCTCGATTTTCTCCTTCTGTTCGGGAACCTTCAGGGCTGCCGTCGGTTCGAAAGCTGGATCGCGTGGAACTTGTCCCTTCTGCTAATGCCCATCGCCATCTGCGCGGTCCGCCTCTCCCTTCAGCACTCGCCGACAACAGGCGGCGCTACGCAGATCGGAAGCGTTGCCGCCCGATGCTGCCGCTTGCCGTTTCGAACTATGACATTGACCGAGGGACCTTATCGAGGACGTCCAGAATGACGCTTGTCGGCAGGGGAGCATAGGATCGGAGTTTGGTCGAGCCATCCAGTCCAACCAATACCATTTCGAATTCGTCGTCCGAAGGACCTTGCAGATCACGGCGGATATCGTCGGCATCGAGCTCGTATGGCTCTTCGAAGAGCTGAAAGACTCCGCCGCCGGCGACCCTCAGCACGGTCACGTCCCGATCGCTCAGCTTCTTTTCATGATGTAGAAGCTCCTCCTCCTGCCTGATAGGGCGGTCGTCATTGGAGCCTTCGAAAATCACGAGGACGTTGCACCTGTTTCGAAACGATGCAAGGCTGGGACACGGATCATTCAATTTGCCGTTGACGCCACTGAATTCTCTAAACAGGGACCTGAGCATCGAAATTCTCCTTGTGGAAGTGCAACGCAGCATTGCTGAGTGAAAAATCAAGCCGTTCGGCGCCAGAAATATAAATCCACCAGCAGATCGTCTTGTTCCCGCTGGCTCACGCTTCGCAGAAAATCTGTCCCTGAAGAGTGAGGCTGCCTCGCATGCGCGCAACGCGCCGCTCAGCATCGGCTATGTCATAAGCCCAAAAGCTGATGCTGAAGATCCGGCCGTCGAACTCGTACTCGGCGAGAAAGCGAAACATGTACCGGCCGAAATCATCGACGGTGCGAAACTCGGCCTCCGGATTGCTCTCATCCCGCCAAGCTTTCGAAAACTTGATAACGGTCATTTACCGAACTCCTGTTCTATCCAGCTTATTCGACCAAACCCACCAGGGCGCCGTTTGTTGCCTGTCGAAGCAACGCAGCGCATGACGCAGCAACTTTGGCCGCATGAATCGCAATCACAATGCTGAAGCTTCGGGAACAATAGCGAGCCTGTCGGCTTAGGCGGAAGTCACGACAAAGAGGAGGCGGAGATGAGCGCATCTCAAACGACAACGGATCACGACAAAATCCGCGATTGGGTCAAGGCCAGGAATGGTCGCCCGGCCCGGGTCAAGGGTGCGAAGAAGGGCGGCATTTTGCGGATCGATTTTGGCAAGCCCGAAGAAACGCTCGAAGAAATTAGCTGGGAAGAGTTTTTCCGGATATTCGACGAGAACGATCTTGCCTTTCTCTATCAGGAGAAGACGGAAAGCGGCGACACCAGCCGGTTTACAAAATTCGTCAATCGCCAATGACATGCGAGGCATGGAAGGAAATCGCCCATGGCATCGACAAAGCACGGAAAGAGATCCAAGCCAGCCGATGTGGATTTGGTTGATGATCCCGGCATTGGCAGATCGCCCGGGATCGTAAACCCGCCAGATGACGAGGAATTGCAGGGCGAAAATACCGT
Source organism: Rhizobium sp. BR 362 (assembly GCF_036528765.1). NCBI lineage: Bacteria > Pseudomonadati > Pseudomonadota > Alphaproteobacteria > Hyphomicrobiales > Rhizobiaceae > Rhizobium > Rhizobium sp. BR 362. The sequence goes on along the minus strand of NZ_JARWGH010000038.1, from coordinate 22,881 downwards.
CGAAGGCGACGTCACAAACGACACGACGCCGCAAGGCGGTGTCGATCCCCATCGGCGCGGTCGTACGAATAAATGAAGCGTGCCCTTACCCGCCGCGGCCTCAGCCGCGGCGGGTAATATTTGAGGGTTGGGAGGATTTGTTCGTCTATTGGGTTTTGGACAGCAGAATTGCGCCGTTCAATAGCCATTCAGCAAGAACAAGCAGCGCAACGATAACTATTCCAAACACGATGAGTGTCCTGCGCGGCGCTTCTTACTTCTTTCGGCCGGACTAAGGGACTGAGATACTATCGGATCTCTCCTGTCGTTTTTGTCATCATCGTCAAATTTCTGCATGTTGCTCTATCTCACTGATGCAAACGCAACTCAGGCCAAAGCGGAATGTTCCGCGGCATGACGGAAATATCTCTTTCATGCCGCAGAAATTGGCCGAGGCTTCTAATGCCTCACGAACAACCGCGACACGAGTCGTCCGTTGCAATGGCCGATGCTAGCCCGCGATGAATGCCCTTCCTGCGGAATTCCAGGGGAACAATGAGAAGGCGCAGGGGTTCGACTATGAATTCAAGCGCAGGACGCGTCGAGGCGATCAGTCGCACGCTGGCTCGTTTGCAGCTCGAGAATGCGTCTACGTCGAGAAGGGAGAACAACATGACGGGCAAGAAAACTCATGAACAGCAACTCCGCATCATCGAAAAACGCGAGAAAACGGCAAACGCCGAGAAGGAATTCGATGCGGCCGCAGATCTGCACCGGAATGAGCAGGCGAGGGAAGCCTATCGAAAAGGCGGTGATCTGAAGGCCACTCCCGCCGCTGGGAGCGAGGATAGGAATATGGTTCGGGGCCTCAATCAGCAAAGCGGCCACGACCAGGGAAGCGGTCATTCCTGACAATAAAAGGAGAATATCATGGCTTTGACATTGATCAGCAAAGCCTTCGCGCAGGATCAGGCGATCCCGAAGAAATACGCGCGAGCAGGCGAGAACCTCTTTCCGCCGCTTGCCTGGAGCGGCGCTCCCGACGGCACCAAGAGCTTTGCTCTGGTCGTGGAGGATCCGGACGCACCGAGCGGCACGTTTCGCCACTGCGGTATCGCCAACATCCCGGCGCAGTGGACCGACCTTCTCGAAAGCGCCGATACGGCACCGGATCATGCGCCGCGGTTTTATAAGAACGATTTCGGCAATGCGCGCTACGACGGTCCGCAACCGCCGCGCGGCGATCGCCCTCATCACTACATTTTCCGGCTTGCCGCCCTCGACGTTCCAAGACTTTCGATTCCGGATGCCGCCGGCATAAGCGCGATGTGGGCAGAAGCGAAGAAGCATGTGCTCGCGGAAGCGAGCGTCACAGGCACGTACCAGACGCAATAGTCAAAGGAGACGACAATGCATTTGGATAGCAAGATGCAGCAATGTGTCGAAAACTGCCTGCGCTGCTACAGCGTTTGTCTGTCCACGGCGATGAACCATTGCCTGGAAGTCGGCGGCGAACATACCAAGCCGCAGCATTTCCGGCTGATGATGGCGTGCGCGGAGATATGCCGCACGTCGGCACATTTCATGCTGATCGGTTCCAGGCACCATCCGCATGTCTGCCGCGAATGCGCGGAAATCTGCAGCGAATGCGCTGCCGATTGCGAGCGGATCGGCGATATGGCCAAGTGTGTGGACGCTTGCCGCAAGTGCGCCGAGAGCTGCCGGCAAATGGCGGCCGCGTGAGATCGCGGTCACGCCGAAGCATGCGTGAGGCGGACATGAATGACGAGGAGAAGACTGACCGGAAGCGAGCGGAACCGCCGACATTTGCGGCTCAGGATGTCCGCCAGGGCGAGATCATCCTGAAGCGCCCTGGCAACGGCTGGTTTTCATGGGCGGCCTGGCGGCGGTGGTTCTCGTGATACTGCTGCTGCGATTTGCCGGTTAAGCAGAAATTTCGAACGGCTTTGAAGGAGAAAGATGATGGCACATGCAGGGAAGAAACACATCGGACGCGGAGCGCAGGGCAAAGGCGATGCCTCAGGCGCGCGCTCGACGCTTGATGATTCTCGTGTGGGGTAAAATGCGGTGCTTTCCAACAGAGACAAAGCGCAGCATTCGAAGGAGAGGGGCCTCGACAGCAAGAATGTGCAGACCGAACAATATCACGATCATGCCGGTAACCGGCGCATCGAGCCATAGAGGATTTTAGCCGGTTTCGGTGATGCCACGTGATGGCAGGATCTCTCTAGCGCAATTCCAGGAAAAGTGCGGAGCGGTTTTCCGTCCGGAATTGCGTGAGAACAACGGGATAGAGCGGTTCAGCGAATCCGTGAAGCGCTGAACCGCTCTAGTGCCGGAAGACTGTTAACTGAAGGAGGTCCATGATGCCTGCGAAATCGAAGTCTCAACAGAAGGCCGCCGGCGCGGCGCTTGCCGCCAAGCGGGGCGAAAAGAAAAAGAGCGAATTGAAAGGCGCTTCTAAGAGCATGGTCGATTCCATGAGCGAGAAGGAACTTCACGACATGGCATCCACCAAACGGAAGGGAAAGCCGGAACATGCCTCGAAGTCCTGAGCCGGACGGTGCCTCAAGGGCGCCGCAGCTAGGTCTTCATTGGTTCGCACGAGCATAGACGGGTGATGAAGTGATGTTGGCCCGCCAATGGTTGGTCGCGCTTGCATGCAATCTCTGCCATAGGACAGGTCGAAGTCACTCCAGTTCTTCCAGCCACCGCAGAACCGCCACCTCTTCTTCATTCAGCCATTTCAGAATGCTGGAGCCCTTCCTCACTTTCGTCTTCGCGATCTTCGCCAGGCTGCCGTTTTCGAAATCTTCGAATACGCGGGGATGGATGTAGGATCCTCGGCAGACGGCCCGCGTATTCACTAGTTTTGCGGCCACCGTGTCGACGATTTCGTTTATCTGCCTTGCCCGCGCTGTGGCGCTGTCGGCGGGCTCTATAACGGCGAGTGCCGAAGCTGCCATTCGCGTCGCACCCCAGATCCGGAATTGCCGTGAGCTGAAGTCACCTCCTGCGGCCTCGCGAATATAGGCATTGACGTCTTGCGAGCGGATCGGATGGAGGGCACCGTTCTCGTCGAGATATTGGAACAGATGCTGGCCGGGCAGTTCCTGCAGCATTCGTACGGCGCGGATGATGCGACGGTCGGTATAGCTCAACCGCCATTCCCTACCGGATTTTCCCTTGAAGCGAAATTGGAGGCGCGAGCCCACCAGTTTGACATGCCGGCTGCGCAAGGTTGTCAGGCCATAGGAGCCGTTTTCCATTGCATAGGCCTCATTGCCGATGCGGATGAACAGCTTGTCCATTAGCCAGACGACCGTCGCAAGCGCCTTTGCCAATCCGGGCTTCCTGCGGCGAAGATCCATATCGATCCGCTTGCGAATTTCAGGCAGTGCCCTTGCGAACTCCACAAGCTGCGCAAATTTTTCCCGGCCCCGTTCGGCCGTCCAATTGGGATGGTAGCGATACTGCTTCCGCCCCCTGGCATCACGACCGACGGCTTGCAGGTGCGATCTCGGATCGGGGGAAATAATGACGTCGGTATAGGCGGGAGGAATGGCGAGCGCGGAAAAGCGCTCAAGTTCCGCCTCATCGCTGATCCGGTTTCCGCGCTCGTCGTAATAGAGAAAGCTTTTTCGGCCTTTCTTGCGGGTTATGCCGCTCTCCAACAGGGCGAGATAAACGACTTCCGACTCGTCTCCAATTTCATGCATGGGGTATGGTGGAGCTTTCGGAATGGTTGCCTTTGACGGCACCGGGTCAGCGACAACCGGCGGCTGTCCCTCTGCGAGCTTGGCTCCGGAGCATACGGCGCCGGTATCGCTGCCGACGTTGCTGGGGTCCGGTTCTGATTGCAGGCCGCTTTCAGTCATCGCCTTTTTGCTTCAGTGCGTCGGAAACCTTGCGCTTGCGCGGATGATTGATGTTCTCGTTATTGGCGTCCCGTGCTGCTTCCCCGCCATCCTTGGCAGGAAGATAACCGGCGGGTTTGGAGCCGGCCGGGCCTTCCCATCTGGGGGATTGATCGGTGGTTCCGGGCGCTCCGTCACGTGGTTGCTGATGTTTCATCGCTGGTCTCCTTTGGAACATGGCCTTTGGCACTCGCCCACCGCCGGAAGGGTGAGCAGCGCTTCCCATAGTCCCGACGTGGTGAATGTAACCCTCGGCCGGAACAGATTGTTCCATCGTATGATGAAGGCAGGTGCGTGCGGTGGCAGATCAGAACCGCAAGCGGCGAGACTGGAACTTTCACGTTTGACCCCCCACAGGCAACTCAGGGGAATTCGGTGGCGCAGATTTTCACGGTTCTGCAGATACCAGACTGCGCGCCTTCCTCACGGTTCCTTTGCATGAGCGCGCTTTACAGCGCTCCGTTGACCTCGATAACGTTCAGGTCAGGATCGCGAAGATAGAGCTGCGGGAAATCGGCGGGGCCGGAACGGAAGATCAGCAGGCACTTTGGATCGCCTTGGGGCAGGTTCTCCCGGAAGCCGAGCTCCGAAAGTCGTTTGACGACACCATCGAAATCATCGGTACGAAAGGCGAAGTGCCAATCGTTGCGGTCGATCACGGGGCTTTTGCGGAACGTCCCCGCCGGATTGACGATGAGATGAATCTGCAGGGCGCCACAGGCAAGCCAGGCACCGTCCAACTGAAAATTCGGGCGCGGGATCTGGGCGAGACCGAACACATGGCAATAGAACGGCAGTGACTTTCCCAAATCAGCGGTGATGATCGCCACATGATGTAAGGCAAGCAGAGACATTACTCTTCCCCCTTAACCAAATCGCGATAAACATAGCAGCAGGGACACTTAAAGTGTAGGCATCTTGCAAATCGAGGGAGGCGCAATGTTGGCCGCTCAGAGCTCGATGAGGCTTATTCCGAAATCCTTGTGATGCCGGCGGTGCATGTAGGCGGGCGTCTCGATGATCGTCACTTCCAATGTCGGATGGACGATGCCCTCAATGAAGTGACCGCCGCGCGTGGAGCCGTCTTTCAGGCCCAGGACGGCATGAAGATGCAGGCTCGCCTTGCCATCGTCGCCGGTCGCGATATCGCCAAGAAGGCTCAAAACCTCGCATTGCTCCTCGACCGGAATCTTGCGGTAGCTGCGGCTGGCGAAATCGAACCAGCCGACCGTTGCTTTTCCGAATGCACCGATCGCGGTGACCGATGCGGCGGTCATCTCGTAGGTCGTGGCAAAATTGCTGAGGGTGGAGAACGCTTCCTCGTTCGCATCGAGCACGACGACATAGGTGCGCTGACCGTTCGTCTCGTTGATCTGCTTGAAATTCATGGCAATGACCTCGCTATCCCTGGGCGGGTTGTCCGTTAGAAGCGGAGACGCCTCCGTCCACGGCAATAATGGCGCCGGTTATGAAACTGGCGTCGTCGCTTGCCAGAAAGGCAATGACGGCAGCCACCTCTTCCGGCTCGCAGACGCGGCCAAGTGGAATGCGTTCCTTGAACTTGGCGACCAATGCTTCGTCCTTGAGCATTTCTTCCGTCATGCCGGTGCGTGTCAGGCTCGGACAGACGGAGTTGACGCGAATGCCTTTTTTGCCAAGATCGAGCGCCAAAGCCCGAGTCAGATTCACGACCGCGCCCTTAGCGGCGTTATAGGGGCTCATGCCCCAGTCGCCGCCGGTGCCGGAAACGGAAGCGGTATTGATGATCACGCCCCTGGTCTTCTTCAGATGCGGAATGGCTGCGCGGCACCCGAAGAAGACGCCGCCGGCATCCGTGTTCATGACCTTTTGCCAGCGCTCGTCCGTGATTTCGGTCGGCTCGCCAGCCTCATGCACTCCCGCATTGTTGATGATGACGTCGAGCTTGCCGAACTTGGCGACCGTCGTCGAAACCATTTGGTCGACGGCGGAGGACTGGGAGACGTCGACCACCTGCACCATGGTTCGCTCAGCCGGAAGCTCCGCCGCGACCTTGTTGACGTTCTCGGCATGATAGTCGACGAGAACGACATTCGCGCCTTCCTCGGAAAATCTGCGTGCGGTGGCTTCTCCCATGCCTGATCCCGCACCCGTGACGATGACGACCTTCTCGTGGAAACGATGCATTGGAATGTCCTTTCGAATGGCTGCACGAATGGCCGGGCGGACCTGGAACCCGGTTTTAGAACTGCGGCGGCACGCGAAGGTTCCTGGAAAACGGCAGCGTCATTTTTGTTCGCTCCCGGCTGATTTTGCTCTTTTCGGGAACCAAGCGGGAGGCAGGCGGTTGAGAATGGGAGTTTACCGATAGCAAGGAGGAAGTCATGGTCACGCATCCCTCGCCCCCGTTCCCGTCTCAACAGCAGCCGATGCCCGGCCATACCGCGGCGATGCAGCCGGTGCCGGATCATGGCGAAAAGTCCTACCGAGGATCAGGCCGGCTTACCGGCAAGAAAGCGATCATTACCGGCGGCGACAGCGGGATTGGCCGTGCCGTTGCGATCGCCTTTGCACGCGAAGGCGCCGATGTTCTCATTGCCTATCTAGACGAAGACGATGATGCGGAGGAGACGAAGCGCTGGGTGGAGGACGCAGGACGCAAGGCCGTTCTCGTTCCCGGCGACATCCAGGATCCGCAGCATTGCCGCGCAATCATCGACAAGGCGGTCTCGCAACTCGGTGGGGTCGACATCCTCGTCAACAATGCCGCTCACCAGGCGAGCTTTCACGACATCGGCGATATCACCGATCAGGAATGGGAATTGACCTTCAAGGTGAACATTCACGCCATGTTTTATCTGACCAAGGCGGCCGTTCCGCACATGAAATCGGGAAGCTCCATCATCAACACCGCCTCGATCAATTCCGACAGTCCCAATCCCACATTGCTTGCCTATGCGACGACCAAGGGCGCCATCCAGAATTTCACCGCCGGTCTTGCGCAACTGCTCGCGCAAAAAGGGATTCGCGCCAATGCGGTGGCGCCCGGTCCGATCTGGACGCCGCTCATTCCTTCGACCATGCCCAAGGAGGCGGTCGAGAATTTCGGAAAGCAGGTGCCGATGAAGCGGCCGGGTCAGCCTGCCGAACTTGCGACCACCTACGTCATGCTTGCCGATCCGCTGTCGAGTTACGTCTCAGGCAGCACAGTCGCCGTGACCGGAGGCAAACCGATCCTATAGAGACCGTCTCCGAGATGATCTCAGGAGGTGCACATGGAAACCTATCGACAATATCGCAAGGATGCCGCTCCACCGGGCTCCATCGTCATCAAGTTCTATCATTCCGGCGATCAGATTAGAGGATTTATCCGCAAGGTCGCGGGGCCCGGTGAAGACGACGCGATATTTCCGGGTGAGGAAATGGAACCGGACGACGCCTTTCGGGCTGCCCGAAACAAGATGACCGGCAGCGAAAGCCCGCCCATCTATGTGGAGTTGTCGGAGGGTGTTCGCTGGGATCCGGCATGGGGCATGCTTCAATGACGCGCCAGTGGGAATTTAGCCTCAGGGAATCGAAGTTGCGGGAGGAATTCCTCCCGGCAGGGTCGCTCCTTCGAGCTGCGCGTTCGGCACAAAGAAACCGCATTAGGAGACCAATATGAGCAGAGCTATTGATTTATCCGACTTTTCCGACGAGGAACTGACCTCGCTGATTGAAGAAGCAACCAGGCTGCGTGACACCAGGCGCAAGAGCCGGGATCGTGAGCTTGCATTAGGCGCGGACGGTTCGAGGGGACAGGATGTAAGGGACCCCGACCACGGCGCCATTACCACGCCGACGCCGCGTGAGGTGAAGGAAGAGGGTCCGGCCCATGGGGCGTCGGGCAAGGCCTCTGGCACCTGACGACCGGCGGGCAATTACGCTCAAGCGTATCGCAGCCTTGATTTCCACGAAATCAAGGCTGCGATACAGGCTAGTCCACGATAGAACCCCGGAGTGTCGGCTTCACAACGCCGATGTCCGGTTTCGGCTACTTCACGATCTCGATAATCTTATGGGTATGCGGGTTCACGATGACGCGCTTTTTATTGATGACCGTATAGGCGTAGTCGCTGTTGCTGGGAATGGTGTGTACCTCCACCGAATTCGGCAATTCGCTGCCGACGACGATATCGCCGTCATAAGTTACCGATGGAACTTCTTGTTCCGTCACGTATGTCCTGACCTCTCCAGGAATAACCACCGTGTCCCCAGCAAAAGCTGTCCCCGATGCGAAGAGTGCTGCCGCGCTCACAGCAATGAGAATCCTTTTCATCATAACCTCCGTTGATCGAATGCAGTCCCTAACTGTGATCGGCTGCGAAGGTTCCTCAGCGAGCGGTCTCTGTGCCGCCACGGTGCCGTGAATAAACGGAAGCCGAAAGGATTGCTCCAGGCGGGACTGCTCCCGCCACGATGATTCAGGCGATGCGAAGTATGTCGATATTGTAGGCGAGGAGCAGGCGCTTCGCGGCCGGTGGAGGGCAATTCGAGATACTTTGGTAGATCGCTCCAATCCCAAGAATCCCCTTGGAACTATTTGGCTTTTTGCAACTTCTTTCAGCACGCCTTTGTTGATTGCAGATTCAACGTCGGAGCGCAGCTATTTTTCATCGCGGAGTGAAAGCGATGGTGTCGAAAAGAGAACAATCCGTCTTTGGTGCGCCGCTTGCCTATTTGGGCTCGGCTTGTCGCCGATCGGAGCGATGCAGTTTGCGCTCGGCTGAAGAAGCGGGGCTAAATCCGTGACCGAGACTGCCGAGCGACAGGGGACGAGGGTGGCGAATGGGCCTTTTCGACGGTTCCTGAAGATTTTGGGGCCTGGTTTTATCACCGGCGCATCCGACGACGATCCCTCTGGAATTGGAACATACAGCCAGGCGGGTGCTCAACTTGGGTATGGCATCGGATGGACAATGCTGCTGACATATCCGCTGATGTCGGCAATTCAGGAGATTTGCGCGCGGATCGGGCGCACGACCGGGCATGGCATTGCGGGAAATGTATGCCGGCACTACCCCGCCTGGCTGCTCTACCTCATTGTAGGACTGCTTTTCATAGCGAACACGATCAACATCGGAGCAGACCTCAGTGCTATGGCCGACGCGTTGAAACTTTTGGTCGGCGGGCCCGAGGCGCTTTACGTCGTCGCTTTCGGCAGCGCTTGCGCGATTGCCAGTGTCTTCGTCGAGTACGATCGCTATTCCTCGGTGCTTAAATGGATGACGCTCAGCCTCTTTGCTTATGTTGCCGCTGTATTTGCCATCAACATATCGTGGGGCGAAGCAATTGCCGGCCTTTTCGTGCCCAAAATCATATGGAATGCTGAATTCTTCACGACGATCGTCGCCATTCTGGGCACGACGATCTCACCCTATCTGTTCTTCTGGCAGGCTTCCCAGGAAGTCGAGAATGAACAGATCGATCGTCACAAACATCCGTTGGTCGAAGCGCCGAGAGAAGCGCCGGCCGCGCTTACGCGCATTCGCGCCGACACTTTGATCGGCATGGCGTTTTCGAACATCATAGCTCTGGCGATCATCGCGACGACCGCGGCAACACTTCATAAGAGCGGCGTTACGGCCATCTCATCCTCGGCGCAGGCAGCCGAGGCATTGCGACCCATTGCGGGCGATGTCGCGTTTGTCGTGTTCGCCGTCGGCATATTGGGCACCGGCTTGCTTGCGGTTCCGGTCCTTGCCGGCGCAGCCGCCTACGCGATCGGCGAGGCGTTCAAATGGCCGGTCGGACTTTCAAGGAAACCAAAGCACGCAAAAGCATTTTACGCGACCTTGATTATGGCCTGCGTTCTCGGAATGGGCATACTGTTCACGCCCGTCAACCCCATTTCGGCCCTTTATTGGAGTGCCGTAATCAACGGGGTCGTTGCCGTCCCGGTCATGACAATAATGATGCTGATGACTGCGAAAAAGCAGGTCATGGGAAAGTTTACGGTGACCGGCTGGCTGCGCTGGCTTGGATGGGCGTCGACCTCCGTCGTGGCGGCATCCGTTCTTGGAATGGTCGTGACGTGGTTCCTATAGATCCAAGCCGTGCGGCGAGCGCGTGCGCATCCGCAGGCGCTCGTACTTTCACGTCGTTATCGAAATAAACATAGACGTCGCGGCCCTTGCGTGCGGGCTTCAGCGGCTTAAGCACGCGGTTGGCATTTGCAGGCTCGCGGCCATGCGCCCAGTCATCGATCCTGTCGGCCCAGATATCCAGTGCCTCATCGTCATAGCCACTGACGTAAAGCTCTTCGGAGCCGTGGAGACGGCAATAGACGAAGTCGGCCGTCACATCCATCAGCAGCGGCCACTCGACCGTGTCGGCGCAGACAAGCCCGATTTCATGCTCGCGAAGCAGATCAACGAAATCCGCGTCGACGAAGCTCTCGTGGCGGATTTCGAATGCGTGGCGGATAGGCCTTTCGCCATGGGCCTGCACCCAGTCCCGACCGTTCAGCCGCTCGTCGTGCCGTCCGGCAAGCTTTGCTGCAGCGACCGTATCTTTCGGCAGCATTCTCATGAAAGCGGAAAACAGATCGGCGTCGAAACGCTGTCGTGCCGGAAACTGCCAGAGGATGGGTCCAAGCTTCGGGCCGAGGCGCAACACGCCGGAGGCGATGAAATTGGCGAGCGGGGTTTCGACATCGCGAAGCCTGCGCAGATGGGTAATGTAGCGGGAGCCTTTGACCGCGAAGACGAAATCGTCGGGCGTTTCGTCGCGCCACTTGGCAAAGACCTCGGGGCGCTGCAGGCCATAGAAGGTGCCGTTAATTTCGATGGAAGGGAATTGCCGCGAGGCATAGGCCAACTCGCGTTTCTGTGCCACATCTTGCGGATAGAAGACGCCGCGCCAAGGGGCATAAGTCCATCCCGAGATGCCGATGCGGATCGTGCCTGTCTTCGTCATTCAATAGGAACTGCGCGGACGGCGACTTGTTCCTGGGCTTTGAAGAGGCCGCGCATCATCAAACATCCTGCGGCGGAACCTTGGAAAAATCCAAGCGTTTGCGTTTTCATGGGTGAAAGCGACAAGGACCTGTCGGAGCACGATCGGCTGTCGAAACAGAGAGGAGTAAAGGGTTCTACCATGTCGCCAAAGGCCGAAGATATGCGGTTGGAAGGTATTGCGGCAAGAACGGCCTTCCTCATTAACGGCAGTACCTATTTTTCGCGGTTAGCTCACATTCTGCGCCATGCGCGAAGGCGGATCTGGATCATCGGGTGGGATTTCAATCCCGATATCCGCCTGCAGCCGGAGAATTCCAAGGAAACGTTGGGGGATCTTCTGCATGCTTTGGCGGATGCCAATCCCGATCTTGAGATTCGAATCTTGATCTGGGCCTTGGGGCCGATTTATTCCGAAAAATCCTTGAAGGTGTTGCGCAAGAAAAACTTTCCGAAGAACAGTCGCATCGACCTGCGCTTTGCCGTCCAGTCCGCCCTTAGAGGATGTCACCATCAGAAACTTGTCTGCATTGACGATTCCATCGCTTTCATCGGGGGAATCGATCTGACGTCGCGGCGTTGGGACACGCGGGGCCACAGGGTTCGCAACAAGCTGAGGCGCGATCCCGAAGGTGTGTCCTACGAGCCGCTTCACGACCTGCAAGCCATGGTGACGGGGGATGCGGCAAGGCTCATCGCCTCTGCCGCGAGGCGAAGATGGGCGGATGCCACGGGCGAGGAATACAGGGCCTTGCCAGCGCAGACGGCCGTCGGCTGGCCGGACGATCTCGCCGCATCGTTTGAGAATGTACCGGTCAGGCTTGCGATAACCGAACCGGCGACCTTTTTCCGGGACGGCGTGAGTCAGGGAATTGCCGTAACAAGGGAGGTGATCGCCACGGCGAGACGTCAGCTCTATATCGAAACGCAATATCTCGCCTCTTTCAATGTCGCGGAAGCCATTGCCGCTCGGCTGCGGGAGGACGATGGGCCGGAGGTCGTCATCGTCTGCACGCGCAAGTCCCATGGTCTGATCGAGGACTTCGTCATGGGAAGCAATCGCGACAGGATAATTCGGCGTCTCATGAATGCGGATCGTCACGGCCGGCTGCGCGTCTTCTATCCGGTGGTTCCCGATGGCGAAAAGCAGGTCGAACTGCTGGTCCACTCGAAACTTCTGATCGCCGATGACAATCTGCTCCGCATTGGCTCCTCCAATCTCAACCATCGATCCGAGGGGCTCGATACCGAATGCGATATTCTCTTTCAGGCCCTTAAACCCGCTCACCGTTTGGCAATCGACGAGCTGCGCAACATGCTCGTGGCGGAATATCTCGGCTGCGCCGCCGGCGCCGTTCGAAATGCCTTTCAACGGAGCGGATCGCTCATCCACGCAATCGCTGAGCTGAATGTCGGAGCCCGGTGCCTAAAGCCGCTGGCAACGACCTCTGAAAAGACCAGGCCGATTGCAGGGACCGCGCTATTCGATCCCGCCCGTCCGCTGGGGCGCCTGGGTTCCCGTCGTCTTGTCGGCCGCCTTCGCCGGATCCTTCGTTCGAGCTGAACGATGCCGAGACGCCAATTCGCTGACGATCAGAAGGGTCGTTCCCAGGATGAGGGGAATGAGGAAGTAGATGCAGCGAAAGGCGATCAAGGCCCCGATGGAGGCTGCATTCGGCACGATATAGGAGACGGTTGTCTCGATCACGCCGAGGCCGCCAGGAACATGGGTCGCCATGACAGCGGTATTAGCCAGCACGTACGCGGTGATCGATCGGAACAACGCAACATCCGCGAAGGCCGAAAGCAACTGATGCAAGCACGCTGAGACGCAGACGAAATTCAAGGCCCCGATGACGATTTGCAGCAAGGCTATGTGAGGCCCGGGCAATTCGAAGGACCAGCGCCACAAGGTCATTCTTTGCCGCAGGACCATGGTAAGGAATGCATAGAGAACCGGCACTGCAAGAATGATGACCCCGGCCGTTCGAACGTCGCGGGTGTTGGAGCTCAGCAGGCCCGCGGCATCCGCAGGATCGACCAGCAAGGCAGTTCCGCCAAGCGCGGTCATCCCCAGGCCGACCGTGATACCGCAGAAAAGCACTATCTTCGCAACTTCCTCGATGCTCAGACCCCAGCGTGAATAGAAGCGGTACCGGAAGGCACCGCTGCTCAGGCCGGCAAAGCCGATATTGTGGCCCATCGAGAGGCTGACGAAGGAGGCGAGCGCAATTTTGCGGTAAGGCAAAGACTTGCCCAGCGATAAGAGGGCAAGAAAATCGAAGCCGGTGAGACAAAGGTAAGAGGCGGCAGCACAGAGCAACGCGAAACAGAGACGCCGGAGCGGAATGCTCAGCAGCGAGTTCCGGATGTCATCCAAGCTGTAGTTCTGCAGAATGCGATACAAGAGCCAGAATGCAAGGCATGTCGCCGCAATGATCAGGCCATTCCCTATCAGGCTTTTCAACGTCATTGGCTATCCTTTTCCGCGGGCAGGAACACGGTCCCGATGATGCGGAACGATCGGGCGAGTTCGGTGTTCCTCGGCCATGCCCCACGGAAGATCGATCAGAATTCTGACCTACAACGTGCACAGTTGCATTGGTACGGATCGCAAGATCGATCCTGGCCGTATCGCCGCCGTCATCGCGGAGGCGCAGGCTGATATTGTGGCGCTGCAGGAGATCGACGTCCGCCGCCACAGAACCGGCGGCGTCGATCAGGCAAACATGATCGCCTCCTTGCTGAAGATGGAGGCGCATTTCAATCCAGCCCTGACGGTGGCCGACGAGCAGTATGGAGACGCCTTCATAACGGCCTTGCCGACAAAGGCGATCAAGGCCGGGCCGCTGCCGTCGCTCGGCGAACAGCGTGGCGCTCTTTCCGTCGAAGTCATGGTGGGAGACAGGCAATTGCACCTCGTCAACACCCATCTCGGCCTTCGGGGGCGCGATCGCGTCCAGCAAATGACGGCGCTTCTCGGCCCAGCATGGCTGCCGGGGAGCGGCAAGGATATTGTTTCCACCGTCGTCTGCGGGGATTTCAATGCCGTTCCTGCCTCCGCGGCTTATCGGCTCGCCACTCGCGCATTGAAGGATGTCCAGCTTTCCGGCAATCAGCCGCCGAGGCCGACCTTTCCTTCGCGCTATCCGTTGATGCGGCTGGATCATATTTTCGTCAGTCCCGATCTCGCGGTCCTCGGCACGACCGTGCCGCGAAATCGGCTGACAAGCCTGGCTTCGGACCATCTTCCATTGATTGCGGACATCGACCTCGGCGATGGCTTCGCCAGGGCCTCCGAATGAGACGATGCTCTCCTCACGGGAACAATTAAACTGTCGCCCGGTTTGGAGCCAGCTTACGGAGACATCGGCGGAATGTGGCGCGTCGATATCCAACCGTTCAACTCAGTTGCTGAGAATTCGTGCCCTGGGACGTGAGCGTCTATGTCAGATTTGATCCGTTTTTCCCATCGTCCCCCGCAATATCTAAGCAAAGCCCCAATTCCCCAGAGCGCCGGCCGTGACAGAGTAGGCGTCCTGACCTTCCATCGTTGCATCAATTACGGATCCTATTGGCAGGCCCGTTGCCTGATCGAGGGATTGGAGACGATAGGCCTGAATGCCATTCTGCTGGAGCACAGGTCGGCGCGCGCGGATCGCGCAGAGTGGGGTTGTGCACTCCAGCCACTGCTTCCGATCCCGACAAGACGGGATGATTTACCTCTGTATAAGATGAAGATACGCAGGTTCTTCGACGCTTTCGCTGCGCTGCCGCTTTCTGCTCCGTTCCCATTGGAAAGGCCGGCCGACGCGGAAGAGTTTCCCCTGGTGATCGTTGGAAGCGATGAAGTCTGGAACCTCAGACATCCCTGGTATGGCGGCTGCGGAGCGTTTTATGGCGAAGGGCTGCGATCCGGCCGCCTCGTCTCCTACGCCGCGACATTTGGAAACTTTGACTCTCTGGACCGATTGAGAGGGCGATGGGCCGACAGCCTGCGCAGGTTTTCGCAGATTTCGGTTCGCGATCTCAATTCGAAGCGCCTGATAAAGGATGCGCTGGGGCTGGATGCCGAATTGGTGCTGGACCCATGCCTGCAATTTCCCGAGGCCATCTGGAATGCGGGAAAGGAGGAAATGGGATCGGCTTACCTTGCCGTTTATGGCCACAGTTTTCCCGGCTGGTTTCAGCGCACTGTTCGTCGATGGGCCGATGGGCGATCCATCACCCTGATCAGCATCGGTTATCGAAACGATTGGGCGGATGAACAATGGATCGATGCCGGGCCTGAGGACTTCGCGCGCTTCATGGCCGGCGCAACGGCTGTAGTGACCAATTTCTTCCACGGCTGCGTCTTTTCGCTCGTGAACGACAAGCCGTTTGCCTGCGTTCTTTCGGATTATCGATCCAACAAGTTGCTCGATCTGACCGCAATGGTCGGCGCCGAGCGGAACGTCATACCCGAGGGATCGTCATCCCTGCACCTCGACGCAGTCCTCGGCGAACCGCCGGGAACGGCCATCTCCCAGCGCATCACCGCCTTGCGCCGCAACTCCAGCGCCTATCTGCAACATGTCGTCCAGCACGCTCCTTGATCCGCGCGAGGCTCCAGCGCGACCGAACCGGAACGAGATCATCCGCTACGGTCTCTGCATCGGTTGCGGCGCCTGTGCGGCCCTGCCGAAAGGAACCCGTGTCCGGATGAATTTCGACCGTTATGGCCAGTTGAAGCCGAGCGGGTCACGCCAATGGCTGCATGACAGGGACGGCAATTTCTCAAGACTTTGTCCCTTCTCTCCCGTTTCCAGCAATGAAGACGAACTGGCTGAGCGTCATTTCGCGGCGGCGCAAAACCGCGATCCTCTACTCGGCCGGTTTGATGCAGCCTTTGTCGGCCATGTGGAAGAAGACGATTTTCGGGCCAATGGAAGTTCGGGGGGGCTAGTCACTTGGGTCGCGGCCGAGCTGTTGCGGCGAGGGTTTGTCGACGGCGTGGCACATGTCACGGCTGTCGACCCCTCGACAGACGGCGATCGCCGCCTGTTCCGATACACGTTGTCCCGCAGCCTGGAAGCGCTCAGCGCCGGCGCAAAATCACGGTACTATCCGATTGAGATGTCCGAGGTTCTTGAGACGATCAGAACGGTTCCCGGCCGTTACGCGATCGTTGGCATTCCATGCTTCATCAAGGCTGTGAGATTGTCCTGCGCCCTAGATCCGATATTGAATGAACGCATCGCTTTCACACTCGGCCTCTTTTGCGGGCACATGAAAAGCGCGCGCATGGCCGAAAGTTTCGCCTGGCAAATGGGGCAGGATGTCGGCGATGTGGAGCGGCTCGATTATCGGATGAAACGCCCTGACCGGCCGGCCAACTGGTATCGCGCCCAATTGACGTTGCGGAACGGCGAAACCCGCGGCCGGGACTGGTGGGATTTAGCGGATGGCGATTGGGGCGCCGGCTTCTTCCAGAACTCCGCCTGCAACTTCTGTGACGACGTCGTTGCGGAAACTGCCGATATCGCTTTCGGTGATGCCTGGAAAGAACCTTATTCAGCCGATGGGCGAGGGACCAACGTCGTGATCGTTCGATCGCCCGTGCTTCTCGATCTTATTCGTGACGGCATGAGGTCAGGACGGATCGAATTGTCCGAGGTCGACTCGGATTTCGTGATCGCCACCCAGGCGGCAGGCTTTCGTCAGCGCCGGGAAGGTCTCGCGTTCCGCCTGTCGTGGCCACGATGGGGGCTCCGCCCCCGCAAGCGGGTCACTGCCGCAAAAAGCGGCTTGAGCGCCAGACGCAGGATGATCTACGCCATGCGTTATGAGATCAGCCTCTGGAGCCATCGCGTCTTTTGGCTCGCACGCCGGCTGCATTGGCCCGGGCTCTATATCACCTGGGCACGGGCCGTGCTGACGTGTTACCACGGATTTGCCTACTCTCGCGGACGCTTGGGGCGGATGTTGGACTGGTTCGGCTCAACGGGCGCCGAAGGCCGCGATTGAAGGAGCTGACGAGTCCTGCCGCGGCGCGTAGCGATCCACCATTTCGCTGCAAAACGCCGCGAACTCCTCCGGAATCAGGGGGGCACTGGTATGATGCGGGGCGATGCCTCGATGCTCCGGCGTGAAGCAGAAGGTCACCGTCACCTCGAAATCCTCGAGGCTGCGCATCTGCCGGTCGAACCAATCAAGTGCATTGGGACGGAACCGGTCCGCCCAGGACAGGCCCGTTCGCACCGACCGCACGCCGAGCCGCCTCATCCACGAGACAGCCTCGTCAAGCCTCGGATCCTCGAAGTGAAACCATTGTACGAGCCCGAAATCGGGCGTGTGCCTGGCAAACTCCTCCAGCGCCGGCTTCGGAGTGCCATCCTCGCGTAAAATCCCCATGTAAAAATGCCGGTAATACGAGGAGCCCTCAGCTTCCCGATGACGGGTCGTCGCCTCCCACGATCGCGGAAGATCGTAAAGGCTGTACCATTGCAGCCGCGCCGCCTTTCCTTTCAGCAGTTCGGCGGTGCGCTTCAATCCCCAGAGCTGCACTTCTTCCGCGCCGAAACTGGATACCCCGACCTCGCTGACCCAAATCGGAAGGTGGGTCACAGCTCTTATCTCATCGATTTTTTCCGGCCATTCCTGGATCTGCCAGAGGTTCCAGTCGAGCGGAAAACCATGCACCGCGACAGCATCGACGTGACCGAGCACCCCGTAATCCTTCATGCGGCCCATGAAACCAGAATCGATCGGCGAAATCCCGCCCAGCACTTTGATGATGTCCGGATTCGATGCGGCGATGGCATCTGCGGCGAGTGTTGCCATATGGCCAAAGCGACGCCAATCGGGATCGATTTCCGGATCCCAATGAGACTTGTTGTTCGGTTCGTTCCAGATCATTGCTGCTTCGATCATAAGCTTCTCCAGCGTGCGAGGATCACGGACAAATTTCGTTGAGCGTGATGATTTTTGCGCCCCAGTCGCCGACCGTCATGGTGGTGATGGAAGCAGGCGCAATGTCGAATCTCGGCCAGGCGTCGATCGGCAGGCCGAGGATATGGCAGACCGCGGCCTTGAGGACGTCGCCATGCGACACCAGCGCCAGCCTCTTGCCACCGCCATTGTTCAAAAGGGTTTCTATCAAGCCCAATATGCGGTGCTGCACGTCCAGCATGCTTTCACCGCCGGGCGTGCGGCTGAGGCTGCGGACGCTGTTCCAGCGCCGCCATTGCGGATCTTGGTTGAGCATGTCGAACGTCTTTCCTGTCCAATCGCCGAAATTCACCTCGTCCAGCGCCTCTGCAATTTGTGGCGGACCGAGGTTGGACGCCTTGGCAATAGCCGCCGCCGTCTCGCGCGTGCGCTCGCGGGGGCTCGTATAAATTGCCTCGATATCCTCGCGCTTCATGCGCTGCCCCAGGCGCTCGGCTTGAGCCCGCCCCGCCTCACCGAGCACGACGTCTTCCATTCGACCGGCAAGAAAGCTCCCGACATTGTCGTGAGCGGCGTGACGCACCAGGAAGATGGTTACCGTCATTCCGCCGCTCCACGCAGAACATCCTCTCGATCTTCGATAAAGGCCTCGGTGCGCCGGCGCGCTTCGTGGTCGGTGAATTGCTGCGGCGGCGACTTCATGAAATAGCTCGAGGGGCCGATCAGTGGGCCGCCGATCCCGCGATCGAGCGCCAGTTTCGCGCAGCGTATCGCATCGATGACGACACCGGCGGAATTGGGCGAGTCCCACACTTCGAGCTTGAGTTCCGCATTCAGCGGCACGCCGCCGAATGTCGTGCCCTCGACCCGGATGTAGGCCCATTTCCTGTCCGTCAGCCACGGCACGTGATCGCTGGGACCGACATGAATATCGTTAGCGGCAAGGGGAACATCGAGCTGACTGGTAACCGACTGCGTTTTTGAAATCTTTTTCGATTCCAATCGTTCCCGTTCCAGCATGTTCAGGAAATCGGTGTTGCCGCCGAAGTTCAACTGATAGGTTCGGTCGATCTTGACGCCGCGCTCGCGAAACAGGTTGACGAGCATTCGATGGACGATCGTCGCGCCGACCTGGCTCTTGATGTCGTCGCCGATGATCGGCAGACCGCGTTCGGCGAACCTGCGTTGCCATTCGCTTTTTGAAGCGATGAACACCGGAATGCAATTGATGAAGGCACAGCCGGCGGCGAGCGCCTGTTCGGCGTACCAATGGGTAGCCTCTTCCGAGCCGACCGGCAGATAGGACACCAGTATATCCGTGTGCGAGCGGCGCAGGATATCGGCGACGTTGGCGACTGGTTCCGTCGACTGCGGGATTTCATCCTTGAGATATCGCCCTATTCCGTCGAGCGTCTTGCCGCGTTGGACCTTGACGCCGGTTGCCGCGACATCGGCAAAGCGCTTGGTATTGTTAGGTTCGGCATAGATCGCTTCCGCGACGTCGCGTCCCACCTTCGAGGCTGCGACATCGAACGCCGCGGATATCTCGACATCGCGGACGTGATAGCCACCAAGTTCAATATGCATGAGACCGGGAACCGGCTCATTGCTTTCTACGTTTTGATAATAAGTCAAACCCTGAACAAGGGACGACGCGCAATTGCCGACACCTACAAGGCCGACGCGGATCGGTTGCGTATGCATATCCATCTCCAGCATCTACAAAGCATTGCCCAAACAAACCGGAGCGGGATGTGTTCCCGAAAAAATTCCCGCCGAAAGCGCGGCCAGGGATCGTTGGGGTCTTTCACGCGTTCGGTATGCTTGTCGGCGGCAAGGACATCGATGATGCTGGTTTATGGCGATATCGCGCGCGTTGAAGATGCCGCTTCCGTTCGCAGGCGGATTGCCGAACACATGTCTGCCTGCATATCACTGCCGCCGGGGCGACGGCGGCACGAACTCCTGTTTCAGACTTTCGTGACTACGGGTGAGCTCGCCCAGGGGTTGGCTGACCAGGAATTTAAGCAAAGAGCTGCCGATGACGTCTCCGACATTCATGATGCGGGTGCGAGGCTTCTGCTCGTGCAAGCCCAGTCGATATTGCGGTCATGGCAGGCAAGTTTCCTTGGGGACTTGGTGTTTCCCGCGGAATGGCCCCTCCTGCTTGAGCGGCTCGACAGCCGCGAGCCGGTGCGTATGAAACGCGCGGAGGGCTATGCTTTTTACGCGCTTTATCCCGAAAGCTATATCGAGGCCGCCTTGCGATCGGGCCTGCCGTCCACAACGGTCGTGATCGGCATTCGCAGCATCGGCATGAGCTTGGCGGCGCTGGTCGCGGCCGCGCTCGATTCCGGTCCTGCCTATTCTCTGCGACCGACCGGGCATCCGTTCAGCCGCCATCTTCAGATCGGCCAAATGCTCAGGGAACGCATCCTGACAGAGCGTGACGTCGATTTCGCCATCGTGGACGAAGGGCCGGGATTGTCGGGCAGTTCATTCGGCTGTGTCGCCGATTGGTTGCTCGCCAACGGCGTCTCTTCTCGCCGCCTTCATTTCTTTCCGAGCCACAAAGGCGATCTCGGGCCACATGCCAGCAACGCTCATCGCCAGCGCTGGAATGAGCGGCCGAAGCATGTGGTCGAGGCTCGTGAGCTCATCATTGACGTGCCGGAAGGGGCGCACAGCCTTCAGGCATGGGTAAGCGAGCTTGTGGGAGCTCACAAACCGTCCTGGCGGGAACTCTCCGGCGGGAATTGGCGCGCCTTTCGATATGACGATCCGGAAAACTGGCCACCCAGCTATAGGCAACAGGAAAAGCTGAAATTTCTCGTATCCGAAGGCGATAAACGCTGGCTGGTCAAGTTTGCCGGCCTTTGCGAAGCCGGAGCGGACAAACGACGTCGCGGAGCGCTGTTGGGCAAGGCCGGGTTTACGCCGATGGTCATCGGCACGTGTTACGGCTTCATCGTCGAGCCATGGATCGATGGACAGCCCGTCGAGACCTCAGCGCTCACCAAGGAACGGGTGGTCGATCAAATCGGCCGCTATCTCGCCTTTCGCGCCCGTTATCTTCCGGCGCAGCATGGCGGTGCATCGCTTGGCGATCTCTGCCAAATGGCCGTCAGCAATGTCGGGGAAGCGATCGGTGAGGACTCGGCAAGGCAGCTCGAGCTGTTGATCGATCGTCGGAAGTATTTGGTTCAGCACCTGCAGCGCGTCGATACGGACAACCGGCTCCATGCTTGGGAATGGCTGCTGAAGGATGACGGTTCTCTCCTGAAAACCGATGCGCTCGATCACAATGGCGCCCACGATCTCATTGGCTGTCAGGATATCGCCTGGGATATCGCGGGTGCGTGCGTCGAATTCGATCTGTCGTCTGCCGAACGAACCCGGCTTGCGGAGATCATTGCACGGAAGGTGGATAGCGAGTTACGGGAGGATGTGCTCACTGTGTTTGAAGCATCCTATTTAGGCTTTCAAATCGGCCTGTGGTCCGTGGCGAGCGCGGGTGACAGCGAGCTCGAAACTCTGCGTGTCAGGAGGACCCTTGAGCGCTATGCCGACCGCTTGCAGCGGCTATTGCGAACCTGATGCGGGATCTTTCGGGCCCGCGTTGGATGCCGCCTCGTCGTTTAAGGACGCCTCGTCCGGCGTCTCGCTTGCGGGCGGATGGTAATATCCGACTGCAGTCCTGATCAGCCTCACGGATTGGATGCCGACGCCTCTGAGCTTCAGCAACTGCGCGTCTGTTAGCGCCGACACTTCGCTTGCACGCCGGATGCCGTTATCGGCAAGAGAGCGTACGACCCACTGCGGAAGACCGTTCGCGACCAGGAGGTCCGGATCGTTTTCCGAACTGTCTACAGTAGTTGTCCCACCCGATTGCATCAGCAACGACCTGTGGTTCATCGTCTCAACGTCGCACCAAACATCCCAGCTTCCTGGGAGTTCCCGCGGCCACGCGAAATCGTCTTCCATTCTGCGGCAAGCTGAGCCGGTTTAGAGGCCGAATGGAAAAGTGTCTGGCATCCCTTCGGTATCCGAAGCACGATCCAATGGCTTTACCGGGTGTGTGTGATCGAACCATACGAAGGCGTCATATTGTTGCGGAAGCGACCCCAGCATGTAATGGCTCATGCGCTCCGTTTCCGGCCGATAGATCACGCCGATGAAACGTTCGAGACGCTGTTCGACCAGCCGGTCGTAAAGGACCTGGTCACGGTCGAAGTCGAGCAGGAATCTCGGTTTGCGCGAGTCGTGGCATAGACGCTCGTAACTGTCGCTCAGTGAGGGAGCAATGTCCTTGATCTTCATCTCGCCGTCCCAATCGCTGGCCGCTGCCACCTGGCCTTCATGCGTGCCGAAGCCGATGGCGGCCGACTCTCCCTCAAACCGCTGGCGGCAGAGTTGGCCGAGGTTCACTTCCTCATGCACTACGCCCATGTCGGTATGGCGGGCATCGCCTACGTGGGAATTATGCGCCCAGACGACGGCTTTGGCTTTCGCACCACGTGCGTCCAGGAGATGCTCCAGAGTTTCGGCCATGTAACTGTCTCTGAGGTTCCAGGCGTGCCGGCCGCCATAGTACATGATGCGGTAGTATCGCTCGGCGGATGCCAGCAGCTTCGCGCTTTGCGCGGCGTCAAGGAACTCGTCGCCGTCAGGGCCCTCAGTTAACCGCTGCTGGAGCAGATCGCGGCACTGTTGGAGCACCGCCTCTTCGCATGTCCGGTAACCGGAGCTCAGCGCAGCACGGCCGTAGGTCGCCGGATCATTCTGCCACGGCGTCAGGCAACCATATCGCTCCCGTGCGATCGCAGCCGCATCGGGATCTGTTTTGTCCAGGTATGTCAGGACGGTGGCGATGGAGCCGCTCATATTATAGACCGTATGTTCGCGGGGTGAAGGTGGCCCGCCCCCGCAGTAAGCTGAAGTCGGGGGTTGCTCTGGATAGGCCGGAGCCGAGCCCCACGCTTAAGCGAGGACGAACCATGAAAGAAGATAGCGTAATTTTCATCGGCTTGGATACGTCGAAGTTGAAGATTTCAGTGGCC
>NZ_JARWGH010000004.1:0-413108 GCF_036528765.1 Rhizobium sp. BR 362 | reverse complement strand
AGATCATTCTGCCCGCTGTCCCGCCGCTCCTTCGGAAGCATTCCAACGCTCCATGAAATCACCCTCTCAACAGAGAGAATCACGTTTTTTCTTGCAGCGCAATTTGCAAGTTTCTCCAAACGAGAACCGTCCAAACTTGCAAAGATCAATACTTCAAAACTCTGGATAAGAACGCCAATTCAATGCGTTACGCGTACTTCACTGGCGACCAATTCCAAGCGCGAAACTGGCTCGCACTTTGCCTGAAACTGCTCAGGCGGCCGACACCTCGGACACTTCGAAGCGATAGGTCGTCGAGCAGAATTCGCAGGTGACGGCGATTTCGCCATTGTCCTGGCTCGCTTCGATCTCCTCGGCGGAAAAGCCCTGCAACACATCCTTCAGCTTATCGCGCGAACAGGTGCAGCGGTCGAAGACAGCCTTGGGCTCGAAAACGCGCACGCCGCGCTCATGGAAGAGGCGGAACAGCAAGCGCTCGGTACCCACCTGTGGATCGGTCAGCTCATCCGCATCGATGGTCTCGACCAGCGTGCGGGCTTCCGCCCAGGCATCATCCTCGACGTGCTCGCGCACGCGCGTGTCGCCGTCGCCGCCGTGAAGGTCCGGCTGGCGCATGCGCTCGGGTGCTTCCGGCAGGAACTGCGCGACAAGACCGCCCGCCCGCCAGCGATGGCGCGGCTTGCCGGCCTCGTCGCGGTCGAACAATTCGGCGGCGCCAAGCCGGACGCGCGTCGGGATCTGTTCCGACTGGCGAAAATAGGTGCCGGCGATCTCTTCGAGCGATGCACCGTCAAGTGCCACGATGCCCTGATAGGGCTGGCTGAAGCGACCCTGATCGATCGTGAAGGCAAGGATGCCCTTGCCGAGCAACTGTTCCGGCTCGGTCTTGCCGGCAGCCACGGCCTTAGCCAGCGCCTCATCGTCGAAGCGGGCATAGGCGCGGACGTTCTCCGGCGTGGAAAAATCAGCGACCAGAAGGTCGACCGGCCCGTCGCTCTTCGTCTGTACGGTGAACTTGCCCTCGAACTTCAGCGAAGTGCCGAGCAATACGGTCAGCACCACCGCCTCGGCCAGTAGCCGGGCGACAGGAGCCGGATAGCTGTGCCGGGCGAGAATTGCGTCCAGGAGCGGCCCGAGCTGCACGGCGCGGCCGCGGACATCAAGACCTTCTACCTGGAAGGGAACGACATGATCATCGCCGGCAAAATCGAACTGACCCAGCGAGGCTGCACTTTCCGCCATTGCTCTACTCCTACTGCGCCCGCGACATCAAACGCGGTTCTATATCTTCAGATCGCGCCCAGGCACCAAGCAAGAATCGATTTTTGCGCATGAAGGCGGTTTTCCGCCTCATCGAAAACAACGGATTGCGGACCGTCGATCACCTCGTCCGTCACTTCCTCGCCGCGATGAGCGGGCAGGCAATGCATGAACAACGCGTCCTTGCCGGCCTGTGCCATCAAAGCCGCGTTGACCTGATAGGGCTGGAAGACGTTGTGACCGCGGGCCCGGTGCTCCTGATTCATGGAAACCCAGGTATCGGTTACCACGCAATCGGCGCCGGCGACCGCACGGTCGGCATCATGTGAGAGCATGATTTCGGCGCCCTCGTTGCGGGCCCAGTTCAGATAGTGATCCTTCGGCTCGGAACCAAGGGGTACGGCCATGTTCATGCGATAGCCGAAACGGGCAGCGCCTTCGACCAGCGAATGCAGCACGTTGTTGCCGTCGCCGGTCCAGGCGATGGTCTTGCCCTTGATCGGGCCGCGATGCTCCTCGAAGGTCATGATATCGGCCATGATCTGGCAGGGATGCGTATCGTCGGTCAACGCATTGATGACCGGCACGGTCGCGTGTTCGGCGAGTTCCAACAGGCGCGAATGTTCGGTCGTGCGGATCATGATGGCGTCGACATAGCGCGACAACACCCGCGCGGTATCGCCGATCGTCTCGGCGCGGCCGAGCTGCATTTCCGTACCCGACAGGAACAGCGTCTCGCCGCCGAGCTGGCGCATGCCGACGTCGAAGGAGACGCGGGTACGGGTGGACGGCTTCTCGAAGATCATCGCCAGCATCTTGCCGGCAAGCGGCTTGTCGGCAGCACCCGCCTTCAGCGCCTGCTTTCGCACGATGGCATCGTCGATGATGCTGCGCAGATCGGCAGCCGCGACGGCCGAGAGATCGAGAAAGTGTTTCGGTGAAGCCATGTCCCTACCTGTACTCCAGAAATGAAAACGCCCGCTGATCGGGGCAATAACGCCTCGATCAGCAGGCGTTGAACTCAAGCCGACTTCTTGACGCGGGCGGCGCGCAGAGACTCTGCAGCGCGTTCGATGCGGGCAACGCCTTCGCGCGCCTCTTCAGCCGTGACCACCAGCGGCGGCAGCAGGCGGATGACGTTGTCGCCGGCCGGCACACCCAGCAGATGCTCGGCGCGGATTGCCTGCAGCAGGTCCGACTGCGGAATGGCGGCTTTTATGCCGAGCAGCAGCCCCTCGCCGCGGACATCCTCGATAATATCCGGAAAACGATCCTTGAGCGAGGCCAGGCCCTGGCGGAAGACCAAGGCCACATCGCGCACATGCTGCAGGAAACCGTCTGCCAGCACGATATCGAGCACGGCGTTGCCGACGGCCATGGCGAGCGGATTGCCGCCATAGGTCGAGCCATGCGTGCCCGCCTTCATGCCCGAAGCGGCGTCGGCAGTCGCAAGGCAGGCGCCGAGCGGAAAGCCGCCGCCGATGCCCTTGGCAACGGCCATGATGTCAGGCGTGATGCCGGCCCACTCATGGGCGAAAAGCTTGCCGGTGCGGCCAACGCCGCTCTGAACCTCATCGAGGACCAGAAGCAGGCCATGCTCGTCGCAGATCTGGCGCAGGCCGCGCAGAAACTCGTTGGTGGCCGGACGGATACCGCCCTCGCCTTGCACCGGCTCGATGAGGATCGCGGCAGTCGCATCGGTGATGGCGGCACGCACTGCGTCGAGATCACCGAAAGGCACCTGGTCGAAGCCAGGCGCCTTCGGCCCGAAACCTTCCAGATACTTTTCCTGGCCGCCGGCAGCGATCGTCGCGATCGTCCGCCCATGGAAGGCGCCTTCGAAGGTGATGATATGGTATTTCTCCGGATGACCCTTGGAGAATTGATAGCGCCGTGCCGTCTTGATGGCGCATTCCAGCGCCTCGGCTCCGGAATTGGTGAAGAACACCTTATCGGCGAAGGTGGCGTCGGTCAGGCGCTTCGACAATTTTTCCTGGCCGGGCACCTCATAGAGGTTGGAGAGGTGCCAGACCTTGTCGGCCTGCGCCTTCAGTTCTGCAACCAGATGGGGATGGGCGTGGCCAAGCGAATTCACCGCGACGCCCGCAGCGAAATCGAGATAGCGCTCGCCGGTCTCCGTGATCAGCCACACGCCCTCGCCTCGCTCGAACCGCAGCGGAGCACGCATGTAGGTGTCATAAAGCGGCGCGGTTTCAGCCATAGCGCATTCTCCTCGATCACAACCTTTAGGGCCAATCGTTTCCTCGCGTGAAACGGGCCCTGGAAAATCAAAAATGCCGCCTCTCGGCGGCATGGGCACTATTGATGTTTTGCACTGCGATGTCAACAAAACTGGCGATTTAGCAGGTGCGGCAGAGCGCCTCTTGGCAGAGGCCATGTCTTCGACAACTTATATTGCATAAATGCCACTCACGTATAGCAAGTTGGGGAAAACCTCGAAATCGATTCCTCAAGATTCCCGCGACTCTTGTCACGGAGTCAGCCTCACACTAGGTTAAAAACCAATTACTAGACTGCATGCGGCGGAACTAGTCACCACAATTTTTAAGCGTTTCACGCCTCGACCCAATGCGAGGCAATGGTGAGGGATTCTGCCATCAGAAACGCGACAGCGGAGACAGGGCATGAATTGGACAGACGAACGCGTCGAGAAGCTGAAAAAGCTGTGGTCCGAAGGTTTGAGCGCCAGCCAGATCGCGGCACAGCTCGGTGGTGTCAGCCGTAATGCCGTCATTGGCAAAGTGCATCGCTTGAGCCTGCCGGGCCGAGCGAAAGCCGGTGGCGCAGCAACCGCAGCTCGAGCGCCGAAGCGCAATACCTCGGCCCCGCGGGCGCCGAATTACGCCTCGCGCGTTGCAACCCGCACGGTTACCCGCCAGCAGGGTGCGACGATGCTCAAGGAAGAGGTCGAGATCGATACGGTCCACGAGATCGAATACCGTCCGGCTGCCAATGTGGTCGTTCCGATCTCGCGCCGCCTCGGCCTGACGGAGCTCACAGAGCGCACGTGCAAGTGGCCGGTCGGCGACCCGCTGAAGGACGATTTTCACTTCTGCGGCAATGACAGCCCGGACTCTTCGCCCTACTGCACCTATCATCAGCGGCTGGCCTACCAGCCGGTGCATGACCGGCGTCGGGCCGCGCACTAAACCAGTGCTAACCACATGAAAAACGGGCCGAAAGGCCCGTTTTCTGTTTCCGCCCTGTCCGATGACCGGTCGAGTTGCCCCGATCAGGCCTCCATGGAATAACCCGCGCCGCGAACGGTACGGATGACATCCTGCATATTGGAGAAATTGAGCGCCTTGCGCAGGCGGCCGACATGCACGTCGACGGTGCGTTCGTCGACATAGATATCATGCCCCCATACGCCGTCGAGCAATTGGGAGCGCGAAAAGACGCGGCCGGGCGAGGACATCAGGAATTCCAGCAGCCGGAATTCCGTCGGCCCCAACCGCACTTCGCGGCTCTTGCGGTGGACACGATGGGTCTCGCGGTCCAGCTCGATATCGCCGCAGCGCAGTACCGTCGACAGAACCTCGGGGCGGGCGCGGCGCAGCATCGCCTTGACGCGGGCCATCAGCTCCGGCGTCGAAAACGGCTTGACCACATAGTCGTCTGCGCCGGTGGAAAGGCCGCGCACCCGCTCGCTCTCTTCACCGCGGGCCGTCAGCATGATGATCGGCAGGCGCTCCGTCTCCGGCCGCATACGCAGCCGGCGGCAGAGCTCGATGCCGGACACGCCAGGGAGCATCCAATCGAGGATCAGAAGATCGGGGATGCGCTCCTGGAGGCGCAGCTCGGCTTCGTCGCCTCTCAGGATGGTGTCGACCTCGAAGCCTTCCGCCTCGAGATTATAGCGCAGCAGAACGCTTAGCGCTTCCTCGTCTTCTACAACAGCTACTCTCGGAACCATGCGCCTCTGGTCTCCTTCTCTTGGGGTCTACTTTATTCCGTCACCGCACCCACGGTGTTGGCGGTATCGTCCTTCGGACGCTCGCCTTCCGGCTGGGCGCCGGTCGCCATGTAATAGATCGTCTCGGCAATGTTGGTGGCATGATCGCCGATGCGCTCGATGTTCTTGGCGCAGAAGAGAAGATGCGTGCAGGTGGTGATGTTGCGCGGATCTTCCATCATGTAAGTCAGCATTTCGCGGAAGAGCGAGGTGTACATGGCATCGATTTCCTCGTCGCGCTCACGGATCGACACGGCCTTGTCAGGCGAACGGGTCGTGTAGACGTCGAGCACTTCCTTGAGCTGAACGAGGGCCAGTTCGGAGAGATGTTCGATGCCGCGGGCGAGACGACGCGGAACGCCGGTGCCCTGCACGGCGATGACGCGCTTTGCGGTGTTCTTGCCGAGATCGCCGACGCGCTCCAGATCGGAGGCAATGCGGATGGAGCCCATGATTTCACGAAGGTCGGCAGCCATCGGCTGGCGGCGAGCGATGGTGACGATCGCCTTGTCGCCGACTTCGCGTTCTGCATGGTCGAGAATGACGTCGTCGGAAATGACCTTCTGCGCCAGGGCGGCATCGCCGTTGACCAGCGCGCGAACGCTGTCGCTGACCATCTGCTCTGCCAGGCCGCCCATTTCGGAAATGCGGCGCGTCAGGAATTTCAGGTCTTCGTCATATGCAGAGAGAATGTGTGTAGAGACCATTTTTCTATCCTCAAGGTGAATGATGTGAAGAAAGCCGCGCGGGGAGCATCATCAGCCAAAACGGCCCATGATGTAATCCTGCGTGCGGAAATCATCGGGATTGGTGAACATCTTATCGGTATCGTTCTCCTCGACCAGATGACCGAGATGAAACATTGCGGTGCGCTGCGAAACGCGGGCTGCTTGCTGCATGGAATGCGTCACGATGACGATCGTGAAATTTTCCCGCAGCTCATGAATGAGTTCCTCGACTTTGGCGGTGGCGATCGGATCGAGCGCCGAGCACGGCTCGTCCATGAGAATGACCTCCGGACTGACGGCGACGGCGCGGGCGATGCAGAGGCGTTGCTGCTGGCCGCCGGAAAGGCTGGTGCCGGCCTCGAAAAGCCGATCCTTCACCTCGCCCCAGAGCCCGGCCTTCTGCAGGCTGGTTTCGACGATATGGTCGAGATCGGCCTTGGACCGATGCAGCCCGTGGATACGCGGGCCATAGGCGACATTCTCGTATATCGACTTCGGAAACGGATTGGGCTTCTGGAACACCATGCCGACGCGGGCGCGCAGCTCGACGACATCGATGGCGTTGTCATAGACATCCTGATCGTCGAGCATGATCTTGCCGGTGACGCGGCAGGTGTCGATCGTGTCGTTCATGCGGTTGAGGCAACGCAGGAAGGTGGACTTGCCGCAGCCGGAGGGGCCGATCAGCGCGGTGACGGTATTGGCGCGAATGTTCAGATCCACGTCGAACAGCGCGCGCTTGTCGCCGTAGTGGACCGACACGGCCTGGCCGATCATCTTGTAGGGGATCGTCATCATCTTCTTGGCCAGTGCTTTTTCGCTCGCGGCTTCCGTCATCATGTTCATTCCATCGTCTCCTGTCACCAACGCCGCTCAAAGCGACGGCGCAGCAGGATGGCTCCGATGTTCATCGCAACAAGGAAGAAGAGCAGGACGATAATGGCCCCGGAGGTTCTTTCGACAAAGGCACGCTCGGCTTCGCTCGCCCACATGTAGATCTGCACCGGCAGGGCCGTGGAAGGATCGAGCGGCCCCGCCGGATAGTTGGCGACAAAGGCGACCATGCCGATCAAAAGCAACGGCGCGGTCTCGCCCAGCGCATGCGCCAGGCCGAGGATCGTCCCCGTCAGAATGCCGGGCATGGCGAGCGGCAGGACATGGTGGAACACCACCTGCATGCGCGAGGCACCAAGGCCAAGGGCGGCGCTGCGGATCGACGGCGGCACGGCGCGCAATGCCGAGCGGGTGGCGATGATGATCATCGGTAGCGTCATCAGGCTCAGCACCAGCCCGCCGACCAGCGAAGCCGAGCGCGGCAGACCCATGAAGTTGATGAAGACTGACAGGCCGAGCAGGCCATAGACGATCGACGGCACCGCTGCGAGATTGTTGATATTGACCTCGATCAGATCCGTCAGCCGGTTCTTTGGCGCGAACTCCTCGAGGTAGATCGAAGCGGCAACGCCAACCGGCAGCGCCAGAACCAGCACGGTCAGCATGAGATAGAACGAGCCGATGAGGGCAACGCCAAGGCCTGCGGCTTCCGGACGACTGGAATTGCCCGACAGGAACAGACCGGTATTGAACGCCTTATGCAGGGCGCCGGTGGCGGCGAGCTGCCTCATCCAGGCGAGTTGCTGATCGGAGACCTTACGATCCTTTTCGTCGGCCGTCAGATCGATCTGTCCCTTGTTGGCGGAGTCGATATTGGCACTGGCGAGGAAGGTCACCTTTACCGTCTTTCCGATAACGGACGGATCGGCCAGGACCTTGTCGCGCAAGGCAATCCGCGCGCCGTCCGACACCATTTCCATCGCCTCGCGCACCAGCGCCCGATTGGAAGGATCGATGCCGAGCGCCTTCGTCAGGGCGTCACGAATGAGAACGGGATAATTGGCCGCAATCAGCACCTTCGGATCGCTGCCGCGCTTGCCCGCGGGGTCGATGACCTTCTCGGTGAATTCGACCGGCAAGGCGATCGAGGTCTGTACGAAGGCCGTATAACCGTGGCGCGCCACGGTCGAGACAAGGATGACGAGGAAAACAAGGCCGAAGGTAACGGCGGCCATACCATAGGCGCGAAACCGTCGCTCGGCGGCATAGCGGCGCTTGATGCCGATATCACGTCGCAGCGGCACGCCGGGCGTGAGCCCACGCGGCACAGGTGATGACGCGGAAGATACGACTTCGTTCATTCGTATTGCTCCCTATACCGGCGGACGATGTAGAGCGCATAAATGTTCAGGCACAAGGTCAGGCAGAAAAGCGTGATGCCGAGCGCGAATGCGACCAATGTCTGCGGCGAGGTGAATTCGAGGTCGCCGGTCAACTGGTTGACGATCTTCACGGTGACGGTCGTCATCGGTTCGAAAGGATCGAGCTGCATGCGGGCGGCAACGCCGGCAGCCAATACGACGATCATGGTCTCGCCGATCGCCCGCGACGCCGTCATCAAGAGTGCGCCCACGATGCCGGGCAATGCGGCCGGCAGGAGGACGCGCTTGACCGTCTCCGAACGCGTTGCCCCGAGGCCGAGCGAGCCGTCGCGCAATGAGCGCGGCACGGCCGTGATGATATCGTCGGACAGCGAGGAGACGTAGGGGATGAGCATCACGCCCATAACGAACCCGGCGGTCAGGACACTCTGCGCCTCGATGAAGCTCGTATAATTGCCCGTCAGCAAGCCGTCGATGTCGGCGGAAATGTCGCGCAGAAACGGCCCGACGGTCACCAGAGCGAAAAAGCCGTAGACGATGGTCGGAATGCCCGCCAGCACCTCGAGCATCGGCTTGGCGACGGAGCGCACGCGGGCTGAGGCATATTCGGCCATGTAGATTGCGGCAAACAAGCCGACGGGAACCGCAACCAGCATGGCGACGAAGCCGATATAGAGCGTGCCGGCCAGCAAGGGGATGAGGCCGAATGTACCCGATGTCCGCGCACCGGCGCCGGTGAAGCCGGGGTCCCAGACGGTGCCGAAGAAGAACTCGGCGGCAGGAACCATGTTGAAGAAACGGGCGGCCTCCGACAGCATCGACGCCGCGATGCCGAGCGTCGTCAGCACGGCGATGGAGGAGGCAACGACGAGGCCGCCGAGAATGACCTGCTCCACCCGGTTGCGGGCGCGAAAGCGCAGCGCGATGGCGCGCAGGCCGTGGACGGCACAGAGCAGCGAAAGAAGAATGGCCGCCACGGACATGACGACACGGCTCATATGCCGCATGCCGTTATATTGATTGGCAGCATCGATCATGTAGCCGGTCGGCCGGACGGCGAGCGGGACGCCTTTCTGCGCCAGGACCAATTGAAGATCGGCCGTACCATTGGCGACGGCGGCAAGTTCCTGGTCATCGAGCTGGCGCATGCCATGGGCCAGGCTTCGCACCATGCTGTAGCTGAGTTTGAGTTCGGCCGACGGGAGGGATTTCACCTCCTCGGGAAAGGATCCGACCACGAAACGGTCAATTACCTCCGGACTGATCACCAGCCAGGCGCAGATCAGCGCAAGCGCCGGCAATATCGCCCAGATGGCGGCATAGGCACCATGATAGCCGAGCCGTGAATGCATGGCCGAGGACCTGTTGCCCGACAGCGCGGCCGCTCTCGTCCGCCCCGCCACGAAGGCAAGGGCGCCGATGATCGACAGGCACAACAGCAGCAGTGACAAACTCATTCCCATTCCCCGGCGAACG
This sequence comes from Rhizobium sp. BR 362, assembly GCF_036528765.1. Lineage (NCBI taxonomy): Bacteria > Pseudomonadati > Pseudomonadota > Alphaproteobacteria > Hyphomicrobiales > Rhizobiaceae > Rhizobium > Rhizobium sp. BR 362. The sequence continues at coordinate 403,452 of NZ_JARWGH010000004.1, read as the reverse complement.
CCGGCGTGGCGGCGAGCCGCACCGGCGGGCAGTCCTTATGCAATCACATGATCTTCCCGTCCGCGAAATCCTTGCGAATCTGGTCGCGCTCGGCATCGGGCGCCGGCACCAGGCCGTATTCGGCCAAGGGGCTGTCGGGTCCGATCATCTGATCGCTCGTGAAGAAGTCGACATATTCCTTTAGGCCCGGAATGACGCCGAGATGCGCCTTCTTGACGTAGAAGAACAGCGGCCGCGACACCGGATAGGTGCCGTTGGCGATGGTCTCGCCCGACGGCACGATGCCGCTCACGGTGGCGACCTTCAGCTTGTCGGCATTGTTTTGATAGAAGTAGAGGCCGAAGACGCCGACGCCGTGCTTGTTGGCGTCGATGCGGGCCAGTGTTTCCGGATAATCGCCGTCGATATCGACCGCTGCGCCATCCTTGCGCACGGCGATGCATTTCTTGGCCTGCTGATCGGGATCGGACACAGTCGCCTTGATGATGTCAAGCGCACCGGACTCCTTGCAGCCGGCCGCGAGCACTTTCTCCTCGAAAACCTCGCGCGTGCCATGCTTCTCGCCTGGGATATAGGCTGCAATCTCGAAGTTCGGCAGGGCCGGATTGATCTCCGACCATTTCTTATAGGGATTGGGAACCAGCTTGCCGTTCACCACGACTTCCGCGGCCAATGCCTTATAGAGATCGGCGGGCACGAATTTCATGTCGGGATTGGTTTTGTCGAAGGCGAAAACGATGCCGTCGTAGCCGATCTTGACCTGCTCGATATCGGCAACACCGGCTGCCTTGCAGGCCTCGACTTCGCTGCTTTTGATGGGGCGCGAAGAATTGGCGATATCTATGGAATCGGTGCCGACGCCCTTGCAGAATTCCTTCAGACCGGCACCGGAGCCGCCGGATTCGACGACCGGCGTTTTGAAATTCGTAAAGGTTTCCCCGAACGTCTCGGCAACAATCTTTGCATAGGGGAATACGGTAGAGGAACCGGAAATCTGAATCTGATCGCGGGCCGCAGCAGCCCCAGCGAAAGCGGCGGACGCGACCAACGCTATGACAGACAGTTTCAACGTGTTCATGGCGAACCCTCCCTGACGGGCTTTGAAGAGCGCGACGGCGAACGGAGCATCCGCCTGTTCAACATCTCTTTTTTAGCGGTCAAAGCACCGCCCTTTTATGTCAGGCGAGTAAAACAATTATGACAGTTCAACACGTTGAATTTTATGAGGTAAGTCGCACCGAATTCAGCGATTCACAGGGGCGTTAGAAGCGGACGGTAAAGTCCGTTCCTTTTCCGACTTCCGACTTGACGATCAGTCGCGCGCGGTGACGGGTAAGAATGTGCTTGACGATGGCAAGCCCCAGGCCGGTGCCTTTTTTCGAGCGGCTGTCCTCGACATTGACGCGATAGAAGCGCTCCGTTAGGCGCGGCACATGTTCCGCCGGGATGCCCGGTCCCCTGTCTGATATGATGACCTCGACGGCCTGGCCGGGTTCGTTCAAGAGTGAAACCTCGACCACCTTGCCTTCCTGACCATATTTGCAGGCATTCTCGATAAGGTTTTCGAAGACCTGCACCAGTTCGTCGCGATCGCCCAGAACCTCTACCTTCCCCGGAGGCAGATGCAGATTGATGGTGACGTCGAGATCGGCAGCCAGCGGCAGCAGCGCATCGCGGACATGGCCGAGCAACGGCACGAGATCGACCTTCTGGTCCGGCGCAATGTGCGACTTCAGCTCCAGCCGCGAGAGCGACAGGAGATCGTCGACGAGCCGGCTCATGCGCGTCGTCTGGTCGAACATGATGCCGAGGAAACGTTGCTGCGCCTTCGGATCCGCCTTGGCCGGCCCCTGAATGGTTTCGATGAAACCGCGCAGCGAGGCGAGCGGCGTGCGCAGCTCATGGCTGGCATTGGCCACGAAATCGGAGCGCATGCGGTCAATATGGCGAAGTTCGGAGACATCGCGGAAAGACAGCACGAAGAAGGTGCCGGGCTCGATATCGGTCTCCGGCAGATCGATCGGCGCGATGCGGACGATATAGACGCGCTCGGACGGCAGGCGCTCGGAATGTTCGATCTGGTTCGGCGTGTTGGTGGTGATCGTCTCCCGCACCATGTCGAGCACGCCGGGGGAGCGCAGCTTGGCGGAGATATGTGCATTAAGCGGAAAGGCGCCGAACGCCTTTTCGGCAGCGGCATTCTGCACCAGGACGGAGGCCTCGCGGTCGATGATCAACACCGGGACATCGAGTGCGGCGAGGCCGGAGAACACCGTGCGAAGCAAGGCTTCCGGATCGGCCAGCGCCGGCTCGAGAGGCGGCGGCGGCGCGGCTTGCAAGACAAGCGGCCGGCGGATCAGCGCGACGATTACAACGACAACCCAGATCCAGAAGACGACGGCAGTATTGATACCTCCGACGAGCGCCATGACGGCGATCAGCGTCGCCAGAATCAGCATGGCGATCTCCTGCCACAGCCGTGCAGCCAGTTTCCTGAGGAATGACCATTCGTCTTCCAATGCGCCTGTCCCTTCGCCTGTCATAGCGGAATCCAAGACTCCGCGTCTTAGCGAGGATTCATGACAGAAGTTTTCGGCTCTATCCACAGAAGCCGGCCGCTTACGGCAATAAACGTAGCCGGCGAAAGACGGAAACCGCAAAGAGGTTGAAAATACTGGATAAATGGCTCAACCTGCTCGTAAGGCTTTTTTTACAGTACCGGCAAATATCGCTAAGATGGCATAAATTGCGGAGGAGCAGAGCACATGGCAGAGGACGTGAAAAGCCGTGCGGTGGAATTGAATATTCATGGCCAGAGGCGCGCATTCGATGTCGATGACCCCGTCCTGCCGGACTGGATCGAGGACGAGGCGCTTGCTTCCGGCGGCTATCCTTACAAGAAGAAGCTGAAGGAGGAAGAGTATCTGGAAGAGTTGGAAAAGCTGCAGATAGAACTCATCAAAGTACAGTTCTGGCTGCAGGCGACCGGCAAGCGGGTCATGGCGCTCTTTGAAGGCCGCGACGCTGCCGGCAAGGGCGGTGCGATCGCCGCAACTTCCGCACATATGAATCCCCGCCTCGCGCGCGCCGTGGCATTGACCAAACCGACCGACCGCGAAGCCGGGCAATGGTATTTCCAGCGTTATGTCGCCCAGTTTCCGACGGCGGGCGAATTCGTGCTGTTCGACCGTTCCTGGTATAACCGCGCCGGCGTCGAGCCGGTCATGGGCTTCTGCACCCATGAGCAATACGAGCAATTCCTGAAGCAGACGCCGCATATGGAAAAGCTTATCGTCCAGGACGGCATTTTCTTCTTCAAATTCTATCTCGATATCGGCCGGGAGATGCAGCTCAAGCGCTTTCACGATCGCCGCCACGATCCGCGTGCCGTATGGAAGCTTTCCTCCATGGACATCGCGGCCCTCGACAAATGGAAGGACTACAGCGAAAAGCGCGATCGCATGCTGAAGGAAACGCATATGGACTACGCGCCATGGACCGTGATCCACGCCAACGACAAGCGCCGTGCGCGTCTTAACCTCATTCGTCACATGCTGCTGACGCTTGATTATGACGGCAGGGACGAGAAGGCGATCGGCGAGCTCGATGACAAGATCCTCGGCATGGGATTGCATGTCCTCAAATAGACAGGATGCAAGCCAGCCTTATTGCCCCGGCAGGACACGGATTGCATAGACATTGATGCCGCGCGCCTTGCCGTCCACATCGCTGTTAATGATGAGATGGCCAGGCGCTGTCGGCGCCAGCGAACGATCATAGCGGACCTGGAACAGCGCATCCATCTTCTGGCGGGTGACGTCGAAACGGTGACGGCCGCAACTGCCGAGCGAGCCGAAATCGCACTCCACCGTAATCTGCGTGGGCGTATCGGTGGTGGACTGCACCGTCAGCGCGATGGTCGACGATTTGCCGGCCAGTTGCTGCAGCACGTTTACCGGCACTTCCACCGAGGCATTGCCATCGGGACCGCTGGTTTGAGAGATCAGGCGCACCGCCGGACCCTCGTTTTCCGAGACGTTGTCGGCCTTGGCCTGTGTTCCGCTTATGACTTTGGCCAAATCGGTCGGCTTGAAAATCTCGATCCACTCCGCCGAAAAGTTGTTCTGCGGATCGATGGTCGCCAGCCCCGGATTGGCCGGCGGCCCGCTATTGTCGTCGTCTGAAGTATCGTCGGCACTGTTGTTGCCGTTGAAATCCTGGGAATCAACATGCGCGGGCGGATTGGGAACGCTGGTGTCGCGCTGCGCCGCCGTCATGAACACGCCCGAGGTCTTGATCCACCAGGCACCGACGCCAAGAAAGGCGAGCAGCGTGCAGAAGACGAGCAGGCGCGAGAAGAACTTGCGCGGTTTGCGGCGAACGGCGGCGCGCTCGGGCTTGAAATTCATCGACCGCGTCGCGCTCGGCGCGGCGACCGCCTGACCTTCATCGCTATCGGCGCCGAGATGATCGGCCGGGCCGGCGCGCATGTCGCCAAAATCGCTTTCCCGTGCGGCGGGTTCAACGGGAACGGTGGCTCGGGCGGCAATGGGACGGTCGCGCGTCTCGCCGCGCACGCTCATGACAGGTTCCTGCTCCTGACGCTGCTGCATCGGCTGCGGAGCTTGCTGTTGCGGCGCTGCGGGAGGCACATGGGGCGCTTCCACCTCGGGGGTCACAGGCATCTCCGGCGGGCGGGCGCGCTCCTCGCCCTCGATCGCCCTGATGGTCGCTTCAAGGCGCTGGCGCTGAGCGGAAATAACGCCGATATCGGTAATGTCCTGCTTGCGAAGCCCGGCTTCGAGCGCCTGTCGCGCCGATTGATAGATGCGAGCCCGGATTTCCGGATTGGCTCGCTCGGATCGCTCCAACGCGCTTCTGATAGCCGTTTCTAATCCGCTCACATCAGATCCTTTACTCTCACGCGCGATGCGCCTGCATACTCTACCGGCAAAACGACCGTTTCTTTATCATTTGCTAACCAAATTGGGTAACGCCCTGACCGGCAATGTGCAAGTCTCTCGAAATACCCTCGAATACTCCGGCGGGGATAAATGGCAAAGACGACACAAATGGGGTGGCGGTGGAGGCAATAGGCAGTAGGCAGTAGGCAGTAGGCAGTAGGCAGTAGGCAGTAGGCAGTAGGCAGTAGGCAGTAGAGATCGCATTCGGAAGCGGCGCCATTGGCAAGAAGCTCGTTCCTATTGCCTACTGCCTATTGCCTATTGCCTATTGCCTATTGCCTGTCGCCCATTGCCCGCTTCCCCCATCTTCCCCTCCCGACGCACATCTGTTATCCCTTTGACGTTTTCGTAAACGTCAAATACGGATGATGTTCATGGCTCTTCCTTCTGTCCTGACTGAGCGCCTGCGGCTGCCGGTCGTGGCCTCGCCCCTCTTCATCATCTCGCATCCGGCCTTGACGCTGGCGCAATGCAAGGCCGGGGTCGTCGGTGCGTTCCCGGCACTGAATGCGCGGCCCGAGAGCCAGTTGGACGAATGGCTGGCGATGATCACGGAGGATCTCGCAGCCCATGATGCCGCGCATCCCGAACGCCCGTCTGCCCCCTTCGCCGTCAATCAGATCGTCCATGCATCGAACAAGCGGCTGGAACACGATCTGATGCTCTGCGTCAAATACAAGGTGCCAATCGTCATCTCCTCGCTTGGTGCCGTGCCGGAAGTCAATGCCGCCGTGCATTCCTATGGCGGCATCGTGCTGCACGATATCATCAACAACCGTCATGCCAATTCGGCGATCCGAAAGGGGGCGGACGGATTGATTGCGGTAGCGGCGGGCGCCGGCGGCCATGCCGGGCAGCTCTCGCCTTTCGCGCTCGTTCAGGAAATCCGCGAATGGTTCGACGGACCGTTGCTGCTTGCCGGCGCGATTGCCAATGGCGGCGCGATCCTCGCCGCCCAGGCGATGGGCGCGGACATGGCTTATATCGGCTCGCCCTTCATTGCCACTGAGGAGGCGCGCGCGGCGGAAGCCTACAAGCAGGCGATCGTCGACGGCGCGGCGGCCGATATCGTCTATTCCAACTTCTTCACCGGCGTGCACGGCAACTATCTGAAACCTTCGATCCGCGCCGCCGGCATGGACCCGGACAACCTGCCGGAGGCCGATCCTTCCAAGATGGATTTCGAAACGGCGACGACCGGCGCCAAGGCCTGGAAGGATATTTGGGGGTCCGGCCAGGGGATCGGCGCCGTCAAAGCCGTCGAACCGGTCGCCGCACTCGTCGACCGGCTGGAGGCGCAATACCGGCAGGCACGGGCCCGGCTGGCACTCTGAGAGGGTTCAACGGCGCGCTGCTTTTTCACAAGCCCGTTCGCTTTTTTGCCAATCGGCAATTTGAGCGCTTGAAATCTCGTCGCATTGACTGTATCAGCGCCATGCAAATCGCGGGGCCATACCGAATGCTCCGGAATGCCGCTTTAGCTCAGTCGGTAGAGCACATCATTCGTAATGATGGGGTCACGTGTTCGAGTCACGTAAGCGGCACCACTCTCTTCACCAAACTTAACAGAAGTTGTTGTAGATTATGGTCGCCGTCACGCGATTAAGCCTGCAATTTCAAAATTAAGCCGCTTTTGTCGCTTGACTTCGCACCGTCCTTTGACACCGTGAACGCTATCGTGGAGACTATCCATGACCCCAGAACGCTTTTCCGAATGCCTTTTGCATATTCGTTGGACGCCGATCAATTTGGCGAGTGCCCTGCAATGCGATCTGTCATGGGTGGAGGCGATGGAAGCCGGCAATGCCAAAGTGCCGGATGGATTGGCGGCATGGCTGGAAACTCTCGCGCAATGCCATGAAGCGGCTGGCGTTCCAACGACCTATCGTGGACGTGGGCACGATTGACCGGGCATGGTCTTGTCATGAGATGCTAATGGTCTGACGGCGAGGCTTAGAACCTTCAGCGACCTGCTTCAGGGTTGATTAACCGATATCTTTGGTTGTCATTGATGCGATCTGGCGCTGTGATGGTTGCGCCGCTATTAATCCGAGAGTTGTTCTTCTATCTCGTCAAGCGGTTACCAATGTCACCAATGCTCGCACTCATCGGCATTCTGGCTTTTATCATGCTCTACGGTCTTTCTCATGGGCTATTTCAGAAGGGCCGACGAGCCTTCGGCTGGCTAATTGCCGTTGTGGCATTTGGAACCTCGCTCGTCGTCTCCAACAAGATGGAACACGATGCCCGCGCTGCTGGTTTCCAATCCTCAAGCGACCAATATGCGGCGACAGAGGCTGGCTTTAAGGATCCGAAAGCCTGGAAGCTCGTTCGAGACTTCCAAGGCCTTGTGCTACGCTCGCAGACGATGACGAAGCCTATCGTTCCCAATAAGGCAGACGCGGCCGCAGTGACGGACCGCAACAGTCTCTAACGTTTTTCGTCTTTTTCTCGAAGGAAAAAAGCCCAAAATTGGTAGTTGACATATAGTATGATCAGCTTACTGATTTCTGATCTGATTGGATTTGACCCCTGATCGGATCGTACAGCAGCTCGACCGCCAGTTCGGTCGGGCTGCTTGTCATGAACCCGCGACGTGTTTCGGCTATGGATCGTTTGGGCAGCTATGCCCTGATGAACAGGGCTCCCACCAAGCCAACAACCACGATCGACTGCAAGATGAACATTGGCCATTCGGTTGACATCGGCTTCCTCCTGCTTTCAGGAATATAGGGAAGCACTAATGTTTGTCGATTGTCATGTCATTACTTTGCTTGCCGTCGGCAGATACCGCTTCGGACGCGACTAGGCGTTTTGCCCATGGGCTGACATCACGGTGCGTTTTGCCTGCTCCGACTGCTGATTCATCCGGAGCGAATGATCGGTCAGGCGCTGCCGAATCGCTTCCTTCTGTTCGGCAATGATCGCGGAAATAAGGAAGGCATCGACGATCCACCAGATGCCGAGCACTGCAAGGAGGGCAAAGCCGACGATGAGGAATGTCGTAAGCCAGCCGAGTACGAACAGAATCAACTGCACCACCCCGCTGCCGGTTCTACCGAGATAAAACCGGTGCGCGCCCAGAGTGCCAAGAAAAAACCAGAGCAAATAGGCTGCGCCCACCGATTTCGCTTCATTGGTCACGCGTTGTTCGATCAATATTTGCTCTTGCGTGGAAAGCCCCATTTTTTCCTCTCAAATGATCGACTGGCGCAAGTCCTACTTCATTTCACGCCACAATAGATCGGCGCATTAAGATTCTCGCACAGATAGAGAATTGCGACTGTGACAAGGTGAAGTCAAGCGTTCGATCGCCTATTTGTGATATTCGTCGAACCGGCCACGTAATGTGCGCAATCCGACTTCTCAGCATCATTCTATCCATTCAAAGGAACCATCATGATTCACGTTCTCGCCATTCTCACCGCGCTGCCTGGCAAGCGGGCCGCCGTACTCGAAGCCTTCCAGGCAAATGTACCGGCTGTACACGCGGAGGACGGCTGTATCGAATATACCGCCGTCGTTGACGTTGAAGGCGCCAATCCGGCATTCGGTCCCGATACGTTCGTGGTGGTCGAGAAATGGGAGAGCATGGCGGCGCTCAAGGCACATGCCGCCGCGCCGCATATGGCGGCCTATGGCGAGAAGGTGAAGCATCTGATGGCCGAGCGCGCCGTACATGTGCTCAATCCGGTTTGATCGCACCTCACAGCAGCCGAACTCTCCGCGGCGCCTTGCGGCGCCGTTCTTCAGCCCATCTTGCGCTGGCTCTCGCCTGCTCAGTACCACGGATCGTAATAGCGATCGCGCCAATATGGGCGATGCCAATAACGGTGCGACCCATAATACGGGCCACCCCAATAACGATCACGATAGTAGTAGCGATTATAGCCGTACCTTGGACCGACATAGAGGCCGAAGAAGCCTGGCGAAATCATCACGTTGGGGCCGCTGTAGTGATGATGGTGGTGGTGGTAGTAGCGACGGTGAGCATCAGCATTGGTCACCGGCAAAGCGAGGATGCCCAGCGCTACTAACGCCGTTGCGATGATCCTCATTTCTCTTCTCCTTGAACGCATCCCGCAAGCCGGCGACATCTGCGCCGGCCCGGATGGCATCATCCCCGCGTGAGCGGAGGCATGACATTAACGCTCAAGACAAAGGCATGGTTCCGGAAGCCGGAAGCCGCTGTAAGCGTGGCCTAACGGTGGGTAGCGGCCGGTAATAATGTCGGAGCTTGCTCCGTTGGTTCGAAACTGCTTTAGGACAGAGAGCGTATTCGGGTCGCTTCCGTTCCGCTTACCAGCTCCCGCACCGCCTCCTGGATCAACTGGCAGGCATCGACCGAAGCGCGGCGGCCATTGTGCGCGAGATGATAGGAGAGCGGCAAAATCTGATCCGGATTGACGATCCGGACCTTGTCGGCAATCGGCACGGCGCTGACGCGGCCGAGAAACGAAACATAGCCATAATTGGCGACAAGGTCGACGATGACGGGCAGCGAGTCGGCCGAAGTGATGTCGCGACCGCGAAACCGGCGGCGGTCGCCACTGTCGTAGCCGAAGGCGGTTGCCGCGTTGCCGATGCCGGTGCGCGGGCTCGGCACGCAGAGCGGATGGTTTTCGACCAGTGCCGTCACCGACTGTTCCGTGCTGCCGGGCGGCGCGATCGCCACCATATCGGTTGCCACCAGCTCCATGTGTTCGAAGGCATCGAGGCCGAAGACGGAATCGACGATGGCAACGTCGATGCGACCCGACCGCAGCGCCTCGCGCAAATCGTCGGCGGTCATCAGCATCAAGGACAGCGTGTTGCGGTTGCCGCTGATGTTCCAGCGCGCCACGAGGCTGGCAAGCGAGCGGGCCACCCAGCTTTCCGACCCGGTCGGGATGATCGATCCGATGCGCACGGCACGCGCCGCCCGCTGAAAGCGCTCGTCCGCCGTTGCCTTCATCTCGTCCCAGGCCTCGGCGATGCCGGCGAAGATGGCATAGATCTCGCGGCCGACTTCGGTCAGCACCGAACCCTGCGCCTGCCGTTCGAACAGGCGGCAGCCGAACAATTCTTCCAGATTGGCGATCTGCAGCGAAAGCTGCGGCTGACCGAGACGCAGGCGGCGGGCAGCGCGATTGATGCTGCCTTGGTCGGCGACCTCCAGGAAACGTTCGATGGTAGCGATCTTCAATGGCAGGCGGGCCGCCCATTCGGGATAGTTTTGCGGCGCTGGGGGCTCCTTCGTCAGCGCCGAGAGCTGCCGTATGGCGGAGAGGATCGGCTGCAGGCCCTTCTGCACCTTCGAGCTGGCAAGCAGGGTGGCAAGCTCGCCCGATGCTCGCTCGACGAGCTTCATCGCCAGCTCTGTCTCCAGCCTTCGAAGCGCGCTCGATACGGTGGAGGCGGAAAAGGACAGCCTGCGGGCAGTCTCCCTGACGGAGCCGACCGAGAAAACCGTATCGGCGATGAACAATGCTCCGAGATACAAGCCGGCCATCCTTTCCGAGCCTGCCACATGCCCCCATTCGCATGCGGCCGAACCAACACGTCGTCACGATATGATGTGTTCTCGAAAAAAGATATCCCACGCCTAAAAGGCCGAGACTATCGTTTGATGGCCGCCTAACTGATCCTGATCACCAAGAGATCGGAACGGTGGCGAAACGGGTAAGGGGAACAAAAACAAACGCACGTGTCCCCGAAAAAAGAAAACTATTTCGCGCTTATGCCGGGCACCCTCGTCATAATCGCGCTGCGACTGCAGGTGGCGGACTGGCGTGTTATCGATTTTTCGGTGGCGAGCGCTATCTTCCAAACGCAGACGGGACTTCGCATGCGGGTTCTTCGGCCCGCAATCCTATGCAACGTATCCGGGGACCGGATTTGAACCGAACGGATGCGCCAGACAAACGGTTCAACGGGAAGGGAAAGATCATGTTCAAGAAGTTCGCACTCGCCGCCGCGCTAACGGCTTTCGCCGCCAGTGGTGCCAGCGCGGCCGACGTCGTGGTTTCATCGAAGATCGACACCGAAGGCACGCTGCTCGGCAACATCATTTTCGCCGCGCTCAATGCCAACGGCATCAAGGCGCAGGACCGCATTGCGCTCGGCACGACGCCCGTTTTGCGCAAGGCGATCACATCAGGCGAAATCGACATCTACGCCGAATATACCGGCAATGCAGGCTTCTTCTTCAACAAATCAGACGATCCGGCCTGGAAGAACCTGCAGCAGGGTTACGATCTGGCCAAAAAGCTCGATTACGACGCCAACAAGATCGTCTGGCTGACGCCATCTCCCGCCAACAATACCTGGGCGATTGCCGTTCGCAACGACGTCGCCGGTCCGGCCAAGCTCAAGACCATGTCCGATTTCGGCAAATGGGTTTCCGGCGGCGGTCCCGTCAAGCTCGCGGGTTCCTCCGAGTTCGTCAACTCGCCGGCGGCTCTGCCGGCCTTCCAGACGACCTACAACTTCCAGATCAAGCCTGAGCAGGAAGTCGTGCTCTCCGGCGGCGACACGGCAGCGACGATCAAGGCTGCTGCCGATCAGACCAACGGCGTCAATACCGCCATGGTGTATGGCACAGACGGTGCCATCGAAGCGGCCGAACTGACGGTTCTCGAAGACGACAAGAGCGTGCAGCCAGTCTATGCGCCGACGCCGATCATCCGCGAAGCCGTGCTGAAGGCCAATCCGAAGATCGAGGAAATTCTCGCCCCGATCTTCAAGGGCCTCACCGCCGACGTGCTCCGCAAGCTGAACGGCCGCATCCAGGTGGACGGCGAGCCGGCGAAGTCGGTTGCCGAATCCTACCTCAAGGAAAATGGTTTCCTGAAGTAAGAACTTTTACCTGTCACGCCCGCGGCTCCGCTTTGATAGAGTGGGGCCGCATGATTTTTGATGAAGCATGATCCTCTCTAAAGACCGCTTTTTTGGTTTTGGGATCACTCGCTGACGGAGCTTGCTTGATGGAAGATGCGCTCGCGGTCCGCAGGGTGGACCGTCTCGGAGTGGTGCTGGTGGCCAGTGGCTGCCTCGCGGCCGCGTCGATGCCGTTCATCATCGTCAAGGCAAACCGCATCGCTGCCGGCAAGCCGCAATTGCTGACGCAACTCCTCGCCCAGCCCGTTGCTCTGGTGCTTCTTGCCCTGCTTATCGCCACCGCCTTTGCCGCGCTTTTTCTGCGCAACCCGCTCGTCCGCCTCGGCATCGCCACGCTTGCCATTGCCCTTCTGATCGTCACGCTCGGCTTCGTCTCGACCGCGGCTACGCCTGCCGGCAGCACCGTCGCGCGCATTACGCCGGGCGGCTCCTTCTGGGTGTTGCTCGCCGTCATCGGGCTGGTGATTTCCGATGCTCTAGTGAAGCTGCAGCTCACGCCATGGCTTCGCGTCGCCGCGCTCGCCCTCTATGCCGCGATCCTCGGCATCATTCTCAGATCCGGTCTGCTCGACAATCTGTCGATCATGAAGGAATATGCCAACAATGCCGACAAGTTCTGGAACGAGGCGCTCGGCCATGTGTTCCTGTCGCTCGGCTCGGTCGCCATCGCCATCGTGCTTGCGCTGCCACTCGGCATCTTCTGTTATTGGCAGCCGCGACTCCGCGCCATCGTGCTGCGGGCGCTGAGCCTGGTGCAGACCATCCCGAGCCTGGCGCTGTTCGGCATCCTGATGCTGCCGCTCGGCTATATCGCGGCGCATGTGCCTTTCGCCGCTGCGATCGGCATCAGGGGCATCGGTGTGGCGCCGGCGCTGGTGGCGCTGGTGATCTATTCGCTGCTGCCGATCGTTGCCAACACCGTCGTCGGGCTGACCGGCGTAGATCCCTCCGTCCGCGATGCCGCCGCCGGCATGGGACTGACGCGCCGGCAGATCCTGACCGGCATCGATCTGCCGCTCGCCTTCCCGGTTATCCTGACGGGCATCCGCATCGTGCTGGTGCAGGCGATCGGCCTCGTCACCGTCGCGGCGCTGATCGGCGGCGGCGGCTTCGGTCTCTTCATCTTCCAGGGCATCGGCCAGACCGCCAATGACCTTGTGCTGCTCGGCGCCGTGCCGACGGTCTTTCTCGCATTCTCATCGGCCGTCATCCTCGATGCGGTCATCGACAGCATCCGGGGACAACACGTATGACCACCATGATCGAGCTGAAGAGCGTGACCAAGCGCTACGGCAGTGCCACCGTGGTCGACAATGTCAGCATGAGCATGGAAAAGGGCACGATCACCGTCATCGTCGGCACCTCCGGCTCCGGCAAGTCGACGCTGGTGCGCATGATCAACCGGCTGGTGCCGATCACCCTCGGCCAGATTTCGGTCGACGGCCGGGATGTCATGAGTGTGCCGGCGACCGAGCTTCGCCGCCGCATCGGCTATGCCATCCAGGGCCATGGCCTGTTTCCGCATCGCACGGTGGCGCAGAACATCGCCACCGTGCCGCAACTGCTCGGCTGGGACAAGGCGCGCAGCGACCGGCGCGTCGAGGAACTGCTCAATCTCTTCCATCTCGACCCCGGCACCTTCGCGGCGAAATATCCGAGCCAGCTTTCCGGCGGCCAGCAACAGCGCGTTGGCGTCGCCCGCGCGCTCGCAGCCGAACCGGAAGTGCTACTGATGGACGAACCCTTCGGTGCGCTCGATCCGGTCATCCGCGGCAAGGCGCAGGACGATCTTCTGGCGATCCAGAAGCAGTTCGGCACGACCATCGTTCTCGTCACCCACGACATGGACGAAGCCTTTCATCTCGGCGACCAGATCGCAGTCATGAGCGAAGGCAAGCTGCTGCAATGTTCGGAACCGGGGAAGATCCTGACCGAACCGGCCGATCCCTTCGTGCAGCAACTGACCGGCACGTCAGACCGGGCGCTGAAGCTGATGTCGCTGCTGCCGCTCAAGGAAAGCATGCAGCCGCCGCGACCGGGGCTCGGCTATAGCCTGCCGCAGACGCTCAATCTGCGCGACGCCCTGGCGGCGATGATCTGGCAGGGTGCGGACGAGGCAGCCGTAGAAGACGACAGCAAGATGCCGGTCGGCTCGATTTCAATGCGGCATTTGATCGAGCTGGGTCGCAAAGCATGAAATTCCTGACCGCCAATATCTTCCGGTTCCTGGCATTGGCGCTGCTTCTGGTGCTGCTATTCCGGCCGGAATGGCTGATGCCGATCCTGGCACCGCTCACCAAGTTCGGAGCATCGCCAATCTATACGCAGAACAGCCTTGTCGGTCTGACGATCAGCCATATGGAGCTGATCATCGTCTCGATCGCTGCCAGCGGCGTTCTCGCCGTCCTCGGCGGCATCTTCGTCACCCGCAAGAGCGGTGCCGATTTCCTGCCGCTGTCGCGGGCGATCGCCAATGCCGGGCAGACCTTTCCGCCGGTCGCAGTGCTGGCGCTTGCCATTTCCACGACTGGTTTCGGCGCAGTGCCGACGCTGATCGCGCTTTTCCTCTATGCCCTGCTGCCGATTTTCGAAAACACGGTTGCCGGGTTGCAGCAGGTGCCCGCTTCCGTGCTCGACGCTGCCGACGGCATGGGCATGAATGGCTGGCAGCGGCTGTTTCGGGTGGAGCTGCCGCTCGCGCTGCCGCTGATCATCGAGGGCCTTAAGATCGCCACCGTCATCAATATCGGCACAGCCACCATTGGCTCGACAGTTGCGGCAAAGGGGCTCGGCGAAGTCATTATCGCCGGGCTGATCAACGACAACACGGCCTTCATCCTGCAGGGCGGCCTGATCGTCGGCCTGATGGCGGTGCTGATCTATGACGGCATGGAGCTGATCGAAACCGCCGTCACTCGCAAAATCGGCTTGCAGTCGCATTGATCAAAAGCCGCTTCGCGCCCGCAAAGGTCATGTTTAAGGATTTGGGAGGCTACCTATGGCGAAAATGATCCATTCGATGATCCGCATCCTCGATGAAGCACGCTCGGTCGATTTCTACGACAAGGCTTTCGGACTCGCAGTCGTCGATCGCGTCGTCTTTCCGACCTTTACGCTGATTTATCTGGGCAATGCCGAAACCGGTTTCGAATTGGAATTGACTGTCAATCAGGGCCGGATCGAACCCTATGCGCTCGGTGAAGGCTATGGCCACCTTGCGGTTTCGGTGGATGAACTTCGCGACGAGCACGCGCGCTTCACCAAGCTTGGCCTGACGCCCGGCAAGATCGTTGAGCTCAATCGCGATGGAAAACTTTTCGCGCTCTTCTTCTTCGTCACCGATCCCGATGGCTACAAGATCGAGGTGATACAAAGGAATGGGCGATATGAGTAAAAGCTACGCAAACCAAGGCCCCGTGAAAACGGGGCCGGTCTGGCTTGACTATCTGCATGCCTACATCCAGTAGGGCGGCACGCCGAAATAGTCATGGCTCTTATGGCCATGGTCCTTGTGGGCGAAGGTCTCGTCCTTGCTGGCAAAACGACAAGCCTTTTCGACGTCGTTCTTGGTCATATTGATACGATAGCCATCGATGCGGGCGTCATAGCGCAGCTTTTCCCACGGCAGCCGGTAGTGATCCTGACCGATGCCGAAGAAGCCGCCGAAGCTCAGGATGATGAAAGCGATACGTCCGTCGCTTTTCTCCATCATCAGGCGCTCTATATGACCGATCTGCTTGCCGTCGGATCCAAAGACCTTCGATCCTTCCACCCGATCGCAGGCAACCAGCATCGACATATCCTTGATATAAAGATCGCGGCTCATCGTATCGGCACTCTCTTTATGCATGTGCGCACCTCCTCTTGGATACGCTTCACATAAAATTTTTGGAGCGTCCGATCCGCCTTAAGCGTTTACGGGGGCAGCACGATGCTCCGGTGGGTCCTCGCCCACGGCGCTATTAACGCGCTGTCTTGGCAAAAGTTCCAGTACTTTTTTCAAAGTTATTAAAAATTGGTTAACGCGCAGGGATTATTGACGTTTACGTCAAAGTTAGTATAGCTTTCATTGTTGCTCTACGTCTTTAGGTGAGGGCAAAGGCGGCGGTGCTGTGAAAAGCGGGAGACTTTTCAGCAAAGCAGTGCCACGCTACAAAGCCCCGGCTCGCCAAGGCGGGGCGTGATGATGCGTAAGGGAGGAAGTGCGCATGAATTCAGTCTCTGCTCCGTCGGATAGACCGCAGGTCAACAAAATATGGCTTGCTTCCTATCCGGACATCGTACCGGCCGAACTGCCGCCGCTGGAGCACGCATCACTCGTCGAACTGCTGGAGGAAAGCTGCGCACGCTACGCCGACAAGCTCGCCTTCACCAGCATGGGCAAATCAATCACCTATCGCGATCTCGATAGGCAGACGCGTAAGATCGCCGCCTGGCTGCAGAGCCTCGGCCTTCAGAAGGGCGATCGCGTCGCCGTCATGATGCCGAACGTGCTGCAGAACCCCATTACGGTTTACGGCATCCTTCGCGCCGGGCTTGTCGTCGTCAACGTCAACCCGCTCTATACGCCGCGTGAACTCGAACATCAGCTTCGCGATTGCGGCGCCAGGGCGATTTTCGTCCTGGAAAACTTTGCACATACTGTCGAGCAAGTGCTGGCGCATACGGATGTGCGCCATGTCGTGGTCACCGCACTTGGCGACATGCTCGGCATTAAGGGCCATATCGTCAACTTCATTGTCCGCAAGGTGAAGAAGCTCGTACCGGCATGGTCCATTCCCGGCCATCGCAGCTTCAAGGGTGTGATCTCCGAAGGCGCGCGTCTGCCATTGAAACCATCCCAACTCGGCGGCAACGACATCGCCTTTTTGCAATATACCGGCGGAACGACCGGCATTGCCAAGGGCGCGATCCTCACCCATTCCAATCTGCTCGCCAACCAGCAGCAATTGCTGCTTTGGCTCCAATCCGCCTACATCAACAAGCCGCGCCCCGAGCAGCTAACCTTCGTCTGCGCATTGCCGCTCTATCACATCTTCGCGCTGACGGTGAATTCGCTGATGGGCATGTCGCTCGGCGGCCATAACGTGCTGATTGCCAACCCGCGCGACATACCGGCCTTCATCAAGGAGCTGGGCAAATACAAGTTCGACATGTTCCCTGGCCTGAACACGCTGTTCAATGCGCTGATGAACAATCCCGAATTTGCCAAACTTGATCTCTCCCACACCGCAACGCTTGCCGGCGGCATGGCGGTGCAGCGGCCGGTCGCCGAGCGCTGGCGGAAGATGACCGGAGCCTGGATCACCGAAGGCTACGGCCTTTCCGAGACCTCGCCGGTCGCAAGCGCCAACCGTTTCGACAGCCCGGAATTCACCGGCACGATCGGCCTGCCGATCACGGGCACGGATTTCGACATTCGCGACGAGAACGGCAAATCGCTGCCGCTCGGCGAAGTCGGCGAAATCTGCATCCGCGGGCCGCAGGTCATGGCGGGCTATTGGAAACAGCCGGCCGAAACAGCACGCGTGATGACACCGGACGGCTTTTTCCGCAGCGGCGACATGGGCTTCATGGACGAGCGCGGCTACACCAAGATTGTCGACCGCAAGAAGGACATGATCCTGGTTTCGGGCTTCAACGTCTACCCCAACGAGATCGAGGAGGTTGCGGTCATGCATCCGGGCGTTCTCGAAGCGGCGGCGATCGGCGTGCCGGACGAACATTCGGGCGAAGCCGTCAAGCTTTTCATCGTCAAGAAGGATCAGGCGCTGACCGAGGCGGAGCTCAAGACGCATTGCATCGCAAACCTCACCAATTACAAACGGCCACGCTTCATCGAATTCCGCGGCGAACTGCCGAAATCGAATGTCGGCAAAATCCTACGCAAGGAATTGCGTAGCTGACATAATTTGGTGTCATTATTCCCTGCCGTTCGGAAAGCCGCTCGCCTTTGTCCGCGGGGGGCTTTTTTCGCTTTTACCGGTGCGCCAACTTGATTTACCCCTTACAAAGCGAATAGTTTCCGCGACTAACTCAGATTGCCCCGCCCTCGCCATACGGCCAGCGGCGCGAACCGCAAGGAGCCTCCCATGAACGCCCTCGTCGAACAACTGAAGAGCACCGCAGCCGCCACCAAGGCCACTGATATCCGCGCCGCATTCGCCGCCGATTCCCAACGTTTCTCCCGCTTCAGTACCTCGTTCGATGACCTGCTGATGGACTATTCCAAGACGGCGGTGAACGACGAGATCTTCGCGCTTCTCGAGAAGCTTGCGACCGAAGGCGGTGTTGCCGCCAAGCGCGACGAGATGTTCTCGGGCGCTGCCATCAACTTCACCGAAAATCGCGCCGTTCTGCACACCGCCCTGCGCAACCGCTCCAACACGCCTGTCCTCGTCGATGGCAAGGATGTGATGCCAGACGTCAATGGCGTGCTGGCTGCCATGGGCAAATTTGCCGACGCTATCCGCTCGGGTACGCTGAAGGGCGCAACCGGCAAGGCAATCACCGACGTCATCAATATCGGGATCGGCGGCTCCGACCTCGGTCCAGTGATGGCGACGCTGGCGCTTGCGCCCTTCCATGATGGCCCGCGTTCGCATTTCGTCTCCAACATTGACGGCGCGCATATCGCCGACATCCTGAAACTCGTCTCGCCGGAAACGACGCTGTTCATCGTCGCCTCCAAGACCTTCACCACCATCGAGACGATGACCAACGCCCAGACGGCGCGCAACTTCATCGCCAAGGCGCTCGGCGAAGCTGCCGTTCAGCATCATTTCGCTGCGGTCTCGACGGCGCTCGACAAGGTCGCGGCCTTCGGCATCGACAGCGAGCGCGTCTTCGGCTTCTGGGATTGGGTCGGCGGCCGCTACTCGATCTGGTCGGCCATCGGTCTGCCGCTGATGATCGCCATCGGTCCGGAGAATTTCGGCAAGTTCCTCGACGGCGCGCATGCGATGGACAACCATTTCCGCAAGGTGCCATTCAAGGAAAACCTGCCGATGCTGCTCGGCCTCATCGGCTTCTACCATCGCAACGTGCTGGGTTACACCACCCGCGCCATCCTGCCCTATGACCAGCGCCTGTCGCGCTTCCCGGCCTATCTGCAGCAGCTCGACATGGAGTCGAACGGCAAGGGCGTCACCATCGACGGCACGCCGGTCGAAGGCAATTCCGGCCCCGTTGTCTGGGGTGAGCCCGGCACCAACGGCCAGCATGCCTTCTATCAGTTGATCCACCAGGGCACGAGCATCATCCCGGCCGAGTTCATGATCGCCGCCAACGCCTTCGAGCCGGACCTGCGTCACCAGCACCAGTTGCTGATGGCAAATTGCGTGGCACAGTCGGAAGCCCTGATGAAGGGCCGCACCTTCGCGGAAGCCAAGGCCCAGCTCACCGCCAAGGGCATGGACGACAAAAAGGCCGATTTCATCGCGCCGCATCGCGTCTTCACCGGCAATCGCCCGTCGATCACCTTCGTCTACGACAAGCTGACGCCCTACGCGCTCGGCCGTCTGATCGCTCTTTATGAACACCGGGTCTTCGTCGAAGGCGTGCTCTTCCGCATCAACTCCTTCGATCAGTGGGGCGTCGAGCTCGGCAAGGAACTGGCAACCGGCCTGCTGCCGGTCATCGAAGGCAAGGAAAGCGCTGCCGGCCACGATTCGTCGACGCAGGGCCTGGTGGCTGCGCTGGCGAGCCGGGCGAAGTAAGTCCTTCGAACACACAAGATAGCCCCGTCTGTTGCTTCAGGCGGGGCTTTTTTTACGCGAAAGTGCGGCAAACGCGAGGTTATCTCGCCCTTGGCGGGCGAGAAAGCAATTTCATTGCTTTAGGAATTGCGATACCGGAAGCTCTGCGTCTTCAAAAGTTTCTCGCAATTTCTAAGCCATTGAAATTGCAAGAGCGGGGGTCCGCTTCTTGCACTGATCTGCGGGAAAGCCTAATCCTAAGAAATTGCTTTCCCGCCCGCCAAGGGCGGGATAGGACCTCTTAAAGCCCAATCTCATGTGCCCAGGGCGGGTTGGCGCCTGCCCGGGACACCGTAACAGCGGCTGCCTTGGCGCCTAAAGCCAGGGCATCGCGAAGCCCCTTCTCATCGAGAGAAGCAACCTGCGCCTTGGTCAGCAGGCCATTCATCTTCAGCGATGCCAGGATGCCGGCATCGAACGTGTCGCCCGCCCCTACCGTATCGACCACGGTGACGCGCTCGCTCGGGACCGTGACTTTCAACGATTTCGTATAACCCGTTGCACCCTCGGCGCCCTTGGTGACGACGACCAGCTTGGCGCCCTGGTTCAGCCAGTGAGCCGCGAGTTCGTCGTGGTTTCCGGCAATGCCGAACCATTCGAGGTCTTCATCCGAGAATTTCAGGATATCGGACATGGCGGCCATGCGGCTGATGCGACCCATATGGGCGGCCTTGTCCTTGATGAAGCCGGGGCGGATGTTCGGATCGAGCGAGATGACGCGGCTTTGATATTCGCGCTTCATCAGCGCCTCGTAGGTCGCGCCACAGGGATTCGGGATCAGGCTGATGGCGCCGAAATGCAGGGCTTCGCAGTCGTCCCCCAAGGTGGGGAGATCGGCCTCGGTAATCATACGGCCGGCGGAACCTTCGTCATAGAAGGCGTAGGTCGCCTGGCCGTTGACGAGCTTGACGAAAGCGATCGTGCTCGGACGCGGAGCAATGGCGCAATAGCTGTAGTCCACCTTGGCGGCCGAGAGCGTCTCGCGCAGGATATCGCCCATCATGTCGTCTGCGATGCCGGTGAAGAAAGCGGTCGGAACGCCGAGACGGCCAAGCGCAATTGCGGTGTTGAAGATCGCGCCGCCGGCATAGGGCGCAAAGGCCTTTTCACCCAGCGTCGTATCCCGCGGCAGCATGTCGATCAAAGCTTCGCCACAGCACAATATCATTCCGGCCTCCTCGAGAACACGTCTGTCAGTCTAATCCATAAATCGATTAGATAAATTTGCGGCAAAAGCAAAGCGTCACTTTGTTGCCAGTTCCGATACGCCGCCATTCCGGCCGGACCAGGCGAGCGGCGCATTGAGAAACGCTTCGACTTCCTCGAGCGTTTTGTCGTCGAACAGTTTTTGCGCCTTGGCGACGGCAAGCGCGTCACGCCAGGTGGCGATGTGGTGGAGCCGAACCTTCGCGTTGGCAAACCGCTCCTCGGCTTCCGGAAAAATTCCGTAGTAAAACAGCGCCATACCGTGATCAACGATGCCGCCGGCGGCGCGGATGGCGTCGATGAAGGTGAACATGCTGCCGCCCGCCGTCGTCAGATCCTCGATGACCAGGACACGGGCGCCTTCCGGCATATGGCCCTCGATCTGCGCATTGCGGCCATGGCCCTTCGGCTGCTTGCGGACATAGATCATCGGCAGATCAAGGCGCTCGGCGAGGAAGGCGGCGAAGGGGATACCCGCCGTCTCGCCGCCCGCGACGCAATCGAACTGCTCGAAGCCGGCGTCCCGCATGACGATGCTGGCGGCGAAATCCATCACCGTCGCGCGGATGCGCGGATAGGAAATCAGCTTGCGGCAATCGATGTAGACCGGGCTCGCCATGCCGGAGGCTAGCTTATAAGGCTTCTCGGCGCTGAAATGCACCGCCTTGATCTCCCAAAGCATCTTCGCCACCAGCTCGGCCATGACGGCGCGATCGGAAAATGTCATCTGGGTGGTCATGCGGGCCTCCTTCGCCATTTAAGACATTCCTGCGGCAATAGCAGCAAGTGGCCAAGGTTTCCAGACGGATCGGTTTTGTGCGCTCCTCTTCCCGAGGCTATTGCATCGATTGCGGCGGCTTCGCCGAAACAGCGCCGATATTGGCGGGCAGCATTGCCTTGAACAAGGCGATCGACCTGTCGCCCTCCTCCTTCTCGATCGAAATCGCATAGCGAACGGCGGCGGCGACCAATTGCATGGTTAGTCGCGCAATCCGAGCCAGCTCCTCGGAATCGCGCGCCGGCCAGAGACGATGAAGGACGGCCAGAAAAGCCTGGGAATGCCATTCCATATCCTCGGCATCGATCTCCTGTAGAAGCTTGTCCGCCTGTGTCGCATGCCAAATATCCCGCATGACCGGTTCATCGCGGAACATCGCGTAGTAACCGTCGACGATGCTGCCAAGCGCGCCCTGAAGATCCTCAGTGCTTTGCACACGGGCCAGTTCGATCTCCACACATTGCCGCCCTTGTTCGTTGAAGCGTTCGGCCAGCACGCGGATGATGGCGGTCTTGTCGGGGAAATATTGATAGAGCGAACCGAAGGATACGCCGGCCTTTTCGACGATTTCGCCCATGCGCAACGCGTCACTGCCGTTCTTTTTTATCAGTTCCATCGCAACCGACAATATGCGCTCGACGCGCTCGCGGCCGCGCTGCTGGCTCGGGATTCGGCGTGGTGTCCCCGCCTCTTCCTTGCTGCGCCTGCGTTTCACAATCGGTTCCTGCGTCATGCCACCACTCGCTCGTCGTTCTTGACAGATGATATAAGAGAGTTTATCACATTTCGCAAATGAGAGAATTTATCACATTTGACGCTGGAGGAGCTTGAAATGCAGATCTCGACAATAGCCATCATCGGCGGATTGGGAAAAACCGGCGGTCGCGTCGCCGAGCGCCTGAAGGAGCGCGGCATCACGGTTCGTGCCGCCTCTCGCTCGACGACACCGCGCTTCGATTGGCAGGACCGCACTCCGTGGCATCAGGCGCTGGAAGGCGCTTCCGCCGCCTATGTCACATTCCAGCCGGATCTTTCGGTCGACTGGGCAGCGGACGCCATAGCGGCTCTTGCGAAAGCGGCGATCGAAGCGGGCGTCGGGCACATCGTGCTGCTCTCCGGACGCGGCGAGGATGGCGCGGTTCGCAGCGAGGAGAAACTCAAGGCAGCCGGCGTTGATTACACCGTGCTGCGCGCCAGTTGGTTCAACCAGAATTTCAGCGAGGGCGCTTTCGTCGACGGGCTTCTCCAGGGAAAGCTCACTTTGCCGGCCGGCGATGTGCCGGAGCCTTTCGTCGATGCCGACGACATCGCCGATGCGGCTGTCGTATGTCTCACCGATCCCCGTCACCGGAACCAGACCTACGAACTGACTGGCCCCCGCGCCCTGACCTTTCGCCAGGCGGTTTCCGAAATCGCGGCTGCCTCCGGCAGGACTATCGGGTATGAAACAGTTCCGATCGATGCTTTCATCGCCGAGATGACCGCCTACGGCCTGCCGCAAGAGACGACCGATCTCCTGCGTGAGCTTTTCACGGAGGTGCTCGACGGCCGCAACTCGCCTGTCATGGACGGCATCAGCCGTATCCTCGGCAGGATGCC
Source organism: Rhizobium sp. BR 362 (assembly GCF_036528765.1). Lineage (NCBI taxonomy): Bacteria > Pseudomonadati > Pseudomonadota > Alphaproteobacteria > Hyphomicrobiales > Rhizobiaceae > Rhizobium > Rhizobium sp. BR 362. Next base: position 380,269 of record NZ_JARWGH010000004.1, on the reverse strand, counting down.
CAAAGATTTTTCCGACTATGCCCGTGAAACCGCCGTAGCCGGCATCTGGAGTGTCCAGTCATGACCTATCCGATCACGAATATCGCTCTTATTGTCGCCGCACTCGGCAGCGGCCTTCTCGCCGGCGTCTACTTTGCCTTCTCGACCTTCATCATGCAGGCCTTCGGTCGTCTCACCGTCGATCAGGGGATCGCCGCCATGCAATCGATCAATACGACGATCGTGCGTTCACCCTTTATCGTGCTGTTCCTGTTGACGGCTGCGCTCTCGCTATTCATCGCCGTGATGGCAATCCTCTACTGGCGGGGCGGCACCAGCATGCTGATGCTGGCGGGCGCGGCGCTCTACCTCGTCGCCAGCCTTCTTTCGACCATGATATTCAACGTGCCCTTGAACGACGCTCTCGATAAGGTCGATGGCCGTGCGGCGGAAGCAGCCCAGTTTTGGAGTACTTATCTCACCGATTGGACAAGGTGGAACCATGTACGCACCTTGGCGTCGCTGCTTGCCGCCTGCGCCTTTGTCCGTGCTCTGTTTTGACCGATCAACCGGGGCGCGAGCAGGATGCCGTGCGGGAAACGTCCGGCGAGACGGCGTGCAGATAGGTCGCAACCTCGACACGGTTGCGGCCATTGCGCTTGGCGGCATAAAGCGCCTTGTCGGCGGTACTGAGGACGCTGTCGAAAGCGATGCCGTCGGCGGTGCCGAGCGCGACACCGGCGCTGACCGTGCAGGCGAACGATCTGCCATCCGCGGTGATCTCGCGGGCAGCAAAGGCGTCGCGCACCCGCTCGGCGATCTGCTCTGCCCGGCCCGGCAAGGCATTGTCGAGGACCAGCGCGAATTCCTCGCCGCCGAGACGGGCTACCGTGTCGGAGGCCCGCAGTCCGACCGCCAGTTCCTTCGCAAAAAGCTTGAGCACGATATCGCCGGTGGCATGGCCGTACTGATCGTTGACGGACTTGAAGCGATCGATATCGAAGACGATCACGGCCATGGACGGGCCGAAAGAGCGGTGGCCATAGAGATCGAACAGCGCACGGCGATTGAGCAGGCCAGTCAGCGGATCGGTGATGGCCTGCAGACGATGATGGGCCGCCAAACGCCATTGATGCAGGGCGAGCGACAGGGCGCCGATGCCGGTCATGCCGGCGATGCAGATGGCAAGGCTGACATCTTCGGCCCAATTGTCCGGCGCATGGCCGAGCACGAGTTTGCCGTCCCAGATGAGGACACCTGCACACAGCGCAAAGGAAATAGCCGTCAGTGCATAAAGCGCGGTGATGCCGTAGAGCGGCGTCGGCGCCTCCTGACGGCTCAACCAATATTCGCGCGCCGTCAGCAGGAGGAGCACTGTAACAACAATATTGTCGCCCATGAAGGCAAGGCCATCGTAACCCGCGAGCATGGCCGGCACGGAAGCGGCAATGCCGGCCAAGCTTCCCAGCAAAACGCGGGCCTTGGAGAACCGGCGCATGCGGAACTGATATCCCGCCGCCCAGATCGTCGAAAAGCCGATGAAAAACAGCACGAAGGTGAGAATGGCAAGCACCAGTCGCGGCTTGTCTACATAGGCACCATAGGTGAAAATCCCGGCGACAATCGGGACAAGGCCAGCAGAACAGGTCAGCAGGAATGTCTCCGGCCGGCGGGAAAACCAGCTTCCAACCAGCGTCACCGCCAGACAGGACGCGGAAACGCCAAGGGCCAGCAGAAGAGAATTATAATCAAGCTCCATGCTCTTCCTTCGACGGTTTCATTTCGCACCGTTGGGGATCGGCATAACCCTAACCTTCAAGGGTTATCAAATTGGCTACGCGATCCGATAAAGATCATGTATTTCAAGGAAATATGCTTTTCATATTACGAAAAGCGTTTCTGAACAAAAATATTATCGATCGCACATTCCAGAACTATTTTTGTCAGCTCTCGACATCCCAGTGCAGGGGGAACATCGGATCGAACACGGTAATGGGGCCTGCCTCGGTTTCGATCTTGTCGGGAAAGCCCACCGATTCCGCGCGGCGGATCAAGGTAATGCGATCCTCATTTGCTGCTAGCCCATACCAGGCGGGGCCGTTCAGCGAAACGAAAGCCTCGAGTTTGTCGAGCGCGCCTTCCTGCTCGAAAACATGCGCCAGGCAGCTCATTGTGTTGACCGATGTGTAGATGCCGGCGCAGCCGCAGGCGCATTCCTTGAGCGGATCGACATGCGGGGCGGAATCGGTGCCGAGGAAGAACCTGGCGTCACCGCTCGTGGCGGCCGCACGCAGCGCCAGGCGGTGGCTTTCGCGCTTGGCAACCGGCAGGCAATAATAATGCGGCCTGATGCCGCCGACGAGGATGGCATTGCGGTTGATGATCAGATGGTGCGTGGTGATCGAGCCGGCGAGATTGGCCTTTGCCGACTTGATGTAGCCGATGCCGTCCGATGTCGTCACATGCTCCATGGTGACTCTCAGTTCCGGCAAACGCTGACGCAGCGGATCGAGCACGGTTTCGATGAAAACGGCCTCGCGGTCGAAAATATCCACCTCCGGCGCCGTCACCTCGCCGTGCACGCAGAGCGGCAGGCCGATCTTGGCCATGCGCTCCAGCACCGGCATCGCCTTGTCCATATTCCGCACACCGCCATGGGAATTGGTCGTCGCCCCGGCGGGATAGAGTTTGACGGCGGTGATGAGCCCGCTTTTCTTGCCTTCCTCGACATCGTCGGGATCGGTGTGCTCGGTGAGATAGAGCGTCATCAGCGGCTGAAAGCGGTCGCCTGCCGGCAATGCCTTCAAAATGCGCTCGCGATAGGCCGCCGCATCCGCCGTGGTGACGACCGGCGGCACCAGGTTCGGCATAATGATGGCCCGGGCGAAATGCCTCGAGGTGTCGGCGATCACGCCTTGCAGCACGGCGCCATCACGCAGATGCAGATGCCAATCGTCGGGGCGGCGGATGGTGAGCTTTTGCATGGGCGCGAACCTCTGAATGGTTGTCGCGCTTCGAATAGCACCATACGCCACCGCAAAACAATCGATGGCGACGTGTAAATGACGGTGGAGGCTCAGCCCTGCACGATATCGATGGTGAAGTCGGCCGGGCGGCGGTTCTCGAGGATCAGCCGGCCGTTCGGCAGGTCGTTGCCGTAGACCTTGGCGCCAGCCGCCTCGTCGTCGAGCTTATAGCCCCTCCAACGCTCCCAGAGGCGCTGCTCCAGAACCTCCATCGGTGGTGCCAGCATGATCGAATAGTCGAACATGCCTTCCAGATCCGCCCACTTGCCCTGATTGAAGAGCAGGTAGTTGCCCTCTATGATAATGAAATGGTGATCGGGGGAGACGACGCGGGCCGATGCGATGGCGATCTCGCGCGAGCGATCGAAGACCGGCACCAGCACTTCCTGATCGGCCGCGCGCACCGCCTTCACGATATCGAGAAAGGCGCGGACGTCGAAGCTTTCGGGAACGCCCTTGCGTTTCAGCAGGCCCTTTTCGATCAGCACGGCATTGTCCATGTGGAAGCCGTCCATCGGCAGGACCTCGGCGCTCTCGCCCTTGGCCTTAAGCGCTTCGGCTATATTGTCCGCCAGCGTCGATTTGCCGGCGCCGGGCGGGCCGGCAATCGCAACGAGAAACCGTTTTGCGCCGTCGGCGCGCCCGATAATCTCGTCGGCGATTCCCTCAAGCACCGAACTCATGCGGCGACAGTCTCCGTCGGAGGAGTCTTGGCGCCAGTCATGAAGGCAACGGCATCCGACATCGAATATTCCTTCGGGTTGATCACGGTCAGACGACGCCCGAGGCGGTGGATGTGGATGCGGTCCGCCACCTCGAAGACATGTGGCATATTGTGGGAGATCAACACGATCGGCAAGCCGCGGGCGCGGACGTCCAGGATAAGCTCCAGCACCTTGCGGCTTTCCTTGACGCCAAGGGCGGCCGTTGGCTCGTCCATGATGACGACCTTGGAACCGAAGGCGGCGGCGCGTGCCACCGCCACACCCTGGCGCTGGCCGCCCGACAGTGTTTCCACCGCCTGGTTGATGTTCTGGATCGTCATCAAGCCAAGTTCGGTGAGCTTGTCGCGGGCGCGCTTTTCCATCGCCGGCCGGTCGAGCATGCGGAACCAGGAGCCGAGAATGCCGGGCTTCCGGATCTCGCGGCCGAGGAACATATTGTCCGCGATCGAGAGCGCCGGCGACAATGCCAGGTTCTGATAGACCGTCTCAATGCCGGCCTCGCGCGCTTCCATCGGCGATCTGAAGTGGACGGGTTTCCCCTCTAGCTTGATCTCGCCTTCATCGGGCGTGGTCGCGCCGGAAATCGCCTTGATCAGCGAGGATTTGCCGGCGCCGTTATCGCCGATGACGGCCAGGATTTCGCCGGGATAGAGGTCGAAATCGGCATTGTCGAGGGCGGTCACGCGTCCGTAGCGCTTGACGAGGCCGCGTGCCGTGAGAAGAGGTTCGCCAGTCGTGGTCATGCCGACACCTTTCTGATCCATTGATCGATCGCGACGGCGCCGATGATGAGCACGCCTGTCAAAAGAACCTTCCACTGCGGGTCGGCTCCGAGCATGTTGAGGCCCATGGAAACCACGCCGACGATCATCGCGCCGAACAACGTGCCGAGGATCGAACCGCGGCCACCGAAGAGCGAGATGCCGCCGATCACGGTCGCGGTAATCGCCTGAAGATTGAAGTCCGTCACGGCCGAGGATGGCGAGATCGAGCCGTTGCGGCCGATCGAGACCCAAGCGGCAAAGGCCGCGATCAGTCCCGAAACACCATAGACGGCGAGCAGCACTTTCTTGGTCTGGATGCCCGACAATTTTGCCGCTTCCGGATCATCGCCGACAGCGTAGACATGCCGGCCCCAGGCCGTGTGATTGAGGACGTACCAAAGGCCGACGACCAGCAGCACCATGGCAATGACGCCAAGCGTCAGCACCGCGCCGCCAAGCCGGAAGCTGATTGCGAAGAAATGCAGGAGCGGCGCCTGTTCGTCGACATCGGTGTCGCGAATGGTCTCGTTGGCCGAATAGATGAAATTCGTCGCCATGACGATGTTCCAGGTGCCGAGCGTCACGATGAACGGCGGCAGCTTCATGGTGGCGACGAGGAAACCGTTGAGCAATCCGCAGACTCCGCCCGCTAACATGCCGGCAAGAACGGCGATCGGCGTCGGCATGCCGTAGGTTATGGCGCAATTGCCCATGATGACGGCGGAAATGACCATGATCACGCCGATCGAAAGATCGATGCCGGCAGTTAGAATGACCAGCGTCTGCGCCGCGCCGAGAATGCCGACGATGGCGATCTGCTGCAGAACAAGCGTCAGCGTATAGGCGGAAAAGAAGCGGCTGCCGATGGCAATGCCGAAGATGATGATTGCCATCACCAAGACGATCAACGGCACCGCGGCCGGCGTCGAATGCAAGAAATGCTGTGTGCGTTTAAGAAGAGTGACATCCTGGTGCTCGAACGAGGCGACGTTCTTGTCGCTGCCATCGAGAACACGCTCGAATTCCTGTGCGCCGGTCATTGTTTTCCTCCGCAACCGCGCCGAACTACGCGGAAACCGCCGGGGTTGAAACCGGCCGGGGCTCAAACCCGGCCGGCGTTGGTATTACGACGGCATAATCCCGAGCCGAAGAACCGCATCAGCAAGCAGTTCTTCGACTAAGATCACGCCAGACCGAGGATGGGGCTCAGCCCCAGCACTTCGCGGTGCCTTCCTTGGTGTCGATCGACTTCAGGCCGGGAACCGGCTTGTCCGTCACCAGCGAAACGCCGGTGTCGAAGAAGGACTTGCCTTCGGTCGGCTTCGGCTTCTCGCCGGTGTCGGCGAACTTCTTGATCGCTTCGACGCCGAGCGCAGCCATCATCAGCGGATATTGCTGCGAGGTCGCGCCGATTACGCCATCCTTGACCGACTTGACGCCGGGGCAGCCGCCGTCAACCGAAACGATCAGGACCTGCTTTTCCAGTCCGACGGCCTTCAGCGCCTGATAGGCACCGATAGCGGCCGGCTCATTGATCGTGTGGATGACGTTGATGCTGGAGTCCTTCTGCAGGAGGTTTTCCATGGCCTTGCGGCCACCTTCCTCGTTGCCGTTGGTGACGTCATGGCCGACGATGCGCGGATCGTTCTCGTCGCCGATCTTGTTCGGGTCCTTCGGGTCGATGCCGAAGCCGATCATGAAGCCCTGGTCACGCAGGACGTCGACGGTCGGCTGCGACGGGGTCAGGTCGAGGAAGCCGATCTTGGCGTCCTTGGCCTTGTCGCCGAGCGTCTTGTTGGCCCATTCGCCGATCAGCTTGCCGGCGAGAAGATTGTCGGTTGCGAAGGTCGCATCGGCGGCATCGGCCGGATCCAGCGGCGTGTCGAGCGCGATGACCAGGAGGCCCGCGTCACGCGCCTTTTTGACCGTCGGAACGATGCCCTTGGTATCGGAAGCGGCGATCAGAATGCCCTTGGCGCCTTCGGCGATGCAGCTCTCGACGGCAGCAACCTGGCTTTCGCTATCACCATCGATCTTGCCGGCATAGGACTTCAGCGTTACGCCGAGTTCCTTGGCCTTAGCGGTAGCACCTTCCTTCATCTTGACGAAGAAGGGGTTCGTGTCCGTTTTAGTGATCAGGCAGGCGGAAACGTCGGCAGCCTTGGCCGGAGCGGCAAAGGCGACGCCGATCGCCAGAGCGGCGAGTGCTGCGGAAACAACAGATTTCTTCATTCAATCCTCCCAAAATTTGAATAGACCGGAACTTCCGGCGGTCTCGGCTCGCAGTGAGACCGGATCTAAGACGTGTCATGTCTGCTTGGATTTCTTCCAGATCGGCTGCCTCCAAGGCCATGCTCACATCCTCCAACGCGCATATCTGATCCTAAAGATTTCCTCCTGTCAATAAATAAATCGGATTGAATTATTAATCGGATGTGGCATGTTGCTGAACAATACGGCATGGCCATGATGGAAGGAGCGGGCCAATGTCTCCCTTACAAGACCCGGCAGATACGCCATCATCACCCATGATTCTCGACCCCAGCGGGGGCGCGAATCAGGTGCGCGTGCGCGCGCATAACGAACGGCTGGTGCTGTCGCTCGTGCGTCGTCACGGCGCCCTGTCGAAGGCGGAGATTGCACGGCGCAGCGGACTGTCGGCGCAGACGGTCTCCGTCATCATGCGTGCGCTGGAGAAAGAGCGGCTGCTGTCGCGCGGCGAGCCCGTGCGCGGGCGCGTGGGGCAGCCTTCCATTCCGATGCGGCTCAATCCGGATGCGGTGCTTTCCTTCGGCGTCAAAATCGGCCGGCGAAGCGCCGATCTCGTGCTGATGGATTTCGTAGGGCGCATACGAATGCAGCTCCATCAGATCTACCCCTACCCGCTGCCGCAAGACATCATGTCCTTCGTCACATCAGGCATTCAGGAACTTGAAGCACGCCTCAGCAGCGAAGAGCGCCGGCGGCTTGCCGGGGTCGGCATCGCCGCACCTTTCGAACTCTGGAACTGGGCGGAAGAAGTCGGCGCACCCGATGGGGCGATGGAGGCCTGGCGTGGTTTCGACCTGCAGGCGGAGGTTGCTGCCCGTGTGCCCTACCTCGTCTATCTGCAGAACGACGCCACCAGCGCCTGCGGGGCCGAACTCGTCTTCGGCGTCGGTCCGCGCTATCCGGATTTCGTCTACCTCTTCATCGGCTCCTTCCTTGGCGGCGGCATCGTCCTGAACTCCTCGATCTTCGTGGGACGTACCGGAACGGCAGGGGCACTCGGCCCGCTACCCGTGCGCGGACGCAACGGTGAAACCCGGCAGTTGCTCGACATCGCTTCGATCTTCGTGCTCGAAAATCTGCTGAGGGATCGCGGCTTTGATCCGCGGCCGCTCTGGTATTCGGCAGATAACTGGATCGACTTCGGCGAGCCGCTGGAAACCTGGATTCAGGATACGGCCAAGGCACTGGCGCAGGCGATCGTCGCCGCCGCCTCCATCATCGATTTCAGCGCCGCCATCATCGACGGTGGGTTTCCCGACTGGGTGCGTGAACGGGTCGTGCGCGCCACCATCAAAGCGGCTTCGGAGCTCGACCTGCAAGGCGTCGTCATGCCCGAGATCATCGAAGGTGCGGTGGGCCCGCAGGCACGCGCCATCGGCGGCGCCAGCTTGCCGATCTTCGCGCGCTACCTCATCGACCAGAACATACTTTTCAAGGAGATAGACCATGCTGAAGGGCATTGACCCGTTGTTGAGCCCCGACCTTTTGGCGACGCTGCGCGCCATGGGACACGGCGATGAAATCGCCCTCGTCGACGGCAATTATCCGGGTCTCGAACATGCCCGCCGCCTCATCCGCCTCGACGGCCACGGCGTCGTCAGAGTGCTCGACGCCATACTAAGCGTGTTGCCGATCGACGATTTCGTGCCGCAGGCCATTTTCCGCGCGACGGTCAAGCAGGATCGCGATGCCCTCGATCCCGTGCATGCGGAAATGATCGACGTTTGCCGGCAGCATGTCCCCGACATTAAGGTCGTGCCGCTCCTGCCGGCGGAATTCTACGAGCGGGTGAAGCAGGCGCACGCGCTGGTGCAAACGAGCGAGCCACGGCTTTATGGGAACATCATTTTGCGCAAGGGTGTGATTTATCCGAAATAACTCACCTTCTCCCCAGCGGGGAGAAGGATGCCCGAAGGGCAGGTTGAGGGGGCAATGCACCGTAAGGATTTTCCTGCAGTTGCCGTTTGAATGTTACCCGGCAACGCCCCTCACCCGCGCTACGCGCTGCCCTCTCCCCGCTGGGGCGAGGGCTTTAAATATCCCCCGCCGATGGCCCCCAGACGTCCGTCACGGCAAAACCATTCACCAAGGGATCGAAGGGATCGAGCGCCACCTGGCTCAGACCGAAGGTGAAGCCGCGGCCGGTGATGGTGGGGATGATGGCGGGTTTGCCGGCAACTTCCGTGACCGCCTGAAGGCCGACCTCGAATTCCGAGCCGATGATCGAACGGGACTTGAAGACATCGCCGACCTTGGCCTTGCCGCGGGCATGCAGCGTGGCGAGATTGGCGGAACTGCCGGTGCCGCAGGGCGAACGGTCGGCGCGGCCGGGCCACATGGTCGTGCAGGTGCGGACCGCGCCATCGGCATCGATATCCCGGAACATGACGTAGGCAACGCCGGAGATTGCCGGAATTTCCGGATGCACGACCGGGATCGTCCGGTTGATCAGCTCCTTGAGTATCATGCCGGCCTGCACAAGCGATGCGGCGTTGGCCTTCTCGATGGTCAGATTGACCTCGCCGACATCGACCAGCGCGTAGAATATACCGCCATAGCAGAGATCAAGCTTGATCCTGCCCCAATGCGGCGTATCGATCTGCACATCCAGCTCATGCACGAAGGACGGAACCATGGTGAGCCGCACCTTCTCGCAGCGGCCATCGCGGCAGGTGGCGGTCGCCCGCACCAAGCCGGCAGCGGTATCGAGCGTAACTACTGTTTCCGGCTCCTTCATCTCGACGATGCCGGATTCGAGCAGCGCCGTCGTCACGCAGATGGAGTTCGAACCGGAGCTCGCATGCGCCTGATCCGGCTGCAAGACGACGAAGCCTGCATCGGCTTCGGGGTGCTTGGCCGGCAGCAGCAGGTTGACGGAGCCGATCGGCGCGCCACGCGGCTCAAGCACCAGGAAGCGGCGCAGTTCCTCGCCTTTCGGATCAGTGTTCAGCCATTGCAGTTGCTCGGCGATCGTATTGCCGGGAATTTTGGGCACGCCGCCGATCGCGACCTTGCCGATCTCACCTTCGCAATGAACGTCCAACAACTGGATCGTGCGCTTCCATCTCATGTCGAAACTCCAAATCAGACGTGACGGGTGATGCCTAATAGCGATTAATGCGGAACGGGTTCATGTCGACGTCGGGCGTGACGCCGCTCATCATATCGGCCATCAACCTTGCTGTCGTCGCCGAAAAGGTCAGGCCCAGGTGACCATGGCCGGTGGCGTACCAGACGCCGGAAATGCGCGAGGACGGCGAGATGATCGGGATCGTATCGGGCAGCGCCGGGCGATGGCCCATCCAGTCCTTGGCGTCTTCCACCTGCAGGCCCGGCAGCGCCCGCTGGGCGTGGCGGACAAGGATGCGCGGACGGCGGAAATCCGGCGGCGCATCGAGACCGGCCAATTCGACATTGCCGCCGACGCGAATGCCGCCGGCCGTCGGGGTTACCATGAAGGCGCGATGCGGCCAGATGATCGAATAGCGCATGGCAATGCCGGGCTTCATGATCTGCGTGTGATAGCCGCGTTCGGTCTCCAGCGGGATCGGTTCGCCAAGCGCGGAGGCGATGAAGCGCGTACGGACGCCGGCGGCGAGTACGACATCATTGGCCTCCAGTCGTCTTCCGCCGTCGAGAAGCACCACCATGCCGCCATTTGCCTGGCGCTCGACGGTTCGGACCGCGCCGGAGGTGAAGGTGGCGCCGAGAGCCTTGGCGGTGTCCAGCAGCTTAAGGACAAGCTGGTGGGGATCGCGGATCGACTTGTTGTCCGGCAGCAATACCGCCTTGGCAATTTTTGGCGACAGTGCCGGCTCGCAATCGCGGATTTCGGCGCCGGAGAGAACCTTGTGTTCGAAGCCATAGCGCCGCATCAGCTCAAGTTGACTGCGGTCGCCGACAAACTCCGATTCGGTCTCATAGATGGCCAGACAGCCCTCAGCCGTCATCAGATCCGGCGCACCGATGGCATCGAGCATCGTTCTGAAATCGCCGAGTGCGTGGCGGGACAGGCTCATGCCGGCATCTTCGATCTCCCTCAGCCGAGAGGGCCGACCGGCGGCGACGAAGCGCAGGAACCATGGCAGCATTTTCGGCGCGTAGGAAGGCCTGAGCCAAACCGGACCTTCCGGATCCAGCAGCCAACCGGGAATCTTGCGCCAGGTGGACGGGCCTGAACTGGCGGCGAAATCGAGCGCGATACTGGCCATATTGCCGAAGGAGGCGCCCTCACCCGGCTCGCCCTTGTCCACGAGCGTCACCTGCCGTCCGCGTCGCTGCAATTCGAAGGCGATCGCCACACCGATAACGCCGGCGCCGACGACGATGACCGTCCGCTTATTTTCGTCCATTCCTGAAGTTCCACCCGCAGAGCGTAAGCTCGATTTGATGCACCATGTGATATATCAGATCATGAGGTGTGGCTATGAAGTTTTTGCGGGAGAGCGAATGCCGAGCACATCTCTCGCCTCCGCGGAGCGAAGATAACTATCGACTGATCGTCGCGCCAACGTTGCTGCCGGTCGTCTCGACGCTGTCGCCAACGGAGCCGACGGTATTGCCGGCGGATGCACCAAGGCGGCGGACCTGCTCGCCGTAATTCCGGCGGGTGCGCGGATCGAAGATGGCGATGGGCGCACTGACGGCGACGCTGGCCGCGCTGCCGACCGTCTGCGCTGCGCCGATGGCGACTGCGCCGACTGCGTCGCCGATGCCGACATCGGAATCGGTGATCGTCTGTCCTTCGATCAGCCGGTCGCCGATCAGCTTGACCACTTCCGGGCTTTCGGCAAATTTGCCGTGATTCAGCCGGTCGCCGGTCTTGAGCTTGGTAAGATCGAGCACGGTGATGCCCTGCTTTTCCAACTCGCTGCGATAGGGCTCGGCGCTCGGATCGATCTGACCGAGGCGGTCGATATTGCCGGAGATGCGGCGCGACAGCGACAGCGCCCGGTCGTCGCGCGAAACGAACAGGGTGAAATGCGGCTTGTCCTTACCGAGTGCCGCAAATTGCTGGCCGAAGACATCAACGTCGAGGTCGGGAGAAGCGAGAATGACGTTCTTGATCTTCGGCGCGACACGGCCGTCTCGGATTGCCATCTGCCTCAAGGCCTCGACAGCGAGCCAAGTGCCCATGGAATGGGCCATGACGGTGATATCGCCGACTGAGGGGTTGGAGGCGGCGCGACGCAGCATTTCTTCCAGCGCATCGCGGGAATAGTTGGCGCTTTCCTTGTCGTAGGCATAGTCGAAAACGCTGGCCCGCGACGGCCAGGTGAAAACGACCGGCGTGACATCGGCATGGGAATCATGGACGATCTGGGCGAAGCGATAGACCGAATCCTCATAGCGATTGTTGAAGCCATGCACGAAGATCAGGACGCGCTTGTTCTTCGGCAGATGCGTGTGCAGCCACGCTTGAATGTCGGCCGCACCCATCAGCGGCTTGACCGAGGTGGTGACGAAATTTTTTAAGGGATCGCCGGGCAGCCGGTTCGGCCACTGCACCTGGCCGACCTTGCGATTGGCTTCCGGTGGGATCGAGACACTAACGGCGTCGACCTTCAAACCTGGACCGCGCTCTCCCGAAAACAGGATGGCCGGATCCTTGTCCGGCAGACGGGTGGTAGCGACGAGCAGGTCGACGTTGGAGGTGCCGGGAATATTGTCGGCGACCGGCTGCATGACGCCGATCGGGCGGCCGCCGCAGGCCGTCAGCAACAACGCCGCGGTGACGGCGACAGCCCGGAAGAAGGCCTTCCCCCATCGGCCAGTATCTTCCATGCGCCGCATCGCGCCAGCCCTCTTCATCGCAATTCCAATGTCGCCGTCAACATACCGATGGAAGGGGACGGTGCAAGCGGCGTGCACTGTCTTCGCAATGTAATGTAGCGCTAATTCATCTGACCGAGGCAAAGGCGCAACGGTGGGTTGGAAGCAATGAGCACGATCAGCCCGACAGCAAGCTTGGGAAAAGGGCAAATAAAAAGAGCCCGATGCGGGAGGAGGATGCATCGGGCTCTTGATCCGGATTGGCAACTGGGAGGAGGAGGAGTGTTGCCAATCTATGAAGGAGCGCTGGGAGGAGGAGTGCGCTGCCTTCGAGGGGGTAGATATAATTGCCGGGCAGGCATTAACAGATCGGCTTTCGCAATGCAGCAATGCATCAGACGCAAAGCTTTTATTCACATTTCCTTGAAAAACCGCATAGCACCCACAACCGCTGCATTTCGGCGCCTATTTTAAAGCCGCCAAATGCGGCGATGTGCGATACACATCGTCGTGATCACGCTTTTCACGGCATGCGCCGGTGAACCGACAGGCTGGATTTACACTGTGTCGCGGCTATCGGAAGGACGTGCGAATCATAAAGGCGGCCGCTCCATCAGCGGCCACCCGTTCAGTTGTTTATCAATCCGAGGAAGGCTCAGGCAGCGGCAAACGCCTTCCTGCCTTCGGCATCCAGCGCCGAGAACTCGTCATCGGACAGCGTGATGTTTACCGCCGCGGTATTCTCTTCGAGATGCTTGACCTTGCCGGTGCCCGGAATCGGCAGCATGACAGGGCTGCGCTTCAGAACCCAGGCAAGGGCGATCTGGCTCGGGGCTGCGCCGTGCTTCTTGGCGATGGTATCGAGCAGCGAGCCCTCCTTCGCGAGATCGCCGGCTGCGAGCGGGAACCAGGGGATGAAGCCGATATTGTGCTTTGCGCAATAATCGAGAACGTCTTCACTGGTGCGGTCGACCAGATTGTAGCGGTTTTGAACGGTCGCCACCTTGAAATGCTTCGAAGCAGCCTCGATGTCGGCCACCGACACTTCGCTGAGGCCCGCGTGGCGGATGATCCCGACGTCGAGCAGCGACTTGACGGCGCCGAACTGTTCGGAGGCCGGCACCTTGGGGTCAATGCGGTGAAGTTGCCAGAGATCGATCCGCTCGACACCGAGATTGCGCAGGCTTTTATGCGCCTGCTGGATCAGATATTCCGGGCGGCCCAGAGGAATCCATGCATCGGGCCCGGTGCGGGTCAGACCTCCCTTGGTGGCAACGACAAGTTTGTCGCCATAGGGGTGCAGCGCCTCCTTGATCAACCGTTCGGACACATCAGGGCCATAGGAATCGGCCGTGTCGATGAAGTCGATGCCGAGTTCCGGCAGGCGCTTCAGGGTGCGGATGGATTCGGCGTGATCCGCCGGCTCTCCCCAGATGCCTGACCCGGTGATGCGCATGGCGCCGAAACCGAGGCGATTGACAGTAAGGTCGCCGCCGATCTTGAATTGACCGGACTTGGCTGCGTTTAGATCTGACATGGTTTTCGGTTTTCGTCCCTATGGTCTGGTTGACGTTATTCGAAATCCGTGGAAGCCGAGACCTGTTCCCAGGCGTCGAACTCGGTCTTGAGCAGGCCGAGCTTTTCGCGAACGAGACTGATGGCGTCGCGACCTAACAGAAGATGGGTCGGTGGGTTTTCCGATGCAATGAGCTGCAGCATAACTTGTGCAGCCTTCTTCGGGTCGCCAGGCTGTTTGCCGTTGCGTTCGAGGCGGCGCATCGAGGGCTTATTGGTCGATATTGTCGGGCAAGAGTTCGACGCCGACATTCGCTCGGCTGACGCTCTACTATGCCGACCGCCGCCGCGTGCCGGCAAAGCTGCGGGCGTTGATCGATTTCCTGCGCCATCGGCGGCAGTCGAGCCGCCGCAAACGGCAGGCGCCTTGATCTGAAATTAGCGATTGGGATTGCGTTGCCGCAACAGGGTTCCGAGTTCAGAGAGTGCCGTCCAGAGTTCTTCGAACACGTGGTGGGCGAAATCCTGCAATGACGCCTCTTGCAGGCCTTCATTCCAGCGCTCGCCACCGATGCGCAGCGTGCTGACGACGATCGCCGACAGCAGGCGCAGGCGAAACCGCTCCTCTTCAGCGCCGCCGGAGCGGGCGTAAAGTGCTTCCGTCAATTTTTCTTCGAGTTTGGCATATTTCAATTGGTTGCGGGCGCATAACGCCGGCGTGTCGCGGATCAGGACGGCTATGGCAAGGTGCTGCGGATCCGAGGACGCGGCAAGCAATGCGGACGTCAGAGCGCCTTCGATGACCTCGGCAATGGACGCATCCTTGGGCTGCGCTGCGATCGCATCGGCGAGTTCGTCGGAAAAGCTGTCCTGCCAGGCGAAGACCACCTCTTCCTTACTCGGAAAATAATCGAAGAAACTGCGCTTGGAGACATCGGCGGCCTCGGTGATATCCTCGATCGTCGTGCCGTCGAAGCCGCGTTCGAGGAACAGCGAGAGTGCCACCGACTCGATGCGCTCTCGCGTCTGGCGGCGTTTGCGTTCGCGCCGGCCTTCCCTCACCCCGCCGTCGATCTCTTTCGCATCAGCCATGGGCCACCCCCGCTATGCACCCGCTTCTGGCCGTCCCATATCGGCCGCGCCCGTTTCGGCAGCATAGGCTGCTAACCCGGCATCCACTTCCCTGCCATGATACCTGCAGCGATCGATCGAGATCTCCAACGGTTTTCTGCGCGAAATCCGATAGACGCCAGCCGGGGGAATATTGCGCACCGTGCCGCCGATGCGCACCGCCTTCAGGCCGAGACGATCGAGGATCGACCGCGACACCGGGCAGCGCGGACCGTAGGTGAACTGATAGAGTGCGCCGCCAGGCCTCATCGTCGCAAAGGCGCCGCCGACGATCGCAATGATCTTTTCGGGAGACATGGAGAGCAATGGCAGGCCGCTGACGACGGCGCCGAAGGGCGCGTCGGCAAACAACCCGCATTGTACGAGCTGCGCCGCATCCATTTGCACTACGCGCGCCTCAGGAAAGCGCCCGCGCAATTGACCGGTAAATTCTTCACCGAACTCGATCAACGTCAAGTCTTTCTCAGGAAGGCCGCGGGCCAGTAGCGCACGCGTGAAGACGCCGGTGCCGGGGCCGAGTTCAAGGATCGGACCGTCGAGCGCCTCGATCTCCTGTGTCATCAGACGGGCCAATCGCTCGCCGGACGGCGCAATCGCGGCCACACGCATGGGGTCGCTCACCCAGGAGCGGAAGAACAGAACGAATTCGGCGCATGTCGTTTTTGTCGTCATCCCAGGAATCCCGCCCATAGCAAACATATCGAATATGACGCGATCAAGGTCCGAGCAGCGTGGCAATTCGAAGGCGCAGCAGGCAATTGCGCGGCCAATATTGCTGATACGCAAACCACAATAGCGATCTTTATGCAATGCATTTTTTAAACTGTTGTATTTTTGCGTTAAGTGCAAATAAAAAGCTTCGAGAACCCGATCGCTTGTGCAAGTGGCAAGTGTCGGTTATGTAGATAGATAGGAAGCCTACCTATCTTTCTGGATGGCCATGCGCAAAACCGGACATCTTCGCGACCTTGAAGAGGCCATGGTACTCGCCGAAGCGCTGCGTCCCGCTCTGCATCGTCTTTATCGGCAGTTGCGGCGTGAAACCGAGGAGCCCGGCATTTCGCCGCTGCAGGCGCTTCTTCTGGTCGCCATTCTGCAGCAACCGGGCATAGGCGTCGCAGAGCTGGCGCGGCTGGAGAAGCTGCGCGGCCCGACGATATCGGGACATATCAAGGCGATGGAACGCGAAGGCCTCGTCACCCGCTCCGCTCCCGACCCGGAAGACCGGCGGCGCAGCGGATTGATCGCCACGGAGAAGGGGCGAGTTCTCATTCAAGGCATAAAGCAGAGGCGAACCGACTGGCTCGCCTTCGAACTCGCCAAATTGTCACCCGAGGCGCGCGCCGCCATCCGCGCCGCCATCGGCCCGCTCGGAGAGATCGGACAATGACACCACAGGTTCAACAGGCCGCTCCGCAGCGGGCGAGCGACGGAGATGCGGCCGACCGCGGCGAAATCCGTGCCGTCATCCTTGGCCTGATGATCGTGCTGGGCCTCGGCGCCATCGACCAGAGCATCGTCGCGACCGCCCTGCCGCGCATCGTCAGCGATCTCGGCGGCGTTACGCATCTTTCCTGGGTGGTGAGCGCCTATGTCCTGGCCTCGACCAGCACCATGCCGCTCTACGGCAAGCTCAGCGATCAGTATGGCCGCAAGCCGATGATCTACGCGGCAATCCTCATCTTCCTTCTCGGCTCCGTGTTGAGCGGCATGGCGCAGACGCTGCTGCAGCTCATCATCTTCCGTGCCATTCAGGGCTTTGGCGCCGGCGGACTGCTGCCGCTCGCGCAGATCATCATCGGCGATCTCGTGCCCCCGGCCAAGCGCGGGCGCAATCAAGGTTCGATCGCCGCCGTCTTCGCCGTCTGCAGCGTGATCGGCCCGATTCTCGGCGGCGTCATCACCGACCTGCTCTCCTGGCACTGGATCTTTTACGTCAACCTGCCGATCGGCGCAGTAGCACTCGTCATGATCGGCCGCGCCTTGAAGCGCCGCCATCAGGCGCGCAGCCGCCGTATCGATTATCTCGGCGCCGTGCTGCTGACTGCCTGCACCACCAGCTTCCTGCTGGCGCTCGCGCTTGGCGGCAACGAATGGGCCTGGGATTCGGCGCAGATTCTCGGTCTTTCCGCCGCAGCGCTTGTCCTCGGAATTCTCTTCGTCTTTCATATCAGACATGAACCAGAGCCGGTGCTGCCGCCTGATCTCTTCCGCAACCGGCTGTTCGTCATCGCCTGCCTGGTGCTCGCCCTCACCTTCATGGGCATGCTCGGCGCCACCCTGTTCTTCCCATTGTTCTTCCAGATGGTGATGGGCGTCACTCCTTCGCATTCCGGCTTCCTGACGGGCCCGCTGATGATCGGCTTCGTTATCTCCTCCATGCTCAACGGCCGCGTGCTGCTGCAGCGTTCGGGCCGCTACAAGCCGGCCCAGCTTTGCGGGCTCGGCCTCGCGACGGCCGCCTTTGCCACACTCGCCTGGGCCATTGCGACCAGCAAGGGCTTCGCCATCATCGAGCCCCCGATCTTCGCGCTCGGCCTGGGGCTCGGACTGGTGATGCCGACCATGACGGTCGCGGTGCAGAATGCCCTGCCGCTTGCGCATCGCGGCGTCGGCACCGCAACGCTTGCCTTCTTCCGTTCGCTCGGCGGCCTGATCGGCGTCACCGGTTCCGGCGCGATCCTGGCCTATCGCGTGCAAAAGGCGATTGGCTCGTCCCACGGTCTCGACCTGCCGTCGCTGACCGAAGGCGGCTTGAAGCAACTTGCCGCCGCTTCGCCGGAAGCTCATGCGGCTGCGATCGCGCTTTACCGCCACGCCATCGCCATGACCTTCGCCACCGGAACCGTAATTATAGGGCTGGCCCTGATCGCGCTGCTCTTCCTGCCGGAATTGCCGCTGAAGGCGCATCACGGTGAAGGTGCGCAGCCGCCGCGCTGAAACCACCGCACAAGCCCCGGGTAAGTCCATCTTCCTACAGTCGAGGACATCTCCGATGCGCCGCCCGAACGGGCGCGTGTTGATCGACCGTCAAGGCGGCTTCCGGCATGATGGCTGCCATATTGGGAAGGAACGACCTATGGTCTCGGCATTGACCACGACCCGATTGCTCGCATCGCAAATGGCGCTGCAGTTGCTGCAGACACCAGACGCTTCGCAGGATTCGAACAGCGACCCGCTGCTGGACGATGCCAGCAGCAGCGATCTCTCCAGCCTGCCGTCGCAATCGCAGGCATCGCTCACGAGCATGCTCAACGGCCTCTCGGCAAATCAAACCGAGGATTCCACGGCATCGGAATCCGATCCCGACATGACCAGCAGCTCATTCATGGATCTCCTGAAACAGAACCTGCAGGACGCGGTCAAAAGCGAGGGCAAGGGCGGCCAGGCTCAGGCCATGCTCGATGCGCTCGACAATGGTACACTGACGGTCTCCGACCCGACCAGGGGCATTTCGATCCAGGCATGGGATGTCGATGCCGACAGCGAACAGAGTACGACCATCAAGACGGGCGACACGATCCCCACCAGCGATTGGAACGACTTCCTGAAGGCTCATCTCACCCGCGGTTCCGATGGAACTTTCGTCAAGAATTCCGACGGTAGTTTCGTCGACAAGATCACCGGCAACGAGGCCTATTTCGGCCAGGTCGGATCGCAGTACTACTACATCACCTGGCCATCGGCCGCTTCCAACGCAAATGCGGCCAGCTCGGAGGCGGCTGCGTCTGAGAAGACGAGCGCCTAAGCTTCTTCATTCTCGGAAATCGGCAGAAGCAGCTCCAACGCAGATCAACTAGTTGAAAACATGTCATAAACTTGCGCGGTTGCATCTGCGCGAGGCGATACCCGATTCAGGCGTAAGATGATCCAATCGTAGGATGCTCCTCCACCATTGGACAAGATGACAAAAATGTGAACGGCAATCACAGTTTCGTGAGACTTCCTAGTCTCCGCCAACCTGAAGGATGCCGATCATGCTTACAGCCACCGTGACGAAACCAGCTTCCCTGGATACGCAGAGTATCGCGGTGGGACCGAATGCTTTCAGAAATGACTTCAATAAACGGTCATTCCAGTTCAGCCACAACTTGGTCGGACATCGGTTGTTCTCGCTTCCGCGCCTTGCCGAACTTGCGAAATCGCTGCTTGCGGACACAAGCACGAGAAGCGTGCGCTGGCAGGCAGGTGGAGCGCCCGTTGACGCCGGCTGGGCCGTGCCGCTGAACGACAAGGTGGAAAGCGTCAATGAAGCGATCTCGAACCTGGCGGAATCAGGATCCTGGGTTCTGCTCTACAGCGTTCAGCGCGATCCCGAATATCGAGCATTGCTCGATCAGCTCATGAGCGAAATCCTTGCCGACACCGGTTGCTCGCGAGACGAGGTCACCTGGGAAGACGCCTACATATTCCTCGCCTCGCCGGAGGCCGTAACACCCTATCACATCGATCACGAAGCTACATTTCTGTTCCAGATTCACGGCAATCGCACAGCCAATATTTGGGACGCAAACGATCGCTCCGTCTTGCCCGACAAGGAAATCGAAAAATACTACACGGGCGATCTCAACGCCGCCAAATATACGATCGAAAAACAGAGCAAGGCGACGGTCTATGCCCTGGACCAGGGGACAGGCGTCCACCATCCATCGAAAGCGCCGCATGCTTTCAAAAACGGCGATATCTATTCCATCGCCCTTGGCATTCATTTCTGCGTGCGCGATTGCGACCGGGAGGCGGCCGTCTATCAGATGAACTATCTCCTGCGCCGCTGCGGGCTGAAACCGACGGCGCCTGGGAAATCCCAATGGCGCGACAAACTGAAGACGTCGATCATCGGACTGTTCGCCGACAAAAATCCGAAGACCAAGCACGACATGCTGCGCTCCGGCTTCAAAAGGCTGATTGGGCCGTTGCGCCTCGTTCTGAAATAGAGGCGAAGGGGCCGGCGTGCCCGGCCCTTCGACAGCGGGAAATAGTGCTGTTTCCGGCGAGCCATGGGCCAAGGCGGCGGATTGCTTTTGCGCATATAATGGGTAAGCGGGTCGAACCTGGGGCGCGGGCTGTTTTGGCGGCACGCGCCTTAAAATAGAGGGAATGAGGACATCATAATCCGCCTCAAGATCGCGCAGCCAAGCAGGCGCGGCAGTTGCATCATGAGCCATATCTCCGCTCTCCCGCGGCATCGCGAGGTGCCTTGCGAAGCGACGATGTCCGAGATCGCAATCATGTGAACTGGTATGATTGGCGTTGCGGCTCGCGCGCGGTTTGGAAAAACTTTGCCGGAGTTACCCAATGTCGCTTGTTTACAGACCTGCTCGGGCAGACGATTTGGCTGCGACGGACGCACTGGTGGTTTCCGCCATCAACGATCTTACCGTTCGGCATGGCTTCGGCCCGATGGCGATGGCAAGCCCTCCCAGCTTTCAGCTATTTTCGCTCAGGGACGACCCGGATGGCCTGTGGGTCGCTGAGGACGGTGGCGAGATTCTCGGCTTTGCCTGGAGTTGGGTTTGCGGGAATGTTTGGTTTCTCGCGCAGTTGTTCGTCGATCCCGCCCGGCAAGGCCAGGGCATCGGGAATGAACTATTGGGGCGAACCGTGGAGCATGCCCGGAAATCAGGGGCAGCTCACAGGGCACTTATTACCTTCACCTTCAATCGCGTTTCGCAGGGCCTTTATATGCGGCACGGCCTCTTTCCCAAGATGCCGATTTACTTTTTCAATGCCACGCGCGCACGGGTGATGGGGGAGTTGCCAGCGCCGCCACTCCGCACTCTTACGATCGACGGCAGCGCCGCGACCATGGAAATGCTCACCGAAATCGACTCCCGCGCCATAGGCGCCTCGCGCGAAAAACATCACCGCTATCTGCTCGATGACCCGGCGACCACAGGAGTGCTGCTTTTCACCGGCAACGACTGCGTCGGTTATAGCTATATCGGCTCCAACGGGCACATCGGCCCCGTCGCAGCCACGCGGCCTGACATTCTCCGAGAGGCCTTTACGACTGCACTGAAACTGGCGGCAGATCGCTCTGCTGAGAACGTCTCGGCGTTCCTGCCAGGCACCTGCGACAGCGTCCTCAGCCTTGCAATCAAGCAATGCATGCGGATCACCTTTCCAATGCTGTTGATGGCATCACCCGGCTATGGCGATTGGACACAATATCTGCCTCGAAATCCCGGTTTTATGTGATCGGTGATCTGTCGGTGGGGCGATCCGAAGCCGCGATTTCGCATTCTGGCCTTTTGCGCCCGCCTCGGACGACACGCGGATGGTGAAGCGGGCCGCCGTGAAACGCAAGGAAATCGCATAGTCGTTCCCGCAGGGAACGGCTTCACGAGACCTCGTCTCCAATTTTCTCTATTGCTTTGAGAAGAAATGGCGCACCCGAAGAGATTCGAACTCCTGACCCCCAGATTCGTAGTCTGGTGCTCTATCCAGCTGAGCTACGGGTGCGTGGCCGAAACGGAAGGAACCGTTGGCGTGGGCGGTTCTCTAAAGCGTCCTTCCGGGGAATGCAAGTGGATTTGTGAAAAAGATCGCGATTTTCGCAAAGCTTATCACGAAGAGGCTGAAAATCCTCAGTTTTCGTGGAAGCTGCGGCTGCGGTAGTCGTCGAGCGAGACCGGACGGTCGGGGATTTCGATGCGGAATTGGGTGCCGGCGGCGGGTTTTTCCACCAGCGCGATGGTGCCGCCATGGGCAAGCACCAGTTCGCGGGCGATCGCCAGCCCCAAGCCGGTGCCGCCGGAGCGGGCGGAGCCGCGAAAGGCGGTAAAGAGGTTTTCACGGGCCTTCTGCGGCATGCCGGGGCCGGTATCGTCGACCGTGATGCTGACGACGCTGCCGATGCGACGCGCAGACACGGTGATGCGGCGGATGCTGTCGGGCGCGGTCTCGGCGAAGGCGACCAGGGCCTGGTGGGCATTGCGGCAGAGATTATGGATGATTCGGAACAGTTGCTCGCTGTCGGCATCGACTTCGAGATCCGGGCTCATCTGCACGGCGAATTCGATGCCGCTATCGGGATCGATCGCCAGGATATCGCGAACTTCGTCGATGAGCTCGAGCAGGTGCACCCGGCGGCGGCGCGGGGCCGATTCGGACGTCTGGCCGAAGGACAGCACCTCGGTCGTATAGCCGACGGCGCGATCGATGGTGCGCAGCAGCTTCGGCGCGAAGCGCTTGACCATCGGGTCATCGACGTCGACCAGGCGGTCGGACATCAGTTGCGCGGCCGACAGGATGTTGCGCATGTCGTGATTGATCTTCGACACGGCGAGGCCAAGAGCGGCGAGGTTCTTCTGCTGCTTCAGCGTCTTCTGCAACTGCGACTGCATGGAGGCGAGATGGCGGCCGGCCACGGCCAGTTCGTCGCGTCCCCCGTCCGACACCAGCACGCGGCTGGGGTCTTCCGGATCATGCGAAAAGGTCTGCATGCTGTCGGTCAGCCGGCGGATCGGGCGGATCATCATGCGATTGATGGCGAAGAAGATCAGGGTCGCGGTGAACAGAGAGATCAGGATCGAAACGAAAAGGACGCTGCCGGAATAGGCGAGCATGGCGCTGCGTAGCCTGGTGTCCTTCAACACCACTTCGATGCCCGTGCTGGCGTCTCCGCCGACCGGGCCGAAGACGCGGATGACGCGGTTGCCGCCGAACAGCAGTGTGTCCAGCGCATCCCGGATCGCGGTCGGCAGGGAAACGTCGCTCAAATCATATTGCTCGTCGACGGAAGCCGGCATCTCGGCGGTTGCCAACAGCCGCGAGGTTCCATCCTTGCGCAGCACGATGGCGCGTGTGCCCGTTGCCATCAGCGTTTCCTTCTGAAGCGCGCGGGGCAGTTCGACCGGCTGCAGACCATCGATGACGATGGCGGCCGCGGCGGCCGTGTTCAGCCTATCCTCCAACCAGCGCAAACGCATATTGGCGACGGAGGGAACGAAGATCAGCACTTCGGCAAGCAGGATGAAAACGACGGTGAGCATCAGAAGCTTGCCGGAAAGGCCGCCGAAAATGCCGGTAGGACGGTAGAAACGCGAGTGACTCCGGGCCTCGGCCTTGCCGCCTTCGCCGACGTTCCTGTCCTGCTCACGATCCATTTCGGCTGTCCCGCTTTGTTTCAAAGCGATCTGATGACGACATATCGAAGCAGATAATAGGAGATTGTGACAGTTTTTCCAATCGCCTCTGTGACAGTGCGGCGGTTAGCTCACGTCAAAGGCGGGAAAGGCGCGTCGGCGCGCCTTTCCGTCAGGGCCCAGGTGGGATCAGAATTCTTCCCAGCCCTGCGCTGCCGGAGCCGCCGCACCGCCGCCCGTAAAGGCACTCGCGACCTTGCCCATCATGCGCCGCGCAGGCGAAGCGACGGGGCGATGGCTTTCGGTGCGCGCAGATACCGGAGCGGAAGCAGGGCCGGTGTCGACCTTAAAGCGGGCGACGAGGCGGACAAGACCATCGGCCTCGGCTGAGAGGCGATGTGTAGCGGCGGAGGTTTCCTCGACCATGGCGGCGTTGCGCTGGGTCACCTCGTCCATCTGGTTGACGGCCTTGTTGACCTCGGTCAGGCCGGTCGACTGTTCGCGGGCGGCGGTTGCGATCGAATGGATATGGTCGTTGATCTTCAAGACCCGGGCCTCGATCGCCGCCAGCGCCTCGCCGGTTGCCTGCACCAGCTTGACGCCGACCTGCACCTCGTCGCCGGACTTGCTGATCAGCGCCTTGATGTCCTTGGCGGCGGTGGCTGAGCGCTGCGCCAGTTCGCGCACTTCCTGGGCGACGACGGCAAAGCCCTTGCCCGCCTCGCCGGCACGCGCTGCCTCGACGCCGGCATTCAACGCCAGCAGATTGGTCTGGAAGGCGATTTCGTCGATGACGCCGATGATCTGGCTGATCTCGCCGGATGCCTGTTCGATGCGGCCCATGGCATCGACGGCGTTGCGAACCACCTTGCCGGAATGAGCGGCGTTTTCCTTGGCTTCCGTCACCATGACGCTTGCCTCCTGCGCCCGCTCGGTGGAGCTTTGCACGACGGCGGTGATCTCATCGAGCGCCGCCGAGGTCTCTTCCAGGGCGGCGGCCTGCTGTTCCGTACGCTTCGACAGGTCGTCGCTGGCGTGGCGCAGTTCGTTGGTGTTGGTATTGATGGAGCCCGTCGTCTCGCGCACTTCGCGCATGGTGCTCTTGAGGGTGGCAAAGGTGCTGTTGACGTTCTGCTGCAGCTCGGCGAAAGCGCCGTGGAATTCGCCCCGCATTGTCTGGGTCAGATCGCCTTCGGCAAGACTTGCAAGGACCCGACGGACCTCGCTGACGCCGGTGTCGACGCTCGTCAGAAGTTCGTTGATGTTGCCGGCAAAGCGATTGAGGTTGACATCGCCATAATCCTTGTCGATGCGGCGGCTGAAATCGCCGGCAGCGGCAGCGGAAACGACAAGCGACATGCTGGATTGCAGATCGTCGCTCTTGGCGCGCATCGCCGTCTCCTCGGCATTCATGCGGCGCACGGCATTGCCGTTCTGCTTGAATATGTCGACGGCGGCAGCCATCTCGCCAATTTCGTCGGCGCGTCCGGCAAAGGGAACCTCGATATCGAAATTACCGTCAGCCACTTGCTTGATAGTTTCGGTCACCTTGCGGATCGGCCGGCTCAGATGCACGGTGCCGATATACATGCCTAGGCCAGCGCCGGCGCCGATACCCGCCACCATCATGCCGAGCACGGCCCACATGACCGTTTGGCGGAAATCCGTGACCTCGTCATCGACCACATCGAGTGCCGCTTTATCAGCCTGAACGACTGCATCGATCTCAGCCTGGAAGGCCTTGCGGTTGGCCCGGTTGGCGTCGTTGTTACCCTGCTTGTTGGCGGCCTCCGGACTCTCCGACACACCGAGCCGAGCGGTCTCGGTTCGGAATGTGCGGAATTCCCGGGCGCGATCCTGCAATTTGGCGAATTCGGCTTTCTGCTCGTCCTGGACCAGCGGCGACCAGGCGGCGATCACCCTGTCGATCTCATCGAGGTCCTTCATCAATCCATCGGCGAAGTTCTTCGCATCCTTGGTCGTATCGGACGCGTAGATGCCGCGCGATTCCATGACGACCGCGGTGACATAGCGGTTCAGGCGCTCGCCCATATAGGCACGGCTCGATGCAAGCTCGTAGGCCTGAAGCTGCCCGTCATATTGATCGACTGCGTAAAGAGCGGTTGCGCCGATCAAAAGGGCGGCACCGGCCATCACGGATACGAGCAGATTGATTTTACCACGAATCTTCAACGATATGCCCCCTCGAAGCGGAAGACCCCAAAAAGCCAGGGTTTTCCCGACATATCGCTAGATATCGACTAAAATCATTAAAGTTATCTTGCAGATATTTCGAATATAAATTTCCGAAACACTTTCAATCAACTGGCGAACTCACGGTAATCGCCGCATCTTATATTATAAAAAGTGAAGCTTACTAGTTAAACTGACTGCCTGCGGTTGTATCGCTGGGACTCGGCTGCGTACACCATTTGACAGGAGAAGCTGGGTTCCAGGAATCTGCGCCTGTATAATTGACTTCCGAGGGCTTGATCCGTATAAGCCCGCGCACGTCCGGTCTATGGAGCCTGCATTTGCTGGCCAAGCCCGTTCGCCATAATCAACAACGCTCCTTGCTTTTAAAGCAAAGCTCAAGAAGGGCCGCACTCCGCGGTGTTTAAATAAATGAAGCGTACCTATCAACCATCCAAGCTTGTCCGCAAGCGTCGTCACGGTTTCCGTGCGCGCATGGCTACCAAGGGCGGCCGCGCGGTTCTTGCCGCTCGCCGTAACCGCGGTCGCAAGCGTCTTTCGGCCTAAGGGCCGGAATGCCCGATAAGATGGCGGGCGAATTGACGAATGAACGACCCAAAAAGACTGTCGGGCGGCTGAAAAGCCGGCCGCAGTTTCTTGCAGTCCGCGAAGGCGAAAAGCGTAGGGGAAGCCTCTTCCTCATCGAAGTGCTGGACCGCAAGCTCTCCGACGCCGAACCCCGCGTTGGCTTTACCGTCACAAAAAGACATGGCAACGCGGTGGAACGCAACCGCATGCGGCGCAGGCTGAAAGAAGCCGTGCGACTTCATGCAGGATTTGCAATGCAGCCCGGACACGACTATGTGGTTGTCGCGCGGCGCGATGTGCTGACCGCATCTTTCGAGAAATTGACGGGTGAGCTCGTCAGCCGCATCGAAACCAGGCCGAAACACCGGCGGCCGGAAACGGACCGCTCCAGGAAAGTATGATGGAAAATAACCGCAATTACTTCATAGCAATTGCCCTGTCTGTGCTGATTGTCCTCGCCTGGCAGTTTTTCTACATGAACCCGCGCCTCGAAGCGCAGCGCCAGGCCGAACAGGCCGCCAAGCTGCAGCAGCAGACGCAGCAGGCTCAGACGAAGCAGACGCAGCCGCAGGCCCCGGCCGCAGGCACTGCCGTAAACGGTTCCTTGCCTGCAAACGGCCAGACGGCACCGACGACCCTTGACCGTGCTCAATCGGTTGCCAAAACGTCGTCCTCGCGCGTCGCCATCGACACGCCCGCGCTTGCCGGCTCCATCAATCTGGAAGGTGCCCGCCTCGACGATCTGCAGCTCAAGACCTATCACGAGACGGTCGACAAGAGCAGCCCGATCATCACGCTGTTCAGCCCGGCCGACACCAAGGACGGCTATTTCACCGAGCTCGGCTATATCGGCAGCGACGCGACCGGCGCCGTTCCCGGCCCGTCGACCGTCTGGACCCTTGCGAGCGGCGACAAGCTGACCGAGAAGACGCCGGTAACGCTCTCCTACACCAACGACAAGGGCATCACCTTTACCCGCACCATTTCCGTCGACGAACATTATATGTTCACGATCACCGACAAGATCGCCAATAGCGGTCAGGCGCCGGTGTCGCTGTCGAGCTATGGCCGCGTGACGCGCTACAACAAGCCGACCACACCGACGGCGTACGTCCTGCATGAGGGCTTCATCGGCGTCATCGGCGACGACGGTCTGATCGAGACCAAATATACCGCCGCCGAAAAGGAAGCCGTCAATCCCGCGAAGGCAACCGGCGGCTGGCTCGGCATCACCGACAAGTACTGGGCCGCAACGATCGTGCCGCCGCAGTCGACCGCCTACGATGCTCACTTCTCGCATTTTACCGATGGCCAGCCGCGCTATCAGGCCGACTATAAGCAGGACGCCGTCACCATCGCGCCCGGCCAGTCGCAGGAACTGAAGAGCCTGGTCTTCGCCGGCGCCAAGGAAGTGCCTGTCATCGACCGCTACGAGACGAGCTATTCGATCCCGCGTTTCGACCGCCTGATCGACTGGGGATGGTTCTATTTCATCACCAAGCCGATGTTCAAGCTGATGGATTTCTTCTTCCATTTCTTCGGCAATTTCGGCGTCGCCATCCTCTGCACGACCATTGTCGTCAAGGCGCTGTTCTTCCCACTCGCCAGCAAGCAATATGCCTCGATGGCGAACATGAAGCGCATGCAGCCGAAGATGGAAGAGCTGAAGGCGAAGTTCGGCGACGATCGCATGGGCCTGCAGCAGGCGACGATGCAGCTCTACAAGGAAGAGAAGATCAACCCGATCGCGGGCTGCTGGCCGGTGCTGTTGCAAATTCCGATCTTCTTCTCGCTCTACAAGGTGATCTACATCACCATCGAGATGCGCCATGCGCCGTTCTTCGGCTGGATCCAGGATCTTTCTGCGCCGGATCCGACCTCGATCGTCAACCTGTTTGGCCTGCTACCGTTCACCGCGCCGACCATTCTGCATCTCGGCGTCTGGCCACTGATCATGGGCGTCACGATGTTTCTGCAGATGCGCATGAACCCGACGCCGCCCGACCCAACCCAGGCGATGATCTTCAACTGGATGCCGCTGGTGTTCATGTTCATGCTTTCCAGCTTCCCGGCGGGGCTCGTGATCTACTGGGCGTGGAACAACACGCTGTCGGTCATCCAGCAGTCGATCATCATGAAGCGCCATGGCGTGAAGGTGGAACTCTTCGACAATCTGAAGGGCCTCTTCAAACGAAAACCGGCGCCATCGAAATGACGATCAAAGCCCCGCTTCGGCGGGGCTTTTCTTTGTTTGGCGGCAAGCGGCTCAACGAAATTCCGGCATTGAAGAGACTGATTGTGAAGATCTACAGGCCCGCGACCGAACCCAGCGCATTCAACGCCTCTTTAACGCGCTGCCGCGCCGACGCTTGGAGCCCGAGAACAGGACGAGGCGGCTCGAACCGGCCGAGATCGAGGGCTTCTGCAATCGCGAACATGACGCGGAAGCTGCCGAATACCTTGAACAACGACCACAGCGGCTCGAATGCGGTGTTGATGGTACGCACCTTTTCGGTATCGCGATTTTGTGCCGCTCTCGCCAAAGCGAGCGCCTCGGACGGCAAAAGCCCGGCAACGACGCTGTACCAGGCGTCTGCTCCCGCGAGCAGAGCGTCGGCAGCGCCCCAATCGCCACTGTAGCCTATTGCGAACCCCGGTTGCGTTTCCGATCTCAGGCGCTCCAGTTCTGAGCGGAAATCTGCACCGGATGGCAGTGGCATCTTCACAGCCTGAATGTTCGCGACCTTTGCCAGCCTGGCGATCAGTTCCTTGCTGAACGTGAACTTCGTGGTGCCGGGATTATTGTAGATGCACAAGGGAAGTCGCCCGACGTCGGCGACGGCAGCGAAGTGTTCATAGACCTCGTCATCTGTCAGCGGCGTATATGAAACCGGCGCAAGGAGAAGGGCGTCCGCTCCTGCCTGCATGCTATCGCGTGCCAAAGCTTGAGCCTCATCCGTACGCAGCGCACCGACTCCAACGATGACAGGTATCTTTCCTCCGACCGCCGACACCGCGGCCTCGACGGCGCGACGTCTCTGGTCGCGAGAAAGAAACGCGTAGCCGCCCGTGCTTCCGAGCAGGCCGATCGAGTCAGCCTTCGCTGCGGCGATGCGCGTCAAAAGCTTGGTCAAAGCAGCGGTATCGACGACTCCGTGTTCGTCGGTTGGCGTGATCGGAAAAGCCGAAAGGCCATGAAAAAGCGTCATATTCAGTTCCTTCCAAGGCTGCGAAAGTAGAGGCTTTATGCCCACCGCGCGCTGGCGGCGATCTTCTTACCCCTGCGAATTCACATTCCGCCGAGAAGTTTGAAAGCGATCAGCCACATGACGCAGGCGATGATTGCCTCGAGAATGCGCCATGACGCTGGCCGTGAAAAGATAGATTTCAGTCGGGTAGCGCCGTATCCCAGTGAAAAGAAGAACAGAAACGACCCCGTCATAGCCCCTGCGGCAAACTCCGCCTGATGCCCTGGAAAGCGCGTCGCGATCGTTCCGAGAAGAACGACGGTGTCGAGGTAAACGTGGGGATTGAGCCAGGTCAGGGCGAGGCACATGGCCATGGTCTTGCGGAAGCTCGCCGAACTGCTGTTCGCCACCGACAGAGCGCCGGTAGATCGTATGGCGGATAGCAGGCTTTTCGCCCCATACCAGACGAGGAATGCCGTCCCGCCGTAACGCATGGCGGGATCAAGCCATGGCAGCACGTCGACGACCTGCTTTAAGCTCGTGACCCCGATCACGATAAGAACAGCGTCCGACAGGGAACAGGCAAGGCAGACCGCAAAGACGTATTCGTGCCGCAGACCCTGGCGCAGAATGAACGCATTTTGTGCGCCAATGGCGACAATGAGACTTAGCCCCATCGTCATTCCGGTAAAATATGTCGAAAAGTCCACGCCTAAACTGCCCACCCTGAAAAGCCCTCGGCTCCATAGACCGGCCCGCAGATTTAGGATACTTAAACCTTCTAACCTCGATTAAGCGCAGCTTATCCGTGATCGACTACCCAGCTCTTCGCGTTCTTTTCGCCGTTGTTCAAACCGGCAGCTTCGAAAAAGCGGCTGCGGTACTGAACGTTACGCCTTCGGCCGTTTCTCAGCGGATCAAGCAACTCGAAGAACGGGTCGGCACCGCGCTTGTCATCCGAGGAACGCCCTGCACCGCCACGGAACAGGGGGACTGGCTCTGCCGCCATATGGAAAACGTCGGCATTCTGGAAAGCGAATTGCTTGAACATCTCCCCTCGCTTAGCGAACGTGGAGGACCGCAGCAGCGGGTCACGCTTCAGATCGCGACGAACGCCGACAGCCTTGGAACCTGGTTTCTGGAAGCAGCGGCGCAGTTCGCCAACACGTCCGACTATCTTCTCAATATCTCGGTGGACGATCAGGATTACACGGCCGAATGGCTTCAGCGCGGCAGGGTGATTGCCGCCGTCACCAGCATGGAACAACCGATCTCGGGATGCCGGCGCTATTCCTTGGGCGCGATGCGCTACCATGCCACAGCAAGCCCCGACTTCGTTCGGCAATATTTTCCGAACGGCGTCACACCGGAGGCCATAACCGTCGCGCCTTCATTGATCTTCAGTCAGAAGGATCGTCTTCAAATCGACTGGCTCCAACGTGTGTTCGGAGTTGACAGCAACGTGCCGACACATTGGCTGCCCTCCACACAAGGCTTCGTGGAAGCCAGCATGCTGGGGATGGGCTGGGGAATGAACCCGGTTCATCTTATTCAAGACCATATTCGGGCCGGACGGCTCATCGAACTGGTGCCGGACACGCCTCTCGATGTGACCCTTTATTGGCAGATTAGCCGTCTCGCCGCAGACCGGCTTGCGCTGCTGACCCAAACCGTCATCGACGTCGCAAAAAGATCGCTGATTCCGTCCTGACGACCGCCTTGGGCCGGCGGCGGTCAACGAGGAGCTGGCGATCAAAACTTGACTTTCGCGGGCAAAACCCCGAAGCCAGTCAGCCAATCGAACCGGAAGACCGCGAGCCCATGGCAGAACAGACCACAAAAGACGACAAGCCGCTTTTCGGGCGCCCATGGATCTTCATCCGCGGCGTGCCGTCGATGAAATTCCTGCCGCCGGAGGGGCCTTTGGAAGTGGCTTTTGCCGGACGTTCGAATGTCGGCAAGTCGTCGCTGATCAATGCGCTGGTCGGCCATAAAGGTTTGGCGCGCACCTCGAACACGCCGGGCCGCACGCAGGAACTCAACTATTTCGTCCCCGACGGCTTTTCCGGCGAAGGCACCGACTTGCCGCCGATGGCCTTGGTGGATATGCCGGGCTACGGCTATGCCGAAGCGCCGAAGGAACAGGTGGATGCCTGGACGAAGCTGGTTTTCGATTATCTGCGGGGACGCGCGACGCTAAAGCGCGTCTATGTGCTGATCGACAGCCGCCACGGCATCAAGAAAAACGACGAAGAGGTTTTGTCGCTGCTCGACAAGGCCGCCGTGTCCTACCAGATCGTGCTGACCAAAACCGACAAGATCAAGCCGGCGGGCCTGCCGAAGCTGATGGCCGATACGGCCGAAAAGATCCGCAAGCGCCCCGCCGCCTATCCCGGCATTCTCGCCACCTCCTCGGAAAAGAGCGAAGGGCTGCAGGAGCTGCGCCAGGCGATCGGCCTCACCGTCGGCATTGCCGTCTGATAATAAAAAGGCCGCCACCCTCGACGCCGACGGCGGCGGCCGTGCTGCCGATCGTCGTTACATCTTCGGCAATAGCACCTTGTCGACCACGTGGATCACGCCGTTCGACTGCTTGACGTCGGCAATGGTGATGTGGGCGGTGCCGCCGGCCTCGTCGGTCAGCGTCAGCTTGCCGCCGCTTTCGGTGGCTTTGATCGTGCAGCCGCCGACCGTCTTCAGATCATATTCGCCGCCGTTGCCCATCGACATCTTCTTGATGGCGGCGGCCATGTCGTCGCCGGCGACGACATGGCAGGTCAGGATCTTCGTCAGCGTCGCCTTGTTCTCCGGCTTCAGCAGTGTCTCGACCGTGCCGGGCGGCAGCTTCTTGAAGGCTTCATTGGTGGGCGCAAAGACGGTGAAGGGGCCTTTACCTTCCAGCGTACCCACAAGGCCGGCGGCCTTGACGGCGGCGACCAGCGTCGTGTGGTCCTTCGAGTTGACGGCATTTTCGATGATATTCTTGCTGGCGAACATCGGCGCGCCGCCGACGGTCGGGTTCTTCGCATGGGCGAGGCCGGTTGCGGCCGAAAGCGTTACGGCCACCGCGGCAATGCGGATTGCGGTCTTGATCATGGCTTGTCCTCTTCCTCTCTTGCCCCGATCAGGCGGGGTCAGAGCAAGGTACGGAGGCGCCGAAAGAAGAGTTTCAGCCGCAGGTCTTTTTTCGGAAAGAAGACGTTTTCAGGGCAGATGGATCGTGCCGGAGGCAATGACATCGCCCGTGGGCTTGCCCGTCGGCGAACCGCCGAAAGGTTCGACGCTGACGGCGATGATCGCGCCTTCCGTCAGCTTGCCGTGGATCTCCTGCGGCAGCACGATCTCGCCCTCGCCGGTCTGCGGCAAGACGCCGAGCGCCTCGGCCGGTTCGCTGCCGCGGATGAGCCAGAGTTCCAATGATTTTTCCTGGGGTTGCCCGGCGGCGACCGGCGTCACCCTCAGTCGACCGTTTGCGGCGTCATAATCAGCCAGCAAATTGATGGCGCTGTTCTGTCCGGCAAGGGATGCGGTGAGCTGCCTGCCCGGCACCGGTTTCGAGACGTTGTTGGTGATGGTGAAAACCAGGACGCCGGCTGCGATAAACAGCGAACCGAAGGCGACGGACCGCCACAGCAACAGCGAATTCCAGAGATGAGCGCCGAGAGCGGCATCTCCGAAAATGCGCCTCTCGATCTTGGGGAACACCGAGGCTGCCGGCGCGACCATATCGTAATCGTCATTGAATCCCGAAAGATTCTGCTCCCAGCGACTGACGATGGCGGCAAATTGCCGATCGCTGCGCATGCGCCGCTCTACCTTCTGTCGGTCCTCCAATGACAGCACGCCAAGCACATATTCTCCGGCCAGGACTTCATCTCGGGAGCGGCCTCCCTTGCTTTGATCGGGCGTACTCATCTGTCCATGCACTCTCTCAGTCTAATCAGGCTTCGGCGCAGCCAGGTACGCATTGTATTCAAAGGCACCGCATATTGCTCGGCGAGTTCCTGGTAGCTCAGACCATCCACATAGGCGCTACGAACAGCCCGTGCCCGATCAGCTTCCAACTCTTCCATGCACCTGTCAATCCGCCTTCCCTCTCCCTTCACCATTGCCTGCTCTTCAGGGCCAGGTTCGGTATCGGCAAGATCATAGGCCGTATCAATTTCATCTGCGACAGGTTTTCGGGCACGCACAGCATCGATCGATTGATTGCGCGCAATCGTGGTCAGCCACGGCATCGCCGGCCCTTCGGAGGCCATAAAACGCTCTGCCCGCTGCCAGATTTTCACGTAGACTTCCTGCAAAATCTCCTCGGCATCCGTCCTGTTGCCAAGAATACGCAGGCAGACGGCATAGAGTTTCGGACTGGTCTTTTTGTAGAGCACGGCAAAAGCTTTCTGGTCGCGCATCGCGACCCGGCCGATGAGCGCCGCTATCTCCTCGCTCGCCATCCGATCCCCCCGATCGCGGCTTCTTCAGATTAACTTAAGCGAAAAGTATCCGGCGACAAGCTCACTCAAAGGATGAGACCACGCAGACATGCGATATGACGCCAGAAAAACTAATCCTGTCATCATTATTCCCTCTGTCAAAAACTTGCGATAAAAGGCCGCGATCAATTCTACGGGGTGCCCCATGTCCGAATCCCAAAGCGAACTCCAAGCCAGCCTGCTGGCACAAGCCCTGCCCTACATGCAGCGCTATGAAAACAAGACCATTGTGGTGAAATATGGCGGCCATGCCATGGGCAATGCCGAGCTCGGCAAGGCTTTTGCGGCCGATATCGCGCTTCTGAAACAGTCGGGCGTCAACCCGATCGTCGTCCATGGCGGCGGCCCGCAGATCGGCTCCATGCTGACGAAGATGGGCATCGAATCGAAATTCGAAGGCGGCCTGCGCGTCACCGACGCCAAGACCGTCGAGATCGTCGAAATGGTCTTGGCCGGCTCGATCAACAAGGAAATCGTCGCGCTGATCAATCAGACCGGCGAATGGGCGATCGGCCTTTGCGGCAAGGACGGCAACATGGTCTTCGCCGAGAAGGCGCATAAGACCATCAAGGACCCGGATTCCAACATCGAGCGCGTGCTCGATCTCGGCTTCGTCGGCGAAGTGGTGGAGGTCGACCGTACGCTGCTCGACCTCTTGGCAAAGTCGGAAATGATCCCGGTCATCGCGCCGGTTGCTCCCGGCCGTGACGGTGCCACCTATAACATCAATGCTGACACCTTCGCCGGAGCCATCGCCGGGGCGCTCAGCGCCACGCGCCTGCTCTTTCTCACCGACGTTCCGGGCGTGCTCGACAAGCAGGGACAGTTGATCAAGGAACTCTCCGTCGCACAGGCCCATGCGCTGATTGCCGACGGCACGATTTCCGGCGGCATGATCCCGAAGGTCGAGACCTGCATCGACGCCATCAAGGCGGGTGTCCAGGGCGTCGTCATCCTCAACGGCAAGACCGCCCATTCCGTGCTGCTTGAAATCTTCACCGAACACGGCGCCGGCACGCTGATCGTCCCTTAAGAAAAACACGCCCTCTCCAGGTCGGGAAAGGGCGCAGTTTTCGCATTGTCGGCATCGCGCGTTCAACCGAAATCGGTCGAGCGCGTGAGGTTTTCCCATGCGGTGATCTCCTCGCTGAGGGCAGCGATTTTTCCGCGCACCAAATTCAGGGCGTCCGTTCCAAGCAAGAGATGGACAGGCGGTTCGTCTGAGGCCACCAACGCCAATATAGCCGCAGCGGCCTTGCTGGGATCACCGGCCTGATTGCCGCTCTTTTCTTCCCGCGCTTTGCGGATGGGGTCGAACAGCGCGTCATAATCGGCAATGCTGCGGCCGGTGCGGACCATGGAGCGACCGGCCCAATCGGTACGGAACGAACCCGGCGCAACGGCTGTGACCTTGATGCCGAAATCCTTCACCTCCTTTGCCAATACCTCGCTGATGCCTTCGAGGGCAAATTTGCTGCCGCAGTAATAGGCGATGCCGGGCATGGTGATGAAACCGCCCATCGACGTGATGTTGATGATGTGGCCGGCGCGGCGGCGGCGCATGAAGGGAAGCACTGCCTTGGTCATCGCCACGGCACCGAAGACGTTGACGTCAAACTGATGGCGCATCTCGTCGAGCGGCGACTCCTCCAGTGTGCCTTCGTGACCATAGCCGGCATTGTTGATTAACACGTCGATCGGACCGATATCCGCTTCGATGCGCGCGACAGCAGGCTCGATGGCGGCAAAATCGGTCACATCCAGAAGGATCGCTTTGGCGCGGCCCGGCGCCATAGGCTCGAACTGCTCTTGGCCGGAAACATTGCGGACTGTGCCGGCAACGCGGTGGCCGGCGGCAAGGGCCGCCTCGGCGAAGGCGCGACCAAATCCGGAACTGACGCCGGTGATCAAGAAAAGTTTGCTGTCTTTCGAATTCATGGGGAAGCTCCTTGCTGTCAGCGGGCTCGACGCTCGGCCAAGCGACCGCGCATTGCCAATGTGGATGTGGCAGGACTGACATTCCAATATATTGCGATGGCTTTGTTCATATCTTAAATATATTTCTACCCACTAGTCTCAGGGGAAGAGATGGAGCTGCGCCATATCAAATATTTCCTCGCTGTCGCCGAAGAACTGAATTTCACCCGCGCGGCCCGGCGCGTCGGCATCGGTCAGCCACCGCTCAGCAATCAGATCCGCGATCTGGAGGAGGAGATCGGCGCGCCATTGTTTCGCCGTCTGCCGCATGGCGCCGAATTGACCGAGGCGGGACAGGTTTTCCTGCCGGAAGCGCGCGCGATCATGGCCAAGGCCGAGCATGCGAAAGCCTTGGCATTGCGAGCGGCGCGCGGAGAGCTCGGGCGGTTACGGTTGGGCTTTACCGGTTCGTCCGCTTTCAGCCCGATCGTGCCGTCGGCGGTGCGCAGCTTCCGCCGCGCCTACCCGGAAATCGATCTGACGTTGCACGAAGCTTATACGACCCTGCTGCTGGAGCGGCTCGATGCCGGGGAACTGGATGCGGTCTTCATCCGGCCCGGCCGGGCTGACCCGCCCGGTTTCCGGACGCATTCGCTCGGTGAAGAAGCCATGGTCATCGCACTCCCATCGAGCCATCCTCTTGCCGATGCTGCCGCCTTACCCATGTCCGCCCTTTCGGCCGAACCTTTCGTGCTGTTTCCGCGCGAGGCCGGTCCCAGCCTGTTCGATGGAATCATCGCCGCCTGCCGGCATGCGGGTTTCGAACCGATCCTTGGACAGATCGCACCACAGATCACCTCGCTCGCCAATCTCATCGCTGTCGAACTTGGCGTTTCGGTCGTGCCATCGGCGGTCGCGCAAATCCGGGTGCCGGGCGTCACCTATGTACCGATCAGCGGCGACGGTCCGGTGGCGCGGCTGGCACTCGCAACCCGCCGCGGCGAGCGTTCGGCCGTCGTGCAGAACTTCGTCGCGCGTGTGCTTGCGGACAGAAACAATAGAGGGTGATCAGGTCTGCTGATAGAGCGCCTCGGCCTCGCTCTTCAGCATCCCCATCACCGTTCGATAGGGCGCAGGACCGTAGCTGATGCGGCTGACACCGAGCCTTCCCATGGCGATGTTATCGGGCGTTGTCGGGCGCACCATGATGTTGATCGGCAGGGGAGAGCGGTCACAGACGGCTTCGATCAGCTCCGGGTCGACAAGTCCCGGCGTGAAAAAGCCGCTGGCGCCGGCCTCCGCGAAAGCTTCGGCGCGCCGGTAGGCCTCGTCCAACAGGATCTGATGATGGGCCGTGTCGCTTTCCTGCAGGAAAAGATCGGTGCGGGCGTTGATGAACAGCGGCATTTCCCGCCGATCGGCCATCTCGCGGATGGCGCGGATGCGCGCCGCCTGCATCTCTATCGGGTGAACGCCGCGGCCGCCGACCACCTGGTCCTCGAAATTGATGCCGACTGCGCCATGATCCATGATCTTTTCGACGTTGGCGGCGACGGCATCCGGCTCTATGGCATAGCCGCCTTCGAGATCGACGGAGACCGGCAGGGGACTCGTGACGGAAATCAGCCGGGTGATGACCGCTAGCAACGACAGCGGTATCGCCTCGCCGTCGCTGAAGCCATTGGCGGCGGCGACCGACCAGCTCCCCGTGGCCAGTGCCTTGGCTCCCGCCTCGGTGACCACCTTGGCCGAGCCGGCATCCCAGATATTGAAGAGGATCAGCGGATCACCCTTCCGATGCAGCCGGGCGAATTCCGCTGCCTTTTCTACCTGACTCATATTGTCCCCTCCTCAAAGCCCCACCGGGCGCATCGTGTCCTTCGTAACCGAAGAGGCACAGGCTCCTCTCCACTCCGGCAAATAGCGCAACCCCTCAGAAATCAATCGGTAAAACCATAGCCTGCATTGGAATAGCCGGCAATGTCTGCAATGTTTCTCATATACGCCGCATATTTTCCTTTTCCTCAGGCAATAGCGCGTGTCATAAGGCCGGCATGACCCAAACGAAAACCCTGCCGCAACCCGCCGATTTCTCGGATATCCGTGATTGGGTATTCGATCTCGACAACACGCTCTATCCGCATCATGTCGATCTCTTCGCGCAGATCGATAAGAACATGACCGCCTATGTTTCGGCGCTTCTGCAGATGGAGCGGGACGAGGCGCGGAAGCTGCAGAAGGAATATTATCGCGATCACGGCACGACATTGCAGGGGCTGATGATCCATCATCGCATCGACCCCAATGATTTTCTGGAAAAGGCGCATGCGATCGATTACTCGGCACTGACGCCGCAGCCGGAGCTTGCCGCCGCCATCAAGGCGCTGCCGGGGCGCAAATTCATCTTCACCAACGGCAGCGTCAAGCATGCGCAGGCGACCGCCGGCGCACTCGGCATTCTCGACAACTTCGATGATATTTTCGATATCGTCGCCGCCGATTACGTGCCCAAGCCGGCCGGCAGCACCTACGACAAATTCATGAGCCTCAACCGGGTGGATACGAAGCGAGCCGCGATGTTCGAGGACCTGCCCCGCAATCTTACCGTGCCGAAAGCGCTCGGCATGAAGACCGTGCTGCTAGTACCGCAGAATCTCGAGGGAACCGTCGTGGAATGGTGGGAAAAGACGAGCGGTGAGGACGATCATATCGACTATGTGACCGACGATCTCACCGCTTTCCTCAAGACGCTCGTTTAACGGTTTTTTAGGATCGGGTTACCAAAGTTTCATTCGCCTTACAGATGTTTAATTGGCCGTTTTTTGCCCTCCACCGTATCGTTTGACCATTCCTCGGTTCGAAAGGAAAAACGATGAACGGGAAAAAACTTCTTCTGGCAGGACTTTCCGCAACTCTTCTGGTCGGCGCCGCCCAGGCAAGTTTTGCCGCTCCGCAGGGCAATGACGGCACGGGTGGTCCTGGCGGCCGCTGGCATCGCCCGGGCTTTTCGCCGGAAGTCGCCTATGTGCGCATGCTCAAGCAATTCGACACGAACGGCGACATGAAGATTTCCAAGGACGAGGTGAAGACCGGCGTCGACAAGATCTTCGATGAGATCGACACGAACAAGGACGGCCAGATCACCCCCGGCGAACTGCGCGCCTATCGCAAGGAGCGGGTCAAGCAATGGAAGGCCGAACATGCCAAGGCCGCCGATGAGCAAGCTCAAAGCGATCAGGGTAAGGGCGATCAGACCCAAGGTGATCAAGCCCAGAACGGCGACAAACAGGACGGCGGCAAGCATCGCGGTCATCATCCGCGCGGCCGCTTTATGCACGAAGCTGCTATGATGCGCACCACCCTGTTGTTCCAACGCATCGATACGGACGAAAACGGTCAGATCAGCAAGCAGGAAGCCGAAGACGCCGCCAACAAGCTTTTCGACCGCATGGACCGCAACCATGATGGCGTGATCTCGCTGGACGACATGCCGAACCGTCCGCTGCTCTAAATATTCGATTGGGCGTGAGCTAATCCGATAACCGCTTTATCGCTTTCGGGTTATGCTCCGCACGATCTTCTCGGGACACAAAGGCCCGCCTCGCAGATGCGACGGCGGGCCTTTCGTTTCAGTGTCCGTTATCGTGCTCGTAGAAATCCGCGACGATCTTCCAGGCCTCCTCGGCCGTGTCGACGAAGCTGATCAGCTTGACGTCGTCGGGCGCAATGGTGCCGAATTCGGCAAGCGCATCGAAGTTGATGATATCGCGCCAGAACTTTTCACCGAACAAAATCAGCGGCAGGCGCTCCATGCGGCCGGTCTGAATGAGGGTCAAGCACTCGAACAGCTCGTCCAGCGTGCCGAAGCCACCGGGAAACACCGCGATCGCCTTGGCGCGCACCATGAAATGCATTTTGCGGATCGCGAAATAATGGAAATTGAAGCTGAGTTCCGGCGTGACGTAGACATTCGGCGCCTGCTCATGCGGCAGCACGATGTTGAGGCCGATGGAGGGCGCACCCTCTTCCGAGGCGCCGCGATTGCCGGCCTCCATGACGCCCGGGCCGCCGCCGGTGACCACCACATATTCATGGAAATCGAAGCCGGCGGAGTAGCGGGCGCAAAGCCTGGCGAATTTACGGGCTTCCTCGTAGTAAACCGATGCCGCTTCAAGATTGGCGCGCTGCACGTCGTTGCGTGCCGCCCAGGCGCTGGTGCCGGGCGCGGGAATGCGCGCGCCGCCGAACATGACCACCGTCGAATTGATGCCGCGCTCGGTGAGATACATTTCGGTTTTCAAGAGCTCGAGCTGCAGCCGGATCGGCCGCAGTTCCTCGCGGCAGAGGAAATCCTCGTCGTCATAGGCGAGCCGATAGGACGGCGACATGGATTGCGGCGTCTTCGGCACGGATTCAGCGCGTTTCTTGTCGGCCGAGCTCGACTTCAGCGGGTCCCAAACCCCATCCTTGCGCCTCAGTCTGCCGTTCTTCGCCTTGCTCATCTACTCATGCCTCTCAAATCAATGACGATCCGTTCCCGCCCGCGGACAGGAATGACCAAACTCCTGCATATGCCCTACAATGCCTTGAATCCAAGCTCAATCGGCGCGGAAAAGACATTCCATTTTCGAGATCGATGCTATAGGACCAATCGACCGCTTCCGGACCATTTCCGGAAATCACGATAGGCACTGACGTTTTAAGGAATTCCCATGAGCGCTAACGATCTCGCCTCCCTCGAGAAGTCCATCGAGACTGCCTTCGACAATCGCGACAATGTGAACACGGCGACGCGCGGCGAAGTTCGCGACGCGGTCGAAGCGGCGCTAACTCTTCTCGACAGCGGCAAGGTCCGCGTTGCCGAGCGTGGCTCGGACGGAAATTGGACGGTCAATCAGTGGCTTAAGAAGGCCGTGCTACTCTCCTTCCGCCTCAATGACATGCAGATCGTCGACGGCGGTCCGGGCGGTTCAACCTGGTGGGACAAGGTGCCTTCGAAGTTCGAAGGCTGGGGCGAGAACCGCTTCCGGGAAGCGGGCTTCCGCGCCGTGCCGAATGCCGTCGTCCGCCGCTCTGCCTATATCGCGCCGAACGCCATCCTGATGCCTTCCTTCGTCAATCTCGGTGCTTATGTCGGCGAGGGTACCATGGTCGATACCTGGGCGACCGTCGGTTCCTGCGCACAGATCGGCAAGCATGTGCATCTCTCGGGCGGCGTCGGCATCGGCGGCGTGCTGGAGCCGATGCAGGCCGGGCCGACGATCATCGAGGACAATTGCTTCATCGGCGCCCGCTCGGAAGTGGTCGAGGGCTGCATCGTTCGCGAAGGTTCGGTGCTCGGCATGGGCGTCTTCATCGGCAAGTCGACCAAGATCGTCGATCGCGCCACCGGCGAGATCACCTATGGCGAAGTCCCGCCCTACTCCGTTGTTGTCGCCGGTTCGCTGCCGAGCGGCAACACCATGGCGAATGGCCAGCCGGCGCCCAGCCTCTACTGCGCTGTGATCGTGAAGCGCGTCGATGAAAAGACCCGCTCGAAGACCGGCATCAACGAGCTGCTGCGCGACTGATTTCGTAAATTTTTGGAAGCGCGGTTGTCATATCGCGCTTCCCTCATGCTTGCCCGGTGAGCATGCCTGTGCGATTGCTGGAATCGCCGCAAAGATTTTCGACTCATCGCCGATCCTTTGCCATCGCTTTGCCATTTCCCGCCGGATAAGTAGCCTCCGATGACCGTCACCGATCCTGTCGCCAATTTGCAAACCCTGATCCGCTGTGCGTCCGTGACGCCCAACGAAGGTGGCGCGCTTACCGCGCTCACCGATATGCTGCTGCCGCTCGGCTTCAAGGTGGAGCGCATGACGGCAAGCGCGCCGGGTACGCCCGACATCGAAAACCTTTATGCACGGCTCGGCACTGAGGGGCCGCATCTAATGTTTGCCGGCCATACGGATGTCGTTCCGGTTGGCGACGCCGCTTCCTGGAGCCATCCGCCCTTTGCCGCGGAAATCGCCGATGGCGAACTCTTTGGCCGCGGTGCCGTCGACATGAAGGGCGGCATCGCCTGTTTTGCGGCCGCCGTTGCCCGCCATATCGAGAAACATGGCGCTCCTGCCGGCTCGATCTCCTTCCTGATCACCGGCGACGAAGAAGGCCCGGCGATCAACGGCACGGTCAAGCTGCTGCAATGGGCGGCAGAGCGTGGCGAGGCATGGGATGCATCGCTCGTCGGCGAGCCGACCAATCCGGACAGTCTTGGCGATATGATCAAGATTGGCCGGCGCGGCTCGCTGTCCGCCTCGATCACCGTTCATGGCGTGCAGGGCCATGCAGCCTATCCGCATCTCGCCGACAATCCGGTGCGCAGCATCGTCAAGCTGACCGAGGCGTTGCTCGATCCGCCCTTTGACACCGGCACCGACAACTTCCAGCCATCGAACCTCGAAGTGACGACGATTGATGTCGGCAACACAGCCAGCAATGTTATTGCCGCCAAGGCGACGGCTGCCTTCAACATTCGTTTCAACGACACTTGGACCGTCGAAACGCTGAAGGCCGAAATCCTTGGCCGCCTCAATGCCGCCGCGGCCGACCAAACGTTGCGGCCAGGTCGTGAGCCGACTAAGTACGATATCGCCTGGACCGAGCGACCGAGCCAGGTTTTCCTGACGCGCAACAATGCGCTGATCGCCTCTCTGTCTTCGGCGATCGAAAACGTTACCGGCCGCACGCCAAAGCTTTCCACCACCGGCGGCACCTCGGATGCACGCTACATCAAGGATTATTGTCCTGTCGTGGAGTTCGGCCTCGTTGGCCAGACCATGCACATGGTCGATGAGCGCGTCGCGCTATCGGATCTCGAAACGCTGACCGAGATCTACGAGACCTTCCTTCAACGCTGGTTTGCGAATGCCGACCTTTAGGGAAGTCCAATACTATCTGGCGGGCCTCTGGCTGTTGATCCGCATGGATGCGCGCGGCTTCCAATATCTCGATATATCAGACCGCGGCATGCTGCGGTCGTTCTGGGCGATCCTCTGGAGCCTGCCGTCCATCGGCATTTCATGGCTCTGGTGGCAACAGGCCTATCTCACCGCCATGCCGCCGGAAACCTCGACCGGCGCCGCCTTCTTCTTTCGCCTGGCACTGGTCGAGGCAGCAAGCTGGCTGGTGCCGTTGATACTCGCCGGCGTGCTGCTGTTGATCTTTCGCTTCGGCGAAAAATTCGCCCCCATCGTCGTGGTGGTCAACTGGTTCGGCTTGCCGACCTCCTATCTGAATTCCCTGCTGATTGCGCTCCTCGCCTTCGTGCCCGGTTCCAGCGGGTTGGCGGCCATTCTCTGGCTGGCGTTAATGATGGCGATCATCTTCTCGCTGGCACGCATCCTAAGGATGATCTGCGGCACGCATCCGCTGTTCGTCGGCGCGCTGACGCTCATACTGCTGATCCCCACCATGCTGCTGACGGATTTCCTGCAGCGCTTCCTTGGCATCTATCCGCCGGGTTGAACGATTAGGCACCTCTGACAAAGCGATAGGCCAAAGCCGTAATGTGCCATCGCGTGCCGTCGCTGCTGGGCGAAGAACGCCATTTACGTCTCGTCGCCGTAAAATATTGATAGGTTATATTCTGATATTTTCAATTATAATGAATGCATGAAATGTAAACAACGTATTAACCGCAATCTTACTTCGTTTCCGCTATATATGGTCGCTTAATACATTCCTGTTTATCGTGGCCGATCTGCATGATGCAGCGATAAATTAGAGAGCCATGATATGCTTGATCTATCAAAGATAGCGCAATTACTATTATTTGCAGCTTTGATCATTTTATTCTTTCGCTGGGTGGTCGAGGACATGAACAGGTGACGATCTGTTGCACCTGAAAATCTCGCTGCCGCGATAACCTCTCGCCACAGTCTGCTACTAAAGTCGAGTTCCTCCCAAATAGTATGTCGATTGACGGGCGGCGGCTTCCCGCTGCCCGCCCGATGGACTGTATGCCGCGTTTGGAGCTGAGATTGTCTACGGCATCTGCCTGAGAACATCATCATTGGAGAGGATCGGAATCGACGCTGAAATGTTGTCGAAGGATTGTGTCGTCGCTGGCGGGCATCCCGGGCATCCGACGGAGGCTAGAAATCGTCCTGTT
This sequence comes from Rhizobium sp. BR 362, assembly GCF_036528765.1. Classification (NCBI taxonomy): domain Bacteria; kingdom Pseudomonadati; phylum Pseudomonadota; class Alphaproteobacteria; order Hyphomicrobiales; family Rhizobiaceae; genus Rhizobium; species Rhizobium sp. BR 362. Next base: position 336,468 of record NZ_JARWGH010000004.1, on the reverse strand, counting down.
CATCATCGGCGGCAACGGGCCCAACGCCGTCGCGATAATCCACCTGCATGAAATAAAGCCCATCCGGCGGAGCGACCGGGCCGCACGCCTTGCGGTCCCGCGCGTCCAGCGCAGCGCGCACGTCGTCCACACTCCACTTTCCCTCGCCCGCAAGCTTCAGCGTGCCGGCGAAGGAGCGGATTTGGTTGTGCAGGAAACTTTGCGCCGTGGCGCGGATTTCGATGAGCTCGCCATTGCGGGTGACATCGAGCCGGTCGAGCGTGCGCACCGGACTGTTCGCCTGGCAATGCGCCGAACGGAAGGTGGTGAAATCATGCCGGCCGACCAGCGTCTGCGCCGCTGCATGCATGACCTCATGATCCATATCTTTCGGCACCCACCATGCGCGTCCAGCTTCCAATGCCAGCGGGGCGCGGCGAGCGATGATCCGGTAGAGATAATGCCGGCGGATCGCTGAGAAACGGGCGTCGAAACCGGCGTCGACCTGTTCGACATCGAGAATGGCGACACGCTCTCCGGCGAGCCTCAGATGCGCGTTCAGCGCATTGCGCAGGGTATGCAGCTTCCATTCTTTGGAGAGGTCGGCATGCATAACCTGGCCCATGGCATGAACGCCGGAATCGGTGCGTCCCGCGCCGCGAATAGAGACCTTCTCGCCCGTCAGCGACAGGATGGCGCCCTCTATTGCGCCCTGTACGGAAGGACCGTTGTCCTGACGCTGCCAACCGACATAGGGGACGCCGTCATATTCGACGGTCATACGGTAACGCGGCATCAGGCTGGTCCCGCCGCCAAGATGGTGCCCGGCGCAATCGGCGTGCCGCGCAGGAAATCGGCAGCGGCCAGCGGCTTGCCGCCGGCCTTCTGCAGGTTCGTCAGCCGGATGGCGCCGGTGCCGCAGGCGACGACCAGATCGCCGGTCAGCACTTCGCCGGCCGCACCTTGGCCATCGGCTAGTTCGGAGCCAAGAACCTTGATGCGCTCCGCCCGGCCGGCGATTTCGGCCTCGAACCAGGCACCGGGAAAGGGCGAGAGGCCACGAATATGGTTGTGAACATCCGCAGCCGATTTACTGAAATCAATGCGCGTTTCGCCCTTGTCGATCTTGGCCGCGTAGACGACGCCCTCGGCGGACTGCTCGGACAGCGGCAATTCATCATGCTCCAGCTTGTTCATCGCTTCGACAATCGCCTTGGCGCCGACCAGCATCAGCTTGTCGTGCAGCTCGCCCGCGGTCATCGTGTCTCCGATCTCGACTTCCCGCGTGAGAGCGACGGGGCCGGTATCGAGGCCCTTGTCCATCTTCATCACCATCATGCCGGTCTTCTTGTCACCGGCCATGATCGCCCGCTGGATGGGGGCAGCACCCCGCCAGCGCGGCAGCAGCGAGGCATGACCATTATAGCAGCCGAACCGCGTGCCGGTGAGGATCGCCTCCGGCAGCAGCAAGCCATAGGCAACAACCACGGCGACTTGGGCATCGAGCTCGCGAAAACGCTGGCACTCTTCTGCATCCTTGAAATTCACCGGCGTGAAGACCGGCAGGCCGAGCAGCTCCGCCGCCTGGTGCACCGGCGACTTCTGGAGATCGAGCCCACGGCGCCCGCCGGGCCGCGGCGGCTGCGTATAAACGGCGCGAATCCTGTGCCCAGCCTCGACCAGCAACCGCAACGTCGGCACGGAAAATTCGGGCGTTCCCATAAAGATGATGCTCAGCGACATGCGATCCGTCCGGCTAAGAGATATTTAGTTCGGCATGATCTTGTCCAAAAACCGCGTCGCACTTTTTGGAGTCATGCATTTAGCCGCCTTCAAACGGGTTTACGAGCTTCAGATCAAGCCCCTCGAAGTCTTTTGTATTCCGCGTCGCCAATGTGGCGCCATTGGCCAGGCAGATGGCGGCGATCATGGCGTCCTTGGTTTCCATACGTCGCCCGATCCTGTGGCGTTGGGCAGAAATTATTCCATATTGATGGGCCGCATTGCTTGAAAAACCCAGAACACGGCCGGAAAACTCTGCCTCTATCGCTTCCAGCTCCGCGATCAACGTCGCTTTGCGCTTGCCGTCAGCCAGGAGCTCCAGTCCGAAGCGAATCTCTCCGATGGTGATGGCTGTTAAGAAAACCGATTCGACGGCGAAGCCATCAAGCCAAGATAATATGCGATCACTGTACAGTCGCCCTTGCAGCTCGGATACGACATTTGTGTCCAGAACAATCATCTGGGATTATCCCGGCACCAGCTATTCGAAATGCGGCGGTTCACGATCCGGCGCATGCCGGAAGGCATTGATTGCCTCGATTTCTTCTTCACTCAGCTTCTCCGCACCAAGAACCGCTCTTAGTCGCAGACCTGCTGAACTGTTCAGATCCTGCTGCCGTCCAAGCGACTGACGCAGCAGAGCGATCGCCTCCTCGGACAGACTTCGGCCATGCCGGCTGGCATTTGCCTGCAATTGCTTCTTCAACGCGTCGTCCACGCCGCGAAGTAAAAGATCGCCCATCCGCACCTCCATTTGATATCAATGATATCATAGGCGCTTCAAACCCATTTTTCAATAGGCGCTAGTTTCAAAGCGCCTTAGACTTCGCCGCCTTGGTGAACTTCTTGATTACCATGTCGCGTTTCAGGCGCGAGATATAGTCGATGAACAGAACACCGTTCAGATGGTCGATTTCGTGCTGCAGGCAGGTGGCGAGCAGGCCATCGGCTTCGACGGTCTGTTCCTTGCCCTCACGGTCGAGATGCTTGACGGTAACGCGAGCCGGACGCTCGACTTCGGCGTAGTAATCCGGAATGGACAGGCAGCCTTCCTCGTAAACCGAGCGTTCGTCGGAAGAGCTGACGATTTCGGGATTGATGAAGACCAGCGGCTGCTTGTCTTCGCCTTCGCGCGACACGTCGATCACCAGCATGCGACGGGGAACGCCGATCTGGACGGCGGCGAGGCCAATGCCTGGTGCATCATACATGGTTGCCAACATATCGTCGGCAAGGCGTTGAACTTCGGTATCGACGCGCTCGATCGGCGCGGAGGCCTGGCGGAGCAACGGATCGGGCAAAATGATGAGTGGCTTGATCGTCATGAAGTTTCCCATAACGCATCTTGCTGTGCGATGGAATTATTTAGATGGCTGTTGAAGGGTGTTTTTTCAACGCTTGCGACTTCAGGTCGATCACAGCCCGTCGGAATTTTGTTCACGTTTTGATCTGGATATTCTCGGCGGTTTTGTTATGGTGCAGACTCGAGTTCCACGAGTACCTGATTCATGTCCTTCACACTCTTCGGCCAAGAGATCCCCATAGTGCCGGTTCTGACCGGCCTTGTCATCCTGCTGCTGATCACCGTCATCGTCCTCGTCCTCAACAATAGAGGGCGACGGGCTGAGGAAGATATGCTGCGGGCCGAGGATGCCGAGCACAACATGGCGGCGCTCCTCAGGGCGCAGGCGGAAATGCAGGGACGGCTTGCCACGATGGCCGAAGTGTTCGGCTCACGACAGGCGGAGTTCAACCATGCCATCAATCAACGGCTCGACGGCATGTCGCAGCGGGTGACGGCGACGATTGGCGAGCAGACGCGCTCGACACATGAGAATTTGCGCCGCCTGCAAGAACGACTGGCCGTTATCGACGCTGCGCAGAGCAATATTCAATCTTTGGCAAAGGATGTCGTCGGCCTTCAGGCAATCCTCTCCAACAAGCAGACGCGCGGCGCCTTCGGTCAGGCCCGCATGGAGACGATCATCGCCGACGGACTGCCGATGGGCGCCTATGCCTTCCAGCCGACGCTCTCCAACGGTTCGCGGCCGGACTGCACCGTGCGTATGCCGAACGGCTCGCCGCCGCTGGTCATCGACGCCAAATTTCCGCTGGAAGCCTGGAATGCCATCCGCAATGCCGCGGCGACAAATCCCGACCAGGGCAGAATTGCCACGCAGCAATTCCGCCGGGACCTCGAAGTGCATATCCGCGATGTCGCAGAGAAATATCTTATTCAGGGAGAGACACAGGATACCGCCTTCCTCTTCGTTCCCTCCGAATCGATCTTTGCCGAAATCCACGAGAATTTTGAAGCGGTCGTGCAGAAGGCGCAGCGTTCGCGCATCGTCATCGTCTCGCCGTCGCTGCTGATGTTGTCTATCCAGGTCATCCAGGCGGTGCTGAAGGACCAGCGCATGCGCGAGCAGGCGCATGTGATCCAGGGCGAAGTGGCGCAACTGATGAACGATCTTTCCCGCCTCGATGAGCGCGTGCGCAAGCTGCAGGGGCATTTCGCCTTGGCGCAGAAGGACGTCGACATGATCGTCACCTCCGCCGACAAGCTGGCACGCCGCGGCGAAAGGATAGAAGCACTGGAATTCGAAGCCGCCGGCGAGCCGGCGAAGGCGATCGCCGAGGAGCGGCCGAAACCGATCGACAACCGCACCGGCCAACTTAAGCTCAGGGTGGTTGACGAGGACTGATCGCATCGGGCAGTGTCGCGCCCAATCAATGCATGGTCATCAAAATCTACAAAGCGGTTTTGGATGGATCACGCGAGATCAACAAGCAGGGCGGACATCTCATGATCACCATTTTCGGCTCCATCAATATGGACCTCATCGCCACCACCGACCGTCTGCCGAAGCCAGGCGAGACGGTGGCGGGCAATGGTTTTTCCACCGCAGCCGGCGGCAAGGGCGCCAATCAGGCATTGGCAGCGCGGCGCGCCGGTTCGGCGGTGCGGTTGACCGGCGCGGTCGGCAATGACGGTTTTGCCGCGCCGGCACTTGCCCTGCTTGATGCCGCCGGCACCGATCTCTCCACCGTCAGCCAAGTGTCCGAGCCGACCGGCACCGCACTGATCCTCGTTGGCGGCGACGGCGAAAACATGATCGCGGTCGTGCCCGGCGCCAACGGCACGATGACGGCGGAGGACGCGACCAAAGCCGTCGATGCGTTGAGCCCGAGCGATACGCTCATGCTGCAATTCGAAATCCCCGTCGCAGCCGTCGAAACCGCACTCGTCGCGGCAAAAGCCAAGGGCGTCCGCACCGTTCTCAATCTCGCGCCGCTTATTCCGGATGCCGCGCGGCTCGGCCGCCTTGCCGATATTGTCATCGCCAACGAAACGGAGTTCGAAAGGCTGGCCGGCCAGGACAACATGTCGGCAAGCGATCGCGAGGCGGCACTCACCCGCCTGCACGCCGAAACGGGGCAGACGCTGATCGTCACGCTGGGCGCCGACGGCGTCATCGCCATCCGAAATGGCGAATTGTCGCGTGCCAAGGGCCTCGTCATCGAACCGGTCGATACGGTCGGTGCCGGCGACACCTTTTGCGGCTATTTGGCCGCCAGCCTTGATCAGGGCCTGGATTTTCATGTCAGCCTGCGCCGCGCCGCAGTCGCCGGTTCGCTTGCCTGCCTGAAGCCAGGCGCGCAGCCGTCGATCCCGGTTGCGAGCGACGTTACCGAAAAGCTTTAAGGATCAAATTCCCCAGACAGGACGAAGCGCAATTAATTAAATTTTTGCGCTTCCGTATCATTCTCCTCTGGCCTGCCGCGCATTGGCTGTCTCGCAGCGGCGGGCGCTTTCACGGCGGTCCCATGATGGGGCCATCCTGTGCCGACCTTGCATCCGGATAATGTGCATCCGACGCATCGTTCTCTCGAGGAAATGATGTCCATCTTTCGTATGAAGTCGCTTGCGGCCAAGCTCATCCTGGTCACCGGGGTAGCGATTGCGCTGGTTCTGTTCGTCTCCAACTTCCTGCTGATTTCCCAGACCAGCGATCGCGTGCAGATGCTGACGATGGATCAGGCCAATAGCGAGGCCAAATCCATCTCCAACGAAATTGCCGCAAATGTCGGCGAGCTCGCCAGCGCCGCTCGCTCCATGGCCGCGATTATCGGCCGCGGCCACGAGGGCCACACCTTCGATCGCAAGGGCATCATCAATATCCTCAAGGCCAATGTCGAGCAGAATGCCTTCGCCTTCGGCAGTTGGTTCTGCGAAAAACTCGGCGCATTCGACGGCAAGACGACCGAGCTTGCCAACAACAAGGACGAAGCCGTCAACGAAAAGGGCGCGTTCACACCCTATTGGTCGAAGACAAAGGACGGCGGTATCCAGTTCTCCACGTTCGACAACGACTACACTGCCGCATGGTGGAAGCTGGCGGCCGATAGCGGCAAGGGCGCCATCACCCCGCCATATATGGCCGAGGGTACCGAAGTGCCGACGACCATGAGCTCGATCGCCTATCCCGTGATGTCAGGCGGCAAGATGATCGGCGTCGCCGGCGTCGATATCTCGCTCGCCTCGCTCTCCGCCAAGCTGCAGAGCCTGCATCCATTCGGCTCCGGCCGCGTCCTCCTGGTCTCCCAGGACAACAAATGGCTGGTGGCGCCGAACAGGGACCTCTTGATGAAGGACTACAGCGGCGACGGCGCCGACGCGGTCAAGGCGGCCCTCACCTCCTCGACGGCGGGCCTGGTGAAGGATCTCAGCGACAGCGGCTTGGAAGAATTCGACCGTGTGGTCTATCCCTTTGCCGTGCCGGGCCTCAATGCCACCTGGGTCGTGCTCGTCGACGTACCGCACAGTGCGATTGCCGCGCCCGTGCGCGATCAGACCTATATGATGATCATCGGCGGCGTGCTGGTGCTTGCTGCCGTCATGCTGGCGCTTTACGCCGCCGTGCGCACCTTCGTGCAGAAGCCTCTCGGCGGATTGGTCGCCAGCGTCAATGATCTCAGTGCCGGCAACTATGCCGAACCCGTCGAGGGTCAAAACCGCGCCGACGAGATTGGCTCGGTCGCCAAGGCGCTCGAAGGCTTCCGCTTCGCCCTTGCCAACACCAAGCGGCTGGAGACCGAGGCCGACGAACAGCGTCGTGCCGCCGAAGGCGAACGTCACCGCTCGGAAGCGGAGCGCGGCGAAACCGTGGCGCTGCAGCGGCGCATCGTCACCATTCTCGGCCAGAGCCTTGCGGAACTCTCCAAGGGCAACCTTGGCCACCGCATCGCGGAGGAATTCCCTGGCGAGTACGGCCAGTTGAAGCAGGACTTCAATGCCGCGCTCGCCAGCCTGGAAGAGACGGTGCACACGATGAACCTCAGCGTCGGCAATATCGGCAACGGCACCGGTGAGATCAGCAACAGCGCCTCGGACCTTGCCCGCCGCACCGAGCAGCAGGCGGCAAGCCTGGAGGAAACCGCCGCCGCGCTTAACCAACTCACGGCTCAGGTCAATTCCAGCGCCGACAATGCCCGCACCGCTGCCAGCAGCGTCAACTCGGCCTCCGAGGACGCCGGACGCTCCGGCGAGATTGTGCAGAAGGCGATCGCCTCCATGCACGGTATTGAGCAGTCCTCGCAGGAGGTTTCACGCATCATCGGTGTGATCGACGAAATCGCTTTCCAGACCAATCTTCTCGCTCTGAACGCCGGCGTCGAGGCGGCCCGTGCCGGTGAAGCCGGCAAGGGCTTTGCGGTCGTCGCGCAGGAAGTGCGCGAATTGGCGCAGCGTTCGGCCAATGCCGCCAAGGAGATCAAAACGCTGATCAACACCTCGGCCGGCCAGGTCAAGGAAGGGGTCGATCTCGTCGGCCGTACCGGCAATGCGCTGCATAAGATCGCCGAGCAGGTCATGGAGATCAATGGCCTCATCCGCCAGATCTCGGCTTCTGCCAGCGAACAGGCGATCGGGCTGAAGGAAATCAACTCGGCCATGAACCAGATGGACCAGGTGACGCAGCAGAATGCCGCCATGGTGGAAGAAACCACCGCCGCCAGCGTGACGCTGAACGACGAGGCCCAGACTTTGAAATCGCTGGTCGCCCGCTTCCGCACGTCACATGGCGGTCAGGACAATGCCAGTGCACTGCGCGCCACCGCCCAGCAGATGCGTGCCCCGGCGCCTGCCCGCCGTGCCGCGCCCGCCCCTGCGGCCGCTCCGGCTCGCAAAGTGCAGCCGCAGACCCACGGCTCGAATGCGCTGGCACAGGATGAATGGGAAGAATTCTGAGCCGACTAAACGGCAAACGTCAAAGGCCGCCGAGCGATCCGGCGGCCTTTTCATTTTCCTGCGGCAGCGCCAGTCAAAGACGGGCAAAACGCTCCGTCAGCAGCGCGAAGAAGCCGTCTGAATCAACGTGGCGCATGACCTTGGTGTTGTGCTTGCGGTCGGTGACATGCCACCAGTCGACGACGGTCATGCCGACGGTCAGTTCCGACGTAACCTCGATCTCGACATTGCAATCGCGGCCTTTGAATAGTTCCGGCTTCAGCAGATAGGCGATGACCGTCGGATCGTGCAGCGGACCGCCGTCGGAGCCGTATTTTTCGATATCGAAGCGTTCGAAGAATTCCAGCATCTCGACCATGGCCTTTGCCGGGGCGGATCCGACTGCGGCGATACGTGCAACCCGATCCTTGCGGGTCAGGAGCTGGTGGGTCACATCGAGCGGCATCATGACGATAGGCACACCGGAGCGGAAGACGATATCGGCCGCTTCGGGATCGACATAGATGTTGAATTCGGCGGCCGGCGTGATGTTGCCGCCCTCAAAGAAGCCGCCGCCCATCATTACCAGTTCGCGGACGCGCGGGATGATGTCGGGGGCCTTCTGGAAGGCAAGGGCAATATTGGTGAGCGGACCGAGCGTGCAGAGCGTGACCGCGCCCTCGGGCTCGTTGCGCAGCGTCTCTACGATGAAATCGACGGCATGGCCAGGCTGAAGGTCCATGGTGGGTTCCGGCAGGTCTGGGCCATCGAGACCGGTCTTGCCGTGAACGTGTTCGGCGGTGACCAGCTTGCGCTTGAGCGGCGCATCGGCACCGGCAAAAACCTTCACATCGCGGCGGTTGCAGAGCTCACAGACGATACGGGCATTGCGGCTCGTCAGCCGCAGCGGCACATTGCCAGCAACCGTGGTGATCCCAAGCACGTCGATCTCCTCACGGCTTCCGAAGGCGAGGAAAATTGCAGCGGCGTCGTCCTGGCCGGGATCGGTATCGATGATAATCTTTCTAGGCTCGGTCATCTCTGTCGCTTTCCTCCGGTGCAGATCGGCAATCTTGATGCGAGCCCGTTCGAACTTTGTCAAGCAGACGCCGGCTTAGCAGTTAAGTTCGCATTGCCGGATCTCGCAAATGCGAAGAACGCGCCTCCTTGCACTCCTCCGCCCCTGCTCCCATATTATACGTAACCGGGTGCTGAAAGATCAGGTCCGGAAAGGTCGCTTGCTACCAAGGACTTGAGACGATGAGCCGGACGACTCCCTTTGCCAGCCCTCTGCTTCTGGGCTTCGACACCATGGAAAAGACGCTGGAGCGGATTTCCAAGGCCAGTGATGGTTATCCCCCTTACAATATCGAACGCATGCGCGCGGACCGCGTTTCCGGCGAGCCGGAGCGGCTGCGCATCACGCTTGCGGTTGCCGGCTTCTCGGAAGACGAGCTTGATATCACCACGGAAGAAAATCAACTTTTGATCCGCGGGCGGCAGGTGGAGCAGGAGGAACGCGATTATCTCTATCGCGGCATTGCGGCCCGCCAGTTCCAGCGCGTCTTCGTTTTGGCCGAGGGTATGCAGGTGCTGGGCGCCGCCTTGAAGAACGGCCTGCTTTCCGTCGATCTCATTCGGCCGGAACCCGCCCGGATGGTAAAGAAAATTAACATTTCGGTATCACAGTAAGACAACGGCTGATTGCCGTTGGTCTCTCATGCTGGAGGTACGAACATGCTTTTGAGAGAAGCCACTGCCCGCCTGACCCAATCAGAACTCGCCAACATTGGTGCCGGCGAGGTTGCCTATGTCAGAAGGATGCATTCGGATGAAGTTTCCCGTTGCTTTCCCGAGGCACCGGACATCGATCCTGGGGTCGATCTCTGGGCGCTCTTCGGCGCCGACGGCACGCCGATCCTTCTGACCGATAACCGGTCCAGCACGTTCTACAAGGCGGCCGAGGACGAGTTGAAGACGGTCAGCTTGCATTGAATTTGTGTAAGCACCGCTCCAGGTGCTGCGGCCGTCGTCGTCGATTGCGTCAAAGCCTTTCCATCCTGCTACACGGGCTCACTCCTTTCGGCGCATCGCGCCTCAACCCGTGCTAACGCGTCCTTCTCCCGCCAGAAAGACGGTGCAACGCCATCTTCACGCTAATGTCTACGTGCCGGAAGCTCCTCCGCCCCAGCGGAGAAGGTGGATTTGAGTAATTGCGTGCCGTGAAATTGCGAAGGCCGCAGAAGGAATTGCCGCTCAAACTCTCTTGAACGTCAGGTAAGCCGAAGACCGCCCCTCGCGGCGGGCCTTTGCCTCATAGCGCGTGCTCGGCCAGCCCTCATAGGGCGTCAGCCAGTCGCTGGCATTGTTTGCCATCCATTCGAAGCCGCCATGGGCGTGGCAATGCTGCAGCGTCCAGTTGACATAGGTGTCGATGTCGGAGGCGAAGCAGAAGAGGGCGCCGGGCTTCAGGACACGATGGAAGCGATCAAGATTCACCTGCGAGACAAAGCGGCGCTTCCAATGTTTTTTCTTTGGCCAGGGATCAGGATAGAGAAGATCAATTTGGTCGAGGCAGGCGTCTGGCAGCCAATCCAGCAGTTGCGTTGCGTCATCATTATAGACGCGGATGTTGCGCGCGCCGGTCTCGTCGACGCGAGCAAGCAGTTTCTGCATGGAATTGACGAAAGGCTCGACACCGATGAAGCCGGTGGCTGGATGTTCCAGTGCTCGATGGATCAGGTGCTCGCCGCCGCCGAAGCCGATTTCCAGGCGCAAACGCTCGGTCGACACCTGGAACAGGTCATTCAGCGGCTGTGGCGCCGGTGCGGAGAGATCGACGAGATATTGCGGCAGCAGCGCTTCCAGCCTTTCGGCCTGCTGGCCGCGCAAGGCTTTCCCCTTGCGCCGGCCGAAGAATGCTTCCGTCGCCCGCGACCGGCGCTCGGTATCGGTCATGCAGCTTCCCGGATCTTCACGGCTTCCTTGAGAGCCTTTACCAGGTCCGTACGCTCCCAGGAGAAGGAGCCGTCGCGGCCGGCCTTGCGGCCGAAGTGGCCATAGGCCGAGGTCTTGGCATAGATCGGCTTGTTGAGGTCGAGATGACGGCGAATACCGGTCGGCGAGAGGTCCATGTTCTTGCGGATCGCCGCTTCGACCTGATCCTCGGTCACGCCCTTGCCCGTGCCATGCAGGTCGACATAGATCGACAGCGGCTGGGCAACACCGATAGCGTAGGAGAGCTGGATCGTGCAGCGATCGGAGAGGCCGGCCGCGACAACGTTCTTTGCCAGATAGCGGGCCGCATAGGCGGCGGAACGGTCGACCTTCGTGGTGTCCTTGCCCGAGAAGGCACCGCCGCCGTGCGGGGCTGCACCGCCGTATGTGTCGACGATGATCTTGCGGCCGGTCAGGCCAGCGTCACCATCCGGACCGCCGATGACGAACTTGCCGGTGGGGTTGATGTACCACTTGCAATCGGAAGCGATCTTCAAATCGCCGAGGGCTTCGCGAATGTAGGGCTCGACGACGGAGCGAACCTTCTGCGAATCCCAGCTCTCATCGAGATGCTGGGTGGAAAGCACGATCGAGGTGACTTCCGACGGCTTGCCGTCGACGTAGCGCACCGTCACCTGGCTCTTGGCGTCCGGACCGAGCTTGGCGACGTCACCATCGCCCTTCTTGCGGGCAGTAGCGAGAAGCTGCAGGATCTTATGCGAATAGTAGATCGGCGCCGGCATGAGGTCCGGCGTTTCGCGGCAGGCATAGCCGAACATGATGCCCTGGTCGCCGGCACCTTCGTCGCCCTGCTGGTCGGCGGCATTGTCGACGCCCTGGGCAATGTCGGCGGACTGCGAGTGCAGGAGAACGTCGATGCGCGCCTTCTTCCAGTGGAAGCCGTCCTGCTCGTAGCCGATATCCTTGATGGCGCGGCGGGCCGCAGCCTTGAACTTCGAGGGATTGATGACGTCCTTGCCGTCCTTGTCCTTCTTCATCAGGCTCGGCGGCAGACGAACTTCGCCGGCGATGACGACGCGGTTGGTGGTGGCAAGGGTCTCGCAGGCAATGCGCACGCCCCAGGGATTGATGCCTGTCTTTGCCGCTTCGCGGTAGACCAGATCAACGATTTCGTCGGAAATGCGGTCACAGACTTTATCCGGGTGACCTTCGGCAACAGACTCGCTGGTAAACAGATAATTCGCGCGCATATGGGATTCCCCTCAAAGAACAAATCTTCGCTTTTGATATTCGTGTCGAGCGCGAAAAACAAGTCGCAGAAGGACATAAATATATCTTTATATCCCAGCATAAGTGATAAAATTTTGCCATAAACATGAAAAAGGCGGCCAAAATGACCGCCTTATGACTTTGCCGCCGGGGCGGCGCTTCGAAACGCTTATTCGGCGTCGGCTTCGGCTGCGAGCGCCTTGACGAGCTCCACCACCTTGCGACGGACCTTGCCGTCGGAGATCTTCACAAAAGCGCGGTTGAGCTGCAGCCCTTCGGAGGAAGAGAGGAAATCGACCACGTAGTTGGAGCTGGAGGCTTCCGCCATGCCGCCGACGGTTGCCGCCTGCTCACCCGGAGCGTCCTCGAAGAAAAAGGAAACCGGAACGTTAAGAATGCTGGAAATATTTTGAAGGCGGCTGGCGCCAACGCGGTTGGTGCCCTTCTCATACTTCTGAATCTGCTGAAAGGTAATTCCAAGACTTTCGCCAAGCTTTTCCTGGCTCATGCCCAGCATGGTGCGTCGAAGGCGGATGCGGCTACCGACATGGATGTCGATCGGGTTCGGCTTCTTTTTGTTCTCAATCATCGTATTGCCCTAACATAGGTTGAATTCAGGTCCTGCCACCCGGTTCCCTTAACCACCCCTATAACGCTACGTTGCAGCCGACGCCCCACCAGGCTTCTAGTTTACGTTCAAAAGGCAGAGGACAACCACTATGCAATTTTAGGGTTTTTTGGTCAATTCGCCCTGGAAATAAAACCCATGCGTGAAATCACAGCGATTATACCGACCAGCCCGACAGCCAACCAGAAGTACGCATTTCGCATTCTATCATCGATTGTCGACTTGGTTGCGCTACTCAAAGTAGCGTCGACAAATCCTTGCTCATTAAAGTCGATTCCGGAAATCAAACGTCCGTGAGCGTCGACATAGGCCGAAACACCGGTATTGGCGCTGCGAATCAGCGGCAATCCCTGTTCGACAGCCCTCACCCGCGCCTGCAGGAAATGCTGGTAGGGACCTGGCGTATCGCCGAACCAAGCGTCATTCGTAACGTTCAAAATCGCGTCGGCCTTTCGGATTTCCGGCGTCATCTCATTCGGAAAAATGATCTCGTAGCAGATCAGCGGATAGAGATTGATGCCGCTTGGAAGCGTCAGCAACTGCCGGCTGGCGGCGGCCGAAAAGCCGCCCGGCAGCTCGATGACATTCTGAATTCCGAGGTAACCGAGAATATTTTCGAAGGGCACATACTCGCCGAAAGGCACAAGGTGGGTCTTGTCGGAGGCGCCGATGATCTGGCCGCGGCCGTCGATCACATAGATGGAGTTGTAGTAGCGCGGCTCAAGCCCCGGACCCATGTCCTCGACGCGAACGGCGCCGGTGATCAGGATCTGGTCATCGTCGAGCTGATCGGCAATGCGGGTCAGCGCGTCCTGGTTGTCCGTCAAAATAAAAGGAATCGCGGTCTCCGGCCAGACGATGATGTCGGGCCGTTTACCGCCATTGGCCGGCGGCTGCACCGAGAGCGAGAGATGCTTGTCGAAGATGGCGGCGCGATCGGCATCCGTGTCCATTTTGGCTTCCTGATCGATCGCAGGCTGGACGATGCGTATCACCGGCGCCGCCTTGCCGCCGGCAGGCGCTTCCGGCAGGCTCAATGCATAGTAGCCGTAACCGAAGTGAGCGGCGGCGATGAGCGCGGCGAGCGCGATACCCGGTACCCGCCCCTGGCGTGTGCCGAGGAGTGCCGGGGCTGCGAACACGAAGACCGCAAGCACGGTGACGCCGAGTACGCCCATCACATGCGCCGATTGCATCATCAGCGGTGTGGGCATGGCGCCATAGCCGATGGCGTTCCAGGGAAAGCCGGTGAAAAGGAAGCTGCGCAGCCACTCCACCAATCCAAAGGCGAAGGCGAGTGCGGCAATACGCCCCATGCCGTCAGACCAGAGCAGCCGGGCCAGCGCCGCCGCTACACCGTAGAAAATTGCCAGAAACGCCGGCAGGCCGAGGATCGCCAGCGGTAGCGCCCAGGCGAACTCGTCGGCATCGATCAGAAGCGCATGGCCGAGCCACCAAAGACCGGCGACGAAATAGCCGAAGCCGAATAGCCAGCCAATGGCAAAGGCAGGCCAGAGGCGACCCAGGAAGCCGCTGTCGGGACCAGCGGCAGCCCCATCCAGCAGCCAGACAAGCAGCGTGAAGGAAACGAACATCGCCGCGAAGAAGCCGAAGGGCGGCAAGGCGAGGACGCCGACGGCCCCCGCCAGGATGGCAAGAAGTGTGCGCTTGAAACCCCAGACGAGGATTACCCTGCCCGAAAGCCGTTCCATGCGCGCGCTCCGTCCAAACTGCGAATCAATTGGCCGCAGTCTTTCAAAAATGCAGCGATTTGTCCCACTGAAGCGCCATTTATTGGCTCGCGGTCTTCTGCTCGGTCGGGGGTTCGTCCGGAAGCATGTCGGGCAACGGCAGGTCGCGTTCGATTACACCACCTTCACCCTCCGCCTTCGCCGGACGGCGGCGCAAGGCATGACGCTTGCGGGTGATGCGCACCCGTTTGATGCGGCGCGGATCGGCATCGAGAATGTGGAATTCGAAACCCGGCAGCGCCTGGACGAGCTCGCCGCGAACCGGAATGCGGCCGAGCGCGGAGAAGATCAGGCCGCCAAGCGTATCCACCTCGTCCACCTGCTCGCTGATGTCGAAATCCGGGCCGATCGCTTCGGCGATCTCCTCCAGTTCGACGCGGGCATCGGCAACGAAAACGTCTTCGGAGACGCGCTTGAACATGACTTCCTCGTCGTCATGTTCGTCGTCGATGTCGCCGACGACCATTTCGACGATATCCTCATGCGAGGCAAGGCCGTCCGTGCCGCCATATTCGTCGATGACGAGCGCCATCTGCGTGCGGTTGACCTGCATGCGGCGGAGAAGATCGGACGCCAGCATGGAAGGGGGCACGAACAGGATCTTTCGGATGATGCCGGCTTCGGCGAGCGTCTTCTGCAGGTCGACGCGCGAAAGGTCGAAATTCGGCTTGGCCGAGCGCGGCGGCTTCTCGGCCGGGCTTGCGGCCGAGGCAGACGCCGCAGCGGCTGCCGCCGCCTTGCCATTGCTGCCGCGGCGCTTGTTGCGCGCCTGCTTGGCGACGTAGGACAGGAGATCGCGGATATGCACCATGCCACGGGGATCGTCGAGCGTTTCGGCATAAACCGGCATGCGCGAGCGGCCGCTCTCCTCGAACAGGATCATCAGCTCGCCAATGGTGATGTTCTGGTCCACCGCCTCGATATCGGCGCGCGGCACCATGACGTCCTCGACACGCACCTCACGGAAGCGGAGGATGTTGTGCAGCATCGCCCGCTCGTCCGGCGAAAAGGCGTCGTCATCGGTGGCGTTGGTCATCAGCGCATCGGCGAGATCCTCGCGCAGACGCGCCGACCCCTGGGCTGGGCGCAGAATGCGCGCAGCGCGGGCCCAGAAGGAAGAATGTGATCGTTTGCCGCTACTACTGCCAACCTCATCGGAGGAGGCGGTTTCGGCTCCGTCTTTGGCCTCGGCGGCCGGTCTTGTCGTAAAGTCGCTCATTGTTCCTGATCAGACAGGGTTCAAGTCAAATGGGGTCCTGCCCCGCATAGGGATCAGATAGGCCAAGCCCCGCCAAAATGCGAGTCTCCAGCCCCTCCATTCTTTCGGCTTCGCTATTATTCATATGGTCGTAGCCGAAGAGATGCAAGAAACCATGCACCATCAAATGGGTCAGATGGTCATCAAAACTCTTTTCCAGCTCGGCCGCTTCCCGCTCCACCGTCTCTTTGGCAATGATGATGTCGCCGAGCATCGGGCCGGGTTTACCACCTGGCACGAGCGGAAAAGCGGGGAAAGACAGGACGTTGGTCGCCTTGTCCTGCTCTCGCCATTCCGCATTGATCTCGCGGATCGAAGCATCGTCAGTGAAAACCAGCGACAATTCCGGGGCCATTTTCGGAAAGGGCTGCTTCTCGTTTGTCTCAAGATAGGCCGCAGCCGCGCCCAACACGCGCTCGGCGAAGGCCTGCAACTCGTCCTCGGAGGGCCAGCCGCCCTCTTCGACGCTGATCTGTATATCGAGATCGGCCATCAGATTTGCGGATCGACCCCGTTGCCCTCAACAGGAGCGGCGTAGTTCGAGTCGTAAGCCCTGACGATGCGCGCCACCAGCGGATGGCGGACGACGTCCGTGTCCTTGAAGCGGACGATGGTTATCCCTTCAACGTCATTCAGGAGCTGCAGGGCTTCTACGAGACCGGATTTCACGCCGCGCGGCAGATCGATCTGGCTGGGGTCGCCAGTGATGATCATGCGCGAATTCTCGCCGAGACGCGTCAGGAACATCTTCATCTGCATCGAGGTGGTGTTCTGCGCCTCGTCGAGAATGACGGCGGCGTTGGCAAGCGTGCGGCCGCGCATGAACGCGAGCGGAGCGATTTCAATGACGCCTGCCGTGATGGCGCGCTCGACCTTGTCGCCGGGCATCATGTCATAGAGGGCGTCATAGAGGGGGCGGAGATAAGGATCGACCTTTTCCTTCATATCGCCCGGCAGGAAGCCGAGGCGCTCGCCGGCTTCGACGGCCGGGCGTGACAGGATGATCTTCTCGACCGCGCCGCGCTCCAGAAGCTGAGCGGCATGAGCAACGGCGAGATAGGTCTTGCCCGTACCGGCCGGGCCGACGCCGAAAACCATTTCGGACCGGTCCATCGCCCTGATGTAGGCGTCCTGGGTCGGCGTGCGCGCGATGATCGTCTTCTTGCGCGTCGAAATCTGCGCCATCGTCAGCTTGGCTTTTTTCTCCATCGTCGGCAGCGTCAGTTGGTCGTCGGCGGCAACCGCCATGCGGATTGCTCCTTCCACGTCGGAGCGTTCCACATTCCCACCTTTCTGCAGCTTGTCATAGAGATAATCGAGCGTGCGGCGCGCCTGATTGGTCGCCAGCACATCGCCGGTGATGATGACGGAATTGCCACGGGCGCGGGCGTCGATGCCAAGACGCTCCTCGAGCAGCTTCAAGTTCTGATCGAACTGCCCGAAAAGTTCGCTGGCGAACCGATTGTTCTCGAACGTCAGGATGAAGTGATTGGCGTCGCTCGCGGTGCGTGGCTGGCGCGATGAAGAAGAAACCAATTCCTGTCCGTTCAAGCGGTCCGGCTCCTTTGCCTGGTCCGGAACCTAGAGCAACTCAGCAAAAAGGCTGTTCGTGCTGGTTCCGATGATTCGTACGTTGATAATGTCACCGATTTGCGATGCTTTTGCATCAACATTCACAGATTGCAGCCAAGGAGACCGGCCGATCAACTGGCCCGGCACACGACCCGGCTTTTCGAGCAGGATATCGACCACTTTGCCGACGCAGGCGTCAGCGAATTCGTGCTGCTGCTTCAAAAGCAGCGCCTGCAACCGTTCCAGCCGTTCCGCCTTGATCTCTTCCGGCACTTGGCCCTTCAATTCCGCACCCGGCGTTCCAGGGCGCGTCGAATATTTAAACGAGAAGGCTTGCGCATAGTTCACCTCCTCCACAAGACGAAGTGTATCCGCAAAATCCTGCTCTGTCTCCCCCGGGAAACCGACAATGAAATCACCCGAAAGGGCGATATCCGGCCGTGCTCCACGGATTTTTTCGATCAAAGCGAGATATTCCGCCGCCGTATGCCGCCGATTCATCGCTTTGAGGATGCGGTTGGAACCGGACTGAACCGGCAGATGCAGATAGGGCATCAAGGTGCGCAAATCGCGATGGGCCGCTATCAGCCGCTCATCCATATCGCGCGGGTGGCTGGTGGTATAGCGCAGCCGGGCAAGGCCCGGAATTTCCGCCAGCCGGTAGAGCAGGTCGCCGAGGCTCCAGGCTTCGCCCGAAGGTCCGGTGCCGTGCCAGGCATTGACGTTCTGGCCGAGCAGCGTGATTTCGCGCACGCCGCCATCCACAAGTTTTTCAGCCTCCTCGACGATCTGAGCGACCGGACGGGAGACCTCGGAGCCGCGCGTATAGGGCACGACGCAGAAAGTGCAGAACTTATCGCAGCCTTCCTGCACCGTCAAAAAGGCGGTCACACCACGGGCGCGGATTTTCGTCTGCTCAGGCGTCGGCAGATGTTCGAACTTGTCCTCGATCGCATATTCCGTATCGACGACGCGCTGGCCTTCCTTGGCGCGGCGCAACGCGTCGGGCAGGCGGTGGTAAGTCTGCGGACCAATGACAACGTCGACGGCGGGCGCGCGGCGCAGGATTTCCTCGCCTTCTGCCTGGGCAACGCAGCCGGTGACGCCGATCATCATGTCTCGGCCATCGGCGGCCTTGCGCTTCTTCATCTCGCGCAGGCGTCCGAGCGCCGAATAGACCTTTTCGGCCGCCTTCTCGCGGATATGGCAGGTGTTCAGCAGGACGAGATCGGCTTCTTCCATGTCTTCGGTCGGCTCGTAGCCATCGCGGGCAAGCGCATCGCTCATCCGCGTCGAGTCGTAGACATTCATCTGGCAGCCGTAGGTCTTGATGAAAACCTTGCGGCTGTTGGAGCCATCGCGCAGGCCAAGCTCCAAAGCATTGGGCTGCGGGGCATCGAGAAGTGCACTATCCTTGGTCATGGCCACTATGTAGTGGCTTTTGCTTCTGGAGAAAATGAAAAAGTTAAAATCGCCGGAATATCAGGCGATCTCGCGTCCAAGCAGCCGACTCGCCAGCATGGTGCGGATGCGCCGCGCCACGGTGGCGCTGACCTCCTTGCGATTGGTGTCGGCGCGATAATCCACCGCCTCGCCGAAGCAGACGTCGACATCGATCGCCCCGCAGGCAAAGATGCCCTTCAGGTGTGGCACAAGCTCGATATCGCCCGGCCAAGCGGCAATGGGGCGATAATAACGGCCCATGGCGACGCCATGGACACGAGTATAGGCAACCGCGACCGGCTGAACGTGAACGACGGCATCAGGCGTCTTCGGCAAAGCGGCGGCGGCCGCGCCGAACAGCGAGGATTTGACGTCGAGCAGGCGGTTGCCGTCCGAGGTCGTGCCCTCCGGAAACAGCACCATGATCTCGCCATCGGCCATGCGCTCGGCGATCTCGCTCACCTGATCGCCGGTCTTGCGCTTCTGCTCGCGTTCAATGAACACGCTCTTCTGCCACTGGGCGAAAAGGCCGAAGATCGGCCAGTCCCGCACTTCCGACTTTGCGATGAAGGCGACGTCGGCAACCGCGGACAGCACAAGAATATCGAGCCAGGACGCGTGGTTCGAGGCCAGCATCAGCGGCCGGCGACGCTCAAGCTCTCCGACGACATGGATGCGGATGCCGAGCCAATAGCAGATGATGCGATGCCAGTAGCGCGGTAGGTAGCGCCTGAGCTTCCAGTCGAAGCGCAAGCAGAGAATTTGCAGCGGCAGCAGGACGAGGCTGACAGCGCAGATGACGATGACGGCACAGCCGACGCGCAGCCAGGTTATCAAATCATCCGCTCCCGCACGACGGCCGCCACTTCAGCGTTCGTCCTTCTTCGCCGGCTCATCCTTTTTCAGCGGAATGCCGTAGAGCTCCAGCCGATGGTCGACTAGCTTGAAGCCGTGTTCGCGGGCAATGCGCTCCTGCAGCGCCTCAATCTCCGGCGAGTGAAATTCGACCACTTCGCCGCTCTTCAGATCGATCAGGTGATCGTGATGCTCCTCCGGCACGGTCTCGTACCGCGACCGCCCGTGACGAAAATCGTGGCGGGCGATGATGCCGGCATCCTCGAAAAGTTTTACGGTGCGATAGACCGTCGAAATCGAGATCTTGCCATCCACCTTGACGGAGCGGCGGTGCAATTCTTCGACGTCGGGATGATCCTCTGAACTCTCGATGATGCGCGCAATGACCCGCCGCTGCTCCGTCATGCGCATGCCGCGCTCGGCGCAAAGCTCCTCAAGGGATTTTACGGGATCGTTCATCGAATACGGTCTTCAGTCTATTCGTCTATGACAACGGACTAGCGAAGAACGCGGCGCATGACAAGCGCCGTCGATTTCGCGCCGTTTTCATCGACGTAATAGGCCTTGCGTTCGCCGACCGTTTCGAATCCGAGTTTGCGGTAAAGACCGACGGCCGACTGATTGCCGCCATCGACTTCCAGGAACATGGTTTCGCCGCCGCGATTGCGCGCCTCGCGCAACGCCGCCTGCATCAGCCGCCAACCGAGACCGATACGGCCCAGCTTGGCGTGGACGGCCACCGTCAGGATTTCCGCCTCACCCGCCGCCTGCCGCGCCAGTACGAAGCCGGGAAGCGGCTTCTTCAGGATAGCGTTGGTCTGACGGGCGACAAAGCCGAAGGTGGTGTTCTGCGACAGCAGATTTTGAAACTCGCTTTCGTCCCACACCCGCGAAAAACGTTCGCCATGCAAGGCTGCCACCTCGGCGCAATCCTGCAACTGCATGGGAACGATCTCATATTCGGCTTTCAGGGTGAGATAGGATTCGAACATGGTCATAGCCTGGCGACTGCGTACCCCGCCTGCGGTCGGGCGTCGGGTCCGCGAAGATAAAGCGGCTTCGGCTTTTCGCTGAGAGGTTTGACGGCCCCCAGCCTAGCGACGATGGCGATGGGAAAGGCATCCGGCCGTGCCGGCGGCGGAGAGTCGCTCAGCCGGGCAACAGCCGAACCGGTGACCACGCCGTCGAACGCAGTTGATATCGCACGCGCTTCCTCGATCGTCACGGCGCGCGCCTCATCCAGTGTATGGCCATCGGCATCGAAGGACTGGAGATAGATCTCCTCGCGCTTGGCATCGATGGCGGCCAGAACCGATTTACCCGGTCTCGTCTCCCGGGCGGCAGCGGCCATAACCTCGAGGGTCGTGACGCCGACAGCGGGAATATTCAGGGAAAGCGCGAAACCGCGGGCGGCGGCGACGCCGATGCGGATGCCGGTGAAGGAGCCGGGGCCGACGGTCACGACCACACGCTCCACTGCCGCGAGCGCTATATCGGCTTCAGCCAGCGCCCGGTCGACAACATCCATCAAATGCTCGGCATGCCCCCGCCCGATCGTTTCCGTGACCTCCCCCATCACAGAATCACTACCGCTATCATACACAGCGGCAGCGCAATCCACACCTGCCGTGTCGAGCGCCAGTACGATCATCACAATTTTTCCGAAAAGGCCAAACTTGAAGCGCAGTGATTTAAGGTCAAACCACCACCGCACTCCAAAATATGTTTTTGCACGGTCTTATCCAAAAACCGCTGCGCGCGCTTGGGGATCATGCTTAGACGGCTTCGACTTCCTGCACTTCCGGGACGAAATGGCGCAGCAGATTCTGTATGCCATGCTTCAACGTCGCCGTCGATGACGGGCAACCGGAGCATGATCCCTTCATGTTGAGGTAGACCTTGCCATCACGAAAGCCGCGGAAGGTGATATCGCCGCCATCCTGAGCGACAGCCGGACGAACGCGGGTTTCGAGCAATTCCTTGATGGTCAGCACGATCGATTCGTCGCCTTCATCGAAGAACTCGCCGCCGGCATCCTGCGCCTCGGAAAGAACCGAGCTTTCGCCCATGACCGGCTTGCCGGACATGAAATGCTCCATGATCGAACCGAGGATGGCGGGCTTCAGATGCTGCCATTCCTGGTCTTCCTTGGAGACCGAGATGAAGTCGTAGCCGAAATAGACGCCGCTGACGCCCGGTACATCGAAAATTCGGGCAGCGAGCGGCGAGACTTCCGCTTCTTCGGCGCTGCGGAATTCGGCGGTGCCGCTTTCCATCACCACCTTGCCCGGCAAAAACTTGAGGGTTGCCGGGTTCGGCGTCGCTTCGGTCTGAATGAACATCTTGGTCTCCATGCGGCGGACCAAAGGCCCAAGCCACTTCAGTAGTGTCCGACTTTAGAATATTTCAAAAGAAAATAGGCTTTTTGACCGCGCTATTCAAGAGACTGATTCTCAAGAATTAGCCCCAAAAACTTAGCTCAGCGCGTCGATTTCCTCATTCGTCAGCGTATCCGGCAGCACCGTCACGGGGATCGGGAAGGCCGCGGCGCGCCCGGCGATCGAAGACACCAGCGGTCCCGGCCCTTCCTTGGCCGAACCGGCGGCAAGGACGAGCAGCGCGATATCCCGATCTTCCTCGATCACCGCATTGATCTGCTCGGCGGCCGAGCCCTCACGGATGACGATTTCCGGATCGATGCCGATATTCTCGCGCACGATCTGCGCCGCCTTGGCCGTTGCAGCCTCGGCCTCCTCGCGCGCTTCGGCCCGCATGATCTCCTCGACGCCCAGCCACTGCTGGAAATCGCCTTCGGGGATCACAAACAGGAGGACAAGGCCGCCGTTGGAATTTTTGGCGCGCCGGCCGGCATAATGGACGGCACGCTGGCATTCGGGAGTGCCGTCGATGACCGCCATGAACTTGCGGCGATGACCTTCGAGCCGTGAAAGACGTTTTGATACCATGGGTCAAGTCTGACATCGAAATCCGTGCCATGGCAAGCCCCGTTTTGAACCAGGTGACTATTGCCGCTCAGGCGGCTTACAGGTCCATTAGCCTTGCCTCGCCCGATACGCGAATGGAGCTTCCTACAGCGGCCGGGATATCGGCGTGCAGGCGGGAACGCATTCCCATATCTTCACCCTGGATAATGTCGATCGCACCGCCATGCGGCCAAGCAATGTCGCGGAGATATCCGGCAAAGCCTGCGGTTGAGGCACCGGTCGCCGGGTCTTCATAGACCCCGCCCGACGCGAAGGCATTGCGGGTGTGGAACAGTTGCGGCGTTTCGGCATAGGCAAGCAGGATCGTGACCCAACCTTCGCGGATCATCAAGGAACGGCCCGCATCGAGATCATAGGTCATGGCGGCAAGGGCCTCACGGGATTTCAGGGCCAGCATGAAGTGATCGGCGCCGCCGTGAATGAGCGCAGGCGGAATGGCCGGGTCCAGATCGTCGATCGAATATCCGAACAATGCCAGCACCTCCGATGCCAATTCCGGCGCCGGCGCTTTGCTTCTGGTGGGCGGCGACTGCAGGGCGGCCGTTAGGACGTCGCCATTCCGGTGCCCTTCGACAGTGATATTGGCCTGATTGAGCGCCAGCGCAAAAGTGCCGTCGCCCTGACGCAACGCAAGGGCCGCCCCAAGGGCGATCGTCGCATGACCGCAGAATGGAACTTCCGATTCCGGAGAGAAATAACGCACTCTCCAGCCCTGCCCTTCCGGGCAGGCAAAAGCGGTCTCGGAGAAACCGACATCGGCTGCGGTGCGCTGCATCTCGGCGGCATCGGGCAGGACATCGGCAATCAAGACGCCGGCGGGATTGCCGCCGGCTCCGTTTTCCGAAAAGGAAGCAATCCGCAAGATGTTCAAGGTCTAACCATCCGTTCGCTGGTTGGCGCGCCGCATCGGCGGCGCGCCAACAGATAAGAGATCAAAAGCCTCAGTAGATAAAGCCTATGATGTCGCGGACCTGCTTCATCGTCACTTCGGCGCGGGCTCTCGCACGGTTGCTGCCGTCGCGCAGGATGGCGTCGATATGGCCGGGATCAGCCATCAGCCGACGCATTTCGCCGGTGATCGGCGAGAGCACATGCACGGCGAGATCGACCAGCGCCGGCTTGAAGACCGAGAACTGCTGGCCGCCGAACTCCGAAAGAATGTCGGCCTTAGACCTATCGGCAAGTGCTGCATAGATGCCGACTAGATTGTCGGCTTCCGGCCGGCCGGCGAGACCTGCGACCTCGCTCGGCAAACCGTCCGGATCGGTCTTGGCCTTGCGGATCTTCTTCGAGATATTCTCCTCGTCGTCGAGCAGATTGATGCGCGACAGGTCGGAAGCATCCGATTTCGACATCTTCTTGGTGCCGTCGCGGAGCGACATGACACGCGGCGCCGGCCCCTCGATCAGCGGCTCGACCATGGGGAAATAGGCGTGCACGGGCTCGTCACCGACGGTGATGTCGATGCCGTAGCCCGAGCGGCGGATATGCTCCATGTAGTCCAGATTAAACTTCATGGCGATGTCGCGCGTCAGTTCCAGATGCTGCTTCTGGTCGTCGCCGACCGGCACGTGCGTGGCGCGGTAGACGAGGATGTCGGCCGCCATCAGGCTCGGATAGGCGTAGAGGCCGAGCGAGGCCTGCTCGCGGTCCTTGCCGGCCTTGTCCTTGAACTGCGTCATGCGGTTCATCCAGCCGATGCGGGCAACGCAGTTGAAAATCCAGGCAAGCTCGGCGTGCTGCGGCACGGCGGACTGGTTGAAGACGATATGCTTTTTCGGGTCGATGCCAGCGGCGAGGAAGGCGGCGGTGATCGAACGGATCTGGCCCGGCATGTCCTCATGCACGAGCTGAGCGGTCAGCGCATGCATGTCGACCACGCAGTAGATGCAGTCGTTGTTGGCCTGCAGGGCCACGAACTTGCGGATCGCGCCGAGATAGTTGCCGAGATGGAGATTGCCGGTCGGCTGGACGCCGGAGAATACGAGCGGCTTGAATTCAGTCATGTCGTCCTCAAAAGGCTGGTGGAGGGCCTGGGCGAGCTCGCGCTCGACCCCTGGTATTGGCGGGCTTATGCACGCCGGACAGGCAGGGATCAAGAGGATATCTGGCGGATTCGTTTCTGCATGATCTTTATCCGAAAACCGCGCAGTTTTCGCTGACGCGGTCCTCCGGTTCGGGATCATGCCTCAGGAGGAATGCTGGATCAGGTCCCAGGTATTGCCATAGGGATCGGCAAAGACAGCCACGGTGCCGTAGACCTCATGACGGGGCTCTTCCAGAAACCGCACGCCCTTCGCAACCATCGCCGCATGATCGCGCGAAAAATCCTCGGTCTTAAGGAAGAAGCCGACGCGGCCACCGGTCTGGTTGCCGATCGCCGCCCTCTGTTTGTCGTCGGCTGCTTGCGCAAGCAGCAACGCGGCTCCCTCGCCATCCTTCGGCCTGACGATGACCCAGCGCTTGCCTTCCGGCTGCACCTCGTCCTGCAGGCAATCGAAGCCGAGTGCATCGCAATAGAAGGCCTTGGCGCGATCGTAATCGTCAACGACGAGGGTGACGAGGAAGAGGGATTGAGGCATCGGGGCTCCGGAACCAAATTGATTGCGAGTTTACGGAGATTGCACACCCCCTCTGTCACTGTCGTGACATCTCCCCCACAAGGGGGAGATTGGTAACGCGTGGCAGCCTCAGCACCAGACAAGCATCGCATCTGCTGAGCTTGAATTTATCGCTTTAGCAGAGAGCACGGCAAACTCCCAACGGTCTCCCCCCATGTGGGGGAAATGTCCCGAAAGGGACAGAGGGGGTGCCCGAGGTCTGACATTCACCGTCCTCTGATTTGCCGCTTACTCCCCATTCACCGCTTTTGCATCCGGCGCAGGAGCTGGTCGCTTGCGCTTCAAATTGCGGCGTACCATGCCCAAGTCCACGCCGCCGATCAGGAAGGCGACAGCGAAATACACCACCATCGCAATCAATATGAGCAAGCCCAGGACGCCGGTCTTGGTGAGCAGCGTCGAGCCGGACCCCAGAAGCGGCTCCCAGCGATGAGACAAATATATGATGACGCCGCCCATGATGGCGGAGGAGACGAGCAGCATGACGGTGCGGCGCGCCAGCGACCATTCCCAGGTGAGATGTCCGCGGCGATAGAGCACGACGAAGAGCTGCACAGCGTTCAGCCATCCGGCAATCGCCTCGGCGAGCGCGATGCCGCGTTCGGCCAGCACCGGGAAAAGTAGGATGGACAGCGCCGAATTGACGAAGACGGCGACCGCCGTGTAGCGCATCGGCGATTTCGTATCTTCGCGGGCATAAAAGCCGGGCTGCAGCGCCTTGATCAGCACGAAAGCAGGCAGGCCCAGGCCGAAGATCGCAAGAATGGAGCCGACCAGCGTTGTATTGTTCGGGTTAAAGGCGCCGCGCTCGTAAAGCACACGGATGATATCGTCGGAGAGAAGCCAGAGTGCGACAGCGGCCGGCAGGGTTAAAAACAGCACGAATTCGATCGAGCGGTTCTGGATATTGGCGGCTTCCTTGATATGGCCTGACTTCAGCGAACGGGCCAGTTCTGGCAGAAGCACAATTCCGACCGCGACGCCGACGACACCGAGCGGCAATTGGTAGATGCGGTCTGCATATTGCAGGGCGGCGATCGCGCCTTCCTTGCCCGAGGCGATCGCCTGGCCGATTACCAGATTGATCTGGGTGACGCCGCCGGTGATGGCCGCAGGGATGGCAAGAAGCAGGAGCCGCTTGACATTGGGCGTGAAGCGCGGAAAGCGCAGGCCGATACTGATGCCGGCATGGCGCACGCCGATATAGACGACGGCCAGTTGCAGCACGCCTGCCACCAGTACCGACCAGGACAGGTACCAGGCGGTGGCCAGCGGATCGGCGCCGAAATAGATCGCATAGAACAGCGCGCTGATCATCACCAGGTTGAGGAAGATCGGAGCCACGGCGGCGGCGAAGAAATGATGCAGCGAATTCAGCATGCCGCTCATCATCGCCGTCAGCGACATCGACATGAGATAGGGGAACATCACGGCGGCCAATCGGACCGTCAGGTCGAATTTCTCGGCATCATCGGCGAAACCAGGCGCGATGACCCAACGCACTAGGAGCGGCATGGCCAGTTCCATGACGATGGTGATCAGCAGCAGGACCGAGAAGAGAACGCCGAAGACTTCCTCCGAAAAACGCTTGGCGCCCTCGATGCCGTTCGCCTCGATCTCCTTGGCGAAGAGCGGCACGAAGGCGGCGTTGAAGGCGCCCTCGGCGAAAAGACGACGGAACAGGTTCGGAAAGCGGAAGGCAGCGTAGAATACGTCGGCCATGGGGCCGGTGCCGAGGGCGGCGGCCATCAGCGTTTCGCGTGCGAAGCCGAAAATGCGGCTGCCAAGGGTCGCGCCGCCGACGGTGATGAATTTCTTGACGAGGCTCATGCGGCTGAACCGGCTTTCTTTTCGGTATCGAGCTTTTCAACGGCGGACGAGCGCGTGGCGACGGGGGCGATGATGCCGGAGGGCATGCGCTCGCGCATCTCATCCTCTTCGCCGGCCATCACCGCCTTCAGACGCGCGGTGATGTTGGCTCGCTTGTTTTCGTTGGAGATCTTCTGTCCGACGAGATCGGTCACATAGAAGGTATCGATGACCTTTTCGCCGAAGGTGGTGATGCGCGCGGACTGGATGTCGAGCGACAGATCGGAGAGAACCGCGGTGATTTCCGACAGCAGGCCGGGGCGGTCGAGGCATTCCACCTCGACGACTGTGAATTTGTTCGACAAGCTGTTGGAGATCGTCACCGATGGCGGGATGACGAAAGCCTTGTTCTTGCGGCGGTTCTTGGTGCGGGTGGCGATGACTTCAGGCAGGCGCTTGCGGCCGGCAAGCACGTCCTCGATCATTTTGCCGATGGTGGCGGCACGCCGCAGCTCGTCCGCGTCGTCGGGGAATTCGCGGCTGACATGGATGGTGTCGAGCGCACGGCCGTCTGACGTCGTGAAAATCTGTGCGTCGGCGATATTGGCGCCCGCAGCAGCGCAGGCGCCGGCGATAACCGTCAGAAGGCGCGGATGGTCCGGCGAGAGCACGGTGATTTCAGTAATGGCGTGAAAGCTGTCGGTGCGCACCATGGTCGCAAGCACCTGGCCGGATTTGTCGGTCTGGCGAATGAACTGCGTATGGCGGATCTGATCTTCCAGTGGCACGGAGAGAAGATAAGGCTGGTAGTGCAGCTTGACATAGGCCTTGCGGTCTTTCTGGCTCCAGTCCTCCAGCGCCTTCTCGAGCGCTTTGGCCGCCTCTTCCGCCCGTTCCCGCCGCGAGACCTCCGAGAAACCGCCAGCGAGCAGCAGTTCGGTCTCGTAATAAAGCGTGCGCAGAAGCTGGCCCTTCCAGCCGTTCCATACACCGGGACCAACGGCGCGGATGTCGCATACGGTCAGGATCAGGAGCATCTTCAACCGGTCGAGCGACTGCACCCGGTCGGCAAAATCGATGATGGTCTTGCGGTCAGTCAGGTCGCGGGTCTGGGCGACCATCGACATGGTCAGATGCTCCGCAATCAGCCAGACCACCAGCTCCGTCTGTTTCGGCGTCAGGCCGAAACGCGGGCAAAGCTTGCGCGCCACCTTGGCACCGGCCTCGGAGTGATCTTCCTCGCGGCCCTTGGCGATGTCGTGCAGCAGAACCGCGACATAAAGCGCCTCGCGGTCCTCGATACTCGGCATCAGCTTGTTGGTCAGCGGGTGAATATCCTCCGCCTTGCCCCTGTCGATCTCCGAAAGCACGTCGACGGTGCGGATCAGGTGCTCGTCGACCGTATAATGATGATACATGTTGAACTGCATCATCGAGACGATCTTGCCGAATTCCGGAATGAAACGGCCAAGCACGCCGGCCTCGTTCATGCGGCGCAGGATCAGCGCGGGATCGCGCTTCGAGGTGAGGATCGCCAGGAACAGGCGGTTCGCCTCCTCGTTTTCGCGCAGGTCGTTGTCGATCAGGCCCAGCGAACGGGTGACACGCTTCAGCGCATCGGGATGGAACTCCAGCCCATGGATGTCAGCAACGAAGAACAGGCGGATGAGGTTCACCGGATCGCGCTTGAAAACATCGGGATTGGCAAGCGCGATGCGGCCGCGATCCTCGACGAACTCGAGCGTACCGGGGATCTTGCGCAAGCGATGGGCGAAGCGGCTGATGACGCCCGATAGCCCCGGCGTCGCCTTGGCCTGCTGGTCCTCCAGTGCCGCGCAGAGGATGCGGGTGAGATCGCCGACATCCTTGGCGACGAGGAAGTAGTGTTTCATGAAGCGTTCGACGGCGGAAAGACCGGGGCGGGCGTGATAGCCAAGCGCCTCGGCAATCTCACGCTGAATGTCGAAGGAAAGCCGCTCCTCCGCCTTGCCGGTCAGGAAGTGCATGTGGCAACGCACCGCCCAGAGGAAGTCCTCGGCCTTCTGGAAAAGACGGTACTCCTGTTTCGAGAGCACGCCCAGTTTTACCAGTTCGGCCGGATCGCGGACGTGGTAATAATATTTCGAGATCCAGAACAGGGTATGCAGGTCGCGCAGACCGCCCTTGCCTTCCTTGACGTTCGGCTCGACCAGATAGCGGGTATCGCCGGCCTTGCGATGACGCTCGTCGCGCTCGGCAAGTTTGGCAGCGATGAATTCCGGGCCGGTGTTGGTGACGATTTCCTTGTCGAAACGCGTTTCCAGCTCACGCGCCAAGGATTCGCTGCCGCAGATAAAGCGCGTCTCCAGGATGGCGGTGCGCACCGTCATGTCGGACTTTGCCTGCCGCATGCATTCCTCGACGGTGCGGGTGGCGTGGCCGACCTTGAAGCCCATATCCCACAGCATGTAGAGGATGAACTCGACCGCCTTGTGCGTCTCGTCTTCCGGCTTCGGCTGGAAGAGGAACAGGAGGTCGATATCCGAGCCGGGCGCCAGCGTGTCGCGGCCATAGCCGCCGACAGCGGTGATCGCGAAGCTGCCTTTTTGCTTCGGATGGACGTGGCTAACCGTGAAGTCGTATAGAACGGTGATGATCTGGTCCTGCAGCCAGGAAATGCGGTGCGCACATTCGAGCCCGCTGCCGTCCTCGGAAAGCAGGCGGCGCGCCTTTTCGCGGCCTTCCTGGCTCGCCTTCTTGAACAAGGCGAGAAGAGCGGGGCGCTCGTCCTTCTTGTCCTCATGGCGCTTGGCGAGGGTCTCGCATTCCGCCCTTAGCGCAGAGACGTCGAGAATGACGGAAAAATCGATGTCATGCTTTACCATGCTCGGCCGACCGGGATCCTGTTCATTGACCGCGGCCCATCGCCGGCGCGCCTGTCTTTTCGTCTGCATGCGCTATAGCCTCTTTGCCCGGCGATTGACACAGGCATTCTACGCCCGAATCCTCTAATTCAGCCTAGACCAAATATCCGGAGCGAGCGGCCTCGGACGTTCTATCGGGTCAAAGTTGACGAAGCGTGACGGCTGTCGATGCAGAAATCGGCAGTTTTAGGGCTGCGGCAGCTCAAGCGACCGTCTGAGTTCGTTGATACTATATAGTATATTGCGCGATTGGGCGCCGATCTGCATCAACATGTCCCTTTCGCATTCCCAATAACCGGCCTTGGCGATCCGCGAGCTGATGTCGGAAATCCGGCTGCAGGATAGGGCGATATTGAGGAGCCCGCGATCAGAGTCGCAGTCCGGCGCATCGCCCTCGCCGCAAATCTTGCCGCGGGCGGCGATCGGTGAAAAACGTTCGGCGAGAATGCGGACCTCGGCGAGAAGATGTTCGATATGCATCGGATTACCCTTGGAAATCGCCTGTTGTCAGCCGGCCTTGTTCAGAGTCTTCTTCAATTCGTAAAGTGCTTCCAGCGCCGCGCGCGGCGTCAGATCGTCAAGATCGAGCGCCTTCAGCGCCTCCTCTACCTTGGAGGGACCGCGCCGGCCAGCCACCTCCTCGCGGCGGACCGCGACCTGGAAGAGTGGCAGGTCGTCAATCAATTGGCTAGCGGGGTTCTTGCGATCGGCATCTTCGAGACGCGTCAGAACGTCGCGGGCGCGCGCCACCACCGAAGCCGGCAGGCCAGCGAGCCGCGCCACCTGGATGCCGTAGGAGCGATCGGCCGCACCCGGCCCGACCTCGTGCAGGAAGATCACGTCGCCATCCCATTCCTTGACGCGCATGGTGGCGTTCGAAAGCCGGCCGAGCTTTTCCGACAGCACCGTCAGCTCGTGAAAATGGGTCGCAAAAAGACCGCGGCATCTGTTGGCCTCGTGCAAGTGTTCGACCGCCGCCCAGGCGATGGAGAGACCGTCGAAAGTCGCGGTCCCTCGGCCGATTTCATCGAGAATGACCAGCGACCGGTCGGTCGCCTGGTTGAGAATCGCCGCCGTCTCGACCATCTCGACCATGAAGGTGGAGCGACCACGCGCCAGATCATCGGAAGCGCCGACGCGCGAAAACAGCCGGTCGACAATCCCGATATGAGCGGAGGTAGCGGGCACAAACGACCCCATCTGCGCAAGGACGGTGATCAGTGCGTTCTGGCGCAGGAAGGTTGATTTGCCGCCCATGTTCGGGCCGGTCAGCAGCCAGATCGCGCCGTCCTTGCCACCGGCAGCGGGCGACAGATCGCAATTGTTGGCGACGAACGGGCCGCTTGCCTGCCGGCGCAATGCCTGCTCGACCACGGGATGGCGGCCGCCGCTGATCGCAAACATCCGGCTGTCGTCGACCAGCGGCCGGCAATAGCCCTGTTCCTCGGCAAGCAATGCCAAACCGGCCGCGGCATCGATGACCGATAGCGCACGGGCGCCGGCCTTGATCGCCTCGGCTTCGGCAACGACTGCGGCGACCATGCGGTCGAAGGCGGCCAACTCGATGGCGAGCGCCTTGTCGGCTGCATTGGCGATGCGGCTTTCGAGATCGGCAAGCTCGGTCGTCGTAAAGCGCATGGCGTTGGCCATGGTCTGGCGATGGATGAAGCGCGCCTTGGCTTCGGCGCTGTCCGTCATCGGCCCGGCATTGCCGGCCGTGACCTCGATGAAATAACCGAGCACGTTGTTATGCTTGATCTTCAGCGATTTGATGCCGGTTTCCTCGGCATATTGCAGTTGCAATCCGGCAATGACCCGGCGCGACTGATCCCGCAGCGCCCGGACTTCGTCCAGCTCAGCATTCGCCCCTTCCCTCAGGAACCCGCCGTCGCGCTTCAGCAGCGGCAACTCGTCGGAGAGCATGCCGCCAAGCAGTGCTTCGAGATCCGCCGGCAAGGCGCGGAGCCCGGCAAGTGCCGCTCCCAGTTCGTCGGGGAGCAATGCGGCCTCAAGCAGATCGGCAACACCCGCGGCCGCACCAAGCCCCTGGCGGATCGCCCAGAGATCGCGCGGGCCACCGCGGTCGAGCGCCAGGCGTGACAAAGCGCGCGGCATGTCCGGCACATGTTTCAGCGCAGTCCTGAGATCGCTGCAAAGCGAAGGCTCCTCAGTAAGGAAGCCGATCGAATCCAGACGTTCGTTGATACGCACCG
This sequence comes from Rhizobium sp. BR 362, assembly GCF_036528765.1. Classification (NCBI taxonomy): domain Bacteria; kingdom Pseudomonadati; phylum Pseudomonadota; class Alphaproteobacteria; order Hyphomicrobiales; family Rhizobiaceae; genus Rhizobium; species Rhizobium sp. BR 362. Next base: position 304,193 of record NZ_JARWGH010000004.1, on the reverse strand, counting down.
GAGCCGTCAGCGGCGACATCAGCCGCTCGGCAAGCAGACGCGCACCGCCGCCGGTCACCGTGCGGTCGATCGCGCGCAGGAGCGAACCGTTGCGGTCGCCGGATAGCGTGCGCACCAGTTCGAGATTGGCGCGGGTGGCAGGATCAATGAACAGCGTCGAGGCGCCGCTTTCGCGCTCCGGCAGCCCAAGCGGCGGCCGCTCGGAGATCTGCGTCTTCTCGACATAGGCAATGGCGGCGGCCGCGGCGGCGAGTTCGGCACGCGTGAACGAACCGAACCCATCGAGTGTCGAGACTTCGAAATACCTCGTGATACGCCCCTCGGCGCTGGCGCTATCGAAGAGGACCGCCGGCTGCGGCACCGCCGTACGGCCGAGCACGTCGAAGACCGGCTTCAACTCGGGATCGTGGAATATCGTATCCGGCACGATCAACTCGCGCGGATCGATGCGCAGGATATCGGCGAGCAGCCTCGAAGGCTCCGTCTCGGCCAGACGGAAAACGCCGGTCGAAATATCGATCCAGGCAAGCGCCATTTGCGGCTCCGAACCGCCGCGGATGCGGGCAAGCGCCATCAGATAGTTGGATTCCGAGGGCGATAGCAGCTTTTCCTCGGTGATCGTGCCCGGCGTCACGAGGCGGACGACATCGCGCCGGACCACCGACTTACCGCCGCGCTTCTTCGCCTCTGCCGGGTCTTCCACCTGTTCGCAGACGGCAACGCGGAAACCCAGCGAAATCAGCTTCTGCAGATAGTCGTCGGCGGCATGCACCGGCACGCCGCACATCGGAATATCCTGGCCCATATGCTGGCCGCGCTTGGTGAGTGTGATGCCGAGCGCGCGCGACGCATCGACGGCATCCTCGAAGAACAGCTCGTAGAAATCGCCCATGCGATAGAACAGCAGCGAACCGGGATTGTTCGCCTTGATCTCGATATATTGCTCCATCATCGGCGTGGCCGAAGCACGACTTTCCTCCGAGGCAAGCTCGGCGGCCGAGAAAGCATCGATGCTGGCGGTTATAAGTTCGTTCACGGAGGTGCAGTTTTTCCCAAAAAATGAGGTGCCACCCTATCCGTGCGCCGCTATAGAAGACAACAGCTATCGGGCAAGAGGGACCGGTCGCCCACAGGAGGTTTGGAGGAACAATGGCTGACAGCAACAGCACGTCGCGTTCAGGAACGGGGATTACCGATCAGGAAGCGCTCGACTTCCACAAGCAGGGCCGCCCCGGCAAGCTTGAAATCAATCCGACCAAGCCGATGGCGACGCAGCGCGATCTTTCGCTCGCCTACTCGCCCGGCGTCGCCGTTCCCGTGAAGGCGATCGCCGCCGATCCGCAGACGGCTTACGACTATACGTCCCGCGGCAACATGGTAGCGGTGATCTCCAACGGCACGGCCATTCTTGGCCTCGGCAATCTCGGAGCACTGGCCTCGAAGCCGGTCATGGAAGGCAAGTCCGTTCTCTTCAAGCGCTTTGCCGACCTTGATTCGATCGACCTCGAAATCGACACGGAGAATGTCGACGAATTCATCAACTGCGTCCGCTATCTCGGCCCCTCATTCGGCGGCATCAATCTCGAGGACATCAAGGCGCCCGACTGTTTCATCATCGAGCAGCGCCTGCGCGAGCTAATGGACATCCCCGTCTTCCACGACGACCAGCACGGCACCGCGATCATCGCCGCCGCCGGCCTGATCAATGCGCTGGAATTGACCGGCCGCGACCTCAAGACCACCAAGCTCGTCTGCAACGGCGCCGGCGCGGCCGCGATCGCTTGCGTCGAGCTGATCAAGGCGATGGGTTTCAATCCTGAGAACATCGTGCTCTGCGACACGAAGGGCGTGATCTACCAGGGCCGCAGCGAGGGCATGAACCAGTGGAAATCGGCTCATGCGGTGAAGACCGACAGCCGGACGCTGGAAGAGGCGATGAAGGGCGCCGATGTGGTTTTCGGCCTATCGCAGAAGGGTGCCTTTTCCGCCGAGATGATCCGCTCCATGGCCGACAAGCCGATCATCTTCGCCATGGCCAATCCCGATCCGGAAATCACGCCGGAGGAGGTCGCCCGCATCCGCGACGACGCGATCATGGCAACCGGACGCTCCGACTATCCGAACCAGGTGAACAACGTCCTCGGTTTCCCCTACATCTTCCGCGGCGCTCTCGATGTCCGGGCTTCGACGATCAACGATGAAATGAAGATCGCGGCCGTCAGGGCGCTCGCCAGCCTGGCGCGCGAAGACGTGCCGGACGATGTGGTCGCCGCCTATCAGGGCGCGCGGCCGCGCTTCGGGGCGCAATACATCATCCCCGTGCCCTTCGATCCGCGCCTGATCTCGGCGATCCCGGTTGCCGTTGCAGAAGCTGCCATCGAAAGCGGTGTTGCCCGTCGTGCGATCCCGGACATGGCCGCCTATGCCCGCGAACTCTCGGCCCGGCGCGACCCGATCGCCTCGACGCTGGCACAACTCTACGAACGCGTGCGCCGGCATCCAAAGCGCATCGTCTTTGCCGAAGCGGAAGAAGAGCAGGTCATGCGCGCCGCTTTGTCCTACGCCAATCAGGGGCTCGGCACCGCCATCCTGCTCGGCCGCGAGGATCTGCTGCATGCTACCGCCGAACGCGCCGGGATCGACCTCAACCGGCCGGGCCTCGAGATCGTCAACGCCCGCATTTCCAAGCGCGTCGAGGCCTATATCGACTATCTCTATGCCCGGCTGCAGCGCAAAGGTTACCTGCACCGCGATGTGACGCGCCTGATCCACAACGACCGCAACCATTTCGCCGCCTGCATGGTGGCGCTCGGTGATGCCGATGGCATGGTGACGGGGGTGACGCGAAACTATTCGACCGCGCTCGGCGACGTGCGCCGCTGCATCGATGCCAAGCCGGGGCACCGGGTGATCGGCGCGTCGCTGGTGCTTGCCCGCGGCCGCACCGTCATCGTTGCCGACACTGCCGTGCATGACATGCCAACGTCGGAGGAACTGGCTGACATAGCCGAGGAAGCCGCGGGCTTCGCACGGCGCATGGGTTATGAACCCCGCGTCGCCATGCTCGCCTACTCCACGTTCGGCCATCCCCCCGGCGAACGCTCCGAGCGAGTGCGCGAGGCGGTGAACATTCTCGACAGGCGCTATGTCAATTTCGAATTCGACGGCGAAATGGCCGCCGATGTGGCGCTGAACCGCAAGATCATCGAGACCCAGTATCCCTTCTCCCGCCTCTCCGGCCCCGCCAACGTGCTTGTCATGCCCGCTTTCCACTCGGCCTCTATTTCGACGAAGATGCTGCAGGAACTCGGCGGCTCCACCGTCATCGGCCCGCTGCTCGTCGGCCTCGACAAGCCGGTGCAGATCACCTCGATGGGGGCAAAGGATTCGGACATCGTCAACATGGCGGCAATTGCCGCCTATGGGGCTGGTTAAGAGGGGACACTTTGCTGGAGCCCCCTCACCCTGCCCTCTCCCCGAGGGGAGAGGGTGGTTTCAGTGGGGACGGCAAGCTTTCGCTTCATCCAATGCAGTGTTTGAGCGAGAACTACCAGCAAACTCGATCTCACCCTCTCCCCTCGGGGAGAGGGCAGGGTGAGGGGGTGATCTTGGTACCAAGCCGAGTCTACAAGAAGACCAATGGCTGCGGTTTCGATTTGGTGTAAGATACGCCAATGAGTGAAGCCCAGTCCTTGTTCGAAGTGCTGCGCCATTCAGCGCAGCCCGATATCGTCAACGCCATCGAGCGGCGCGTCCTTGACGCGCCCGATCGCAAGCTCAACCGGGTGAACGCGCTTGCCTTCGCGGCCGAGCAAGGTTTCGACGAAGAGCAGACCATCAATGCCTTCCTGCATGCATCTCGCCTCGGCCTCTTCGATATCTCCTGGAATGTTCTTTGCCCCGGCTGCGGTGGGGTGCTGGATGCCAATACCTCGCTGAAGACCGTTCAAAGCGACACCTATAGCTGCGCGCTTTGCGCTGCCGGCTATGAGCCGACGCTCGACGAGATGGTCGAAGTCACCTTCACCGTCAGCCCGCGCGTGCGCCACATCGAGGCTCACAATCAGCACGAATTGGCGCCCTTCGAATATTTTCGCCAGATTTATTGGGGCTCGGGCGTCGATCTTCCTGAAGAAGGTTACGAGGCGAAGGTCGATCAATTCGTTCTGGAGACGCTGGAGCTACCTGCCGGAGAAAAAGCCGTCATATCGCTTCAGTTGCCGGCGGAGTATGTCATCATCTTCGAGCCGGTCACGCATGCGGCGCAATTCCTGGACGTCAAAGGCGAACCGTCGAAGGAGCGGCAGACCCTCTCGCTCGTGTTCGATCGCATGCAGCGGCATAGCGAACCCATCACCTTACGACCCGGCCCGCTGCGCATTCTGATGGAAAATCACACGGAGGTCCGCACATTGCCATCGATCTGTGTGGCCAACGACGTGCTTCACGACCTGCTGGGTCAACGGCGTCCATTCCTGACCGCCAAGCGACTGCTCTCGAACCAAACCTTCCGCGACATCCACCGCACGGACACGATCGACGTGGACCAGCGGCTGAAGATCACCAGCCTCACTTTTCTGTTCACCGATCTGCGCGGTTCGACGGCGCTATATGAAAGGGTCGGCGACCTCGCGGCTTTCGATCTGGTGAGAACCCATTTCACGATCCTGCAAGAGATCGTCGGTGCAGAGGCGGGTGCGGTCGTCAAGACCATCGGCGATGCGGTCATGGCGACGTTTCCGACGCCGGACCGGGCATTGGCGGCGGCCATGCGGATGCGCGAAGCAATGCTCAGTCTCAACAAGGAGCGCGGCAATGACGATCTTCTCCTGAAGATCGGCATCCACGAGGGACCGTGCATTGCGGTCAGCCTGAACGAGCGCCAGGACTATTTCGGACAGACGGTCAACATTGCTTCTCGCGTGCAGCATCTCGCCAATTCGCGCGAAATATTCGCCACCGGCTCCGTACTCGGCAACCCTCGCGCCAGCGAATTGCTGACGACGCATGGCTTAACGCCGCAGTCCCACCACGTCTCGCTTCGCGGCATTACGGATGAGATCGATATTTTTTCGATTCCCTGACGATGGCGGTTGCCGATCCAGTCCGGCTGCCTTGATCAGCTCGCGAACCGGCCGGCGTCGGCGCCGTAATAGTTGACGTAACGGTCCGAAATGCTGGCGATCGGCAGAACGATCAGGACGTCCGTTGTGTTGAAGGCATGATCGACGACGGCGGTGGAGCCGACCATCGCGCCGAGGCGCAGATAGCCTTTGATTAGCGGCGGCAGCGCCATCAGGGCCTTCTTGGAATTGACCGCTTCGACCGGCATCAGGTCCATGGTGCGGGCAAGCGACGGCAGCGCGCTTACCGCCCATTCGTCCTTGGCCATGACGTTGTGGTAGAGGAAGGACAACGCCAGCGCATGCTGCTCCGGACGAATGCCGGGGAAAGAGGCGCAGCCGAACATGGCGTTCATGCCGTGTTTCAGAGAATAGGCCCAATTGCCCTGCCACAGCAGTTCGACCGTGCGCTTGGTGCGATATTCCGGCAACACGCAGGAGCGGCCGAGTTCCATGAAGCGCTTTTCAGGATGACGGGCGAGCAGGGCGTCGATATCGAATTCGGAAGAAGAATAGAAACCGCCATTGGCCATCGCCACGTCCTGGCGCAGCAGACGATAGGTGCCGACGATCTGGTCTTCCGAATCACCTTCCAGCGAGCGGTCGAGGACCAGCAGATGGTCGCAGATCGAATCCCAGTTATCGATATCGCGCTGGCGACGCATTGCATCGGCCGGTAGTTGCGCTTTCATCTCTTCAACGAAGACGCGATAGCGCACCGCTTGAGCGGCATCGATTTCCCGCGCCGTGCGAGCAAGGCGCGTTTCTAGATTTCCGATGCGTCCGAGCACATCGCTGGCAACCGGCTCAACCGTTGCCTTTGAAGACTGAACCATTTCGCCCTGAGCTTCGCGATTCAAAATTTCGATGGACATGGCGACTCCCCCTCTACGGGTTGATATAGCCGCCATAAAGCAAATTCGTGCGACAGGAAAGTGACATGGTGCTTTGCGAAAAGCAAGAACCGTGCCTGTTCCAAGCACCGAATTTGGATGAAGCCCTTGTATCCCAGGTGTATCCCAGGGGATACTCTCAAAAGGTGCGAAGCGGCTTTTTACAAAGTTCGTCATCGCGCAAGCGGATGCGACCGAATCACGATTCGCAGACAGGTTTTCAATCTAGGCGCGTCCCAAGGCCTGTTTCGACAGGCCTTGCACCTCGGCGATCAGACGCTCCGGATCGACCGGTTTGACGATGACGGCATCGGCCCCGGCAAGCAGCGCCTGGCGACGGATCGCGTCGCGGCTGTCGGCAGTCAGCACGATCACCGGCAGCGGCGAAAGGCCGTACCGGCGCTCTAGCGCCCGCAATTGCGCGAGCATCGCTGCGCCTTCGCCGCCGGGCATCGTGAGATCGGTAACGACGACATCCGGGCGGTTCTCGCTGTTTTCGGCGCGGGCAAGCAGACCGCCGAAATCCTCGACGAGGCGAACCCTATGGCCGGCTTTGGCGAGCATGGCGCGCACCAGCATGGCGTTGACCGGATCGTCCTCGCCGAGCAGAACGTTGAGGGCGACATCCGCCTCCGGTGGAACGAGACTGAATTCGGGCGGACTATTCAGCACATCCCGCCTTTCCATGCCGCGCATGCGGCCGCTCAGCACATCGATCAGCGATTGTTCGCGCAGCGGCCGAATGAGCCAGGCATCGAAGAGATCGAGCGGATGCGTGTTGCGCTCCTCCGGATTGACCAGAAAGATCTTTCTGAGGCCGGACGGCGCAAGTTGGTGCGCTTCGCGGAAATACCAGGGCGCCATGCGGTGATCGACGATGAGATCCGTCAGCGGCATGCCTTGGTCCTGAAGGGCGGACTGCGCTGGGTTTTCCGCATCGCCGGGACCGATCAGGCGGCAGTGCCCGCCAAGTGTGCGAATGGTATCGGCAATCGCGGTGCTTGCGGCGCCTTCCGGCGCCAGCAGCAAGACGCGGGACCCTTTGAGCAGCTCGCTGCGTCTGGCCTCTTCGTTCTCCCCGACCACTGAAATCGGAAAACGGACGGTGAATTCGCTGCCCTCGTCCGATGCGCTGGAAACGTTCAATGTGCCACCGAATTCGCGCAGGATGCGGGCGGAGATGGCGAGCCCCAGACCTGTTCCCGCGCTTCTGTCCAGCACGTTGCCGGCCTGTTCGAACTCTCCAAAGATGCGAGCCTGCTCCTCCTCGGTCATTCCCGGGCCGCTATCCCTGACGGAAATCACCAGGTCGCCGCCATCGAGGCCGGCGCGGATCAACACGCCGCCCGTCTGCGTGAACTTCACGGCATTCCCGATGACATTGAACAAGACCTGGCGGAGGCGAGCGGGATCGAACTCCATGGTTTCGGGAACATCCGCCGCCACGGTCGCGGCGATCTCGATGCCCTTTTCATGGGCGCGGTGGGCGAGCATCTCGACAACGCCTTCGAGCAGCGGCCGCAGATGTTCGGCGCGCGGCCGGAGCTGGAAGCGACCGACTTCGATGGTCGAGAAATCCAGCAGGTCTTCGACGAGCTGCACCAGGGCATTGCCGGATTGGCGGATGCCGGTGAGGTAATTGGCCTGCTCCAGGGTCAGCGGCGTCTGGGCAAGCAGGTGGTTCATGCCAAGAATTCCCGACAGAGGCGTGCGGATCTCATGGCTGACGGTGGCAAGCAGCCGCGATTTTGCGGCGCTGTTATATTCCGCCTTCAGCCGTGCCTCCTCGCGCAGACGCGCGGCCTGCCGCTCTTCGGTGACGTCGCGGGCGACGCTCTGAATTCTCAACTGTCCGCTGGCGGGATCGCGGAACATGACATCGTGCCAGGCAAAGATGCGGGGTCCTTCCGGCGTTGAAATCTCCGCGTCCTGACGCTGCGAAGCTGCGGCGGCGCGGAAAGCAAGACCCGCCTCCTCCAGCGTCAAACCCTCCGGGTTCGACTTGCCGATCAATTTGCGGAAGGTGGCATTGCCATGGATGATGCGGCGTTCGATATCGCGGGTTACGGTGATATCGCCAAGCGCATCGTGGATGGTGGCGAGCAGGCTGGTGCTTTCATTGCTCTCCCAGAGACGGTCATGCTCGTGTTCGCTGAGCGCCAGCATATCCGCCACGACCTTGCGGGCAGCATTTCGCTTGCGGAAAACACCGGCGATGACGATCGCCAGCGCTATCAGACACAGCAAAGCGGCAAGCGCCAGCGGGCCGCCGGCATAGCCGACCGACAACAACGCCACGCCGGCGATCAGACCGCCGCCGTTCAACCAGTGGCGCTGCAGCCATTGCGGAAGCGCGGACTGCTGCATGTCCGAAATGTTAGCCGGCGAAATCTCGATGGGATCGGCAACGATGAGAGGCGCGTCTTCGATCCGCCGTTCGCGTGGCTCGGCGTGGTCGTCGGCAATGGCGGCGACAAGCTTTTCCTGCAGGTTTGCCAGAGTGCTCATGCCGCCTTACTAACATGCGCACTCTTCCCGTTGCCTTCAGGGATTCGTTAGAATTTTACGCTTTCGCCTTTTTCGGCAGGAGCAGCTCGTCCAGAATGACGCAGCCCGCCCCAACGGTGATGAAACTGTCGGCAAGATTGAAAACGGCGAAGGACCACGTTTCCGTATGGAAGAGAATGTAGTCGATCACATGGCCGTAGAGGAACCGGTCGATCAGATTGCCGAGCGCGCCGGCGATGATCAAAGCGAAGCCGAGATGGGCCAGCCAGCGATGATTGGGCGTGCGCCGCCAGAGCCAGAGCACGAAAGCGACGATAACGAGCCGCATGCCGACGATGAACCAGCCGTCCATGCCGGACAGCATTGAGAAGGCGACCCCGAGATTATAGGTGCGGTAGAGCGCCAGCATCGGAATGACCGGCACCATCTCCTGCAGAGGCAGCCAGTTGTCCACCATGATCTTGACCGCCTGGTCGAGGACGACAGCGGCCACAATGAAAATCAGGATCGGCAAAGGCCGGGAAAACAGTGCAGGTTTTACGGGCGCCTGTTCGTTCATCTCGCTGTCGGTCATCGCGTCTCGCTGAGGGTCAGAAGATGGCGCCGCGCTTCGAACAGCATAACCGCCGTCGCCACCGCCAGGTTGAGGCTGTCGGCGCGGCCGGCCTGCGGAATGCGGGCAAGCGCATCGGCCTCCTTCGCCAAGGCATCCGGCAAGCCGGACTGTTCGTTGCCCATCAGCAGAACTATGGGCTTTTTCTTGTAATCAATCGTGCGGTAATCGACGGCACCGGCTAGATGGGTAGCCACGACGGAAACATCGGCCGCCTTCTTCCAGGCCAAAAACTCTTCCGGCGTCGCCTTGACGACGGGAACGGCAAAGACCGAGCCCATGGTGGCCCTGACCGTTTCCAACGAAAACGGGTCGGTCGTCTCGCCGACGAGGATGACGCCTGCGGCACCGGCGGCATCGGCGGTGCGGATGATGGTGCCGAGATTGCCGGGGTCACGCACGCGGTCGAGCGCCACCCAGGTGTCGCCGGTTTTCGGCTTAACGTCGCGGAGCGGGCGCCAGCGCTGGTCGAATATGCCAACCACCATCTGCGGATTGTCGCGGCGGGTGATGGAGGCAATGACCTTTTCGCTGACTTCGAGCACCAGACCGCCGGCAGCGACGGTCTTGGCGGCCACCTGCTCAACCAGCGGCTTGCCTTTGGCGGCCTTGGCGTAGACCAGCGTGCGAATGGTCCAGCCAAGCTCCAGGGCGTCGATCACCAGCTTCAGGCCTTCCGCCAGGAACGCACCGCTCTCCTCGCGCGACTTCTTGTTGGTCAGCGCCTTAATGTCCTTGATGATCGGATTGGCAAGTGAGGTGACCTCCTTGACATGTCCGACCTTGCGAGGACCGTCACTGCGGAAATCGTGGTTCATTTCGGCACCCAGCGGCTGAAGAGGGATGTGGAAAGCGCCCGGCCCAACGTCTTGCCGTCGAGGCCTGCCTCGCGGATCACCAGTTCGCCGGATTCGACGACGCCGCCGGCGCCGCGCATGGTTTCGCGCATCAGCTCATGGATCGAATAGAAGCTGGCGCGGATAGAGTAGGCTGTCAGCACCAGGCCAAGCGCCTTGGGCGATAGGATCTCGCGGCAGATATCGAGCATCGACGGCAGGTGTTCGAAGAGATGCCAGACCTCGCCGTTCGGACCGCGCCCGAATTTCGGCGGGTCTGTCAGGATGATGTCGTATTTGTTGCCGCGCCGTTCCTCGCGCAGGATGAATTTCATGGCATCTTCGCAGATCCAGCGGATCGGCAGTTTTTCCATGCGGCCAAGCGCCTGGTTTTCCCGCGCCCAGCCGATCGCCTTCTTCGAGGCGTCGACATGGGTGACTTCCGCGCCGGCAGCCGCAGCGACCAGGGAGGCGACGCCGGTATAGCCGAAGAGGTTCAGCACCTTCAGCGGCCGCTTTGCGGCTTCGACCTGCTCTTTCATCCAGGCCCAGTGCACGATCTGCTCCGGGAAAACGCCGACATGGCGGAAAGCGGTGAAGCGGCCGAGAAAATCGACACCGAGCAATTGCAAGGGCCAGGTCTCACCGAGTGCTTCGCGCGGAAACCGCCAGCGGCCCATGCCGTCCTCGTCTGTGTCGCCGGTGAAGATCGCATCGGCATTGTCCCAAACATGTGCAGCGAGCGAGGGCTGCCACAGTGCCTGCGCCTCCGGCCGGACGATGCGATAGGAACCGTATTGCTCGAGCTTCAGACCGTTGCCGCTGTCGATCAGGTGAAAATCCCCTGCACCCAGCGATTCGAGGATAACGGGCACGCGCTCCACGGGACGCTCGCCATTTCGGACAATCAACGGGCGCTCGGATGTAACCGCGACAGACGCCTCGCCTCGCGGCTCCGACACCCGCTCGCCGCGTTCGCGCACGACCGGCGCAGATTTCAGGCCGGCATCACGTGCGGGCTTGGCCGGTGGCTTGCCGGTCTTGAAAGGCGCGTCACGCCTGGCATCCCTTTGGGGCTTTGTGCCGGGGCCGCCCGCGGCTTTCGAACCGGGCCGGCGTTCCTTCTGTTTCACCATGCTTGTCTCAAAATTGATATGTGCGTGCAAATAGCATCTGGCCGCCACTTGGCAAAGCGCTTTCCGATCTGCGATTATCCCTGGATGAGATGCCTGATCGGGAGGGTTGCGCATGGATATGACTGGTGAAGAACGGATTGCCGCACCGAGGGACGTCGTGTGGGCCGCATTGAACGACCCCGATATTCTCAAGCAATGCATTCCCGGCTGCCAAAGCCTGGAGAAGATTTCGCCGACCGAACTGACGGCAACGGTGAAATTAAAGATCGGCCCGGTCTCCGCCTCCTTCAACGGCGAAGTGAAACTCTCCAACATCAATGCGCCGGAGAGTTATACGATCTTCGGTGAAGGCAAGGGCGGCATTGCCGGCTTTGCCAAGGGTGGGGCCGATGTCACACTCACAGAGGACGGCGGCGAGACGATCCTGTATTATGAGGCCAAGGCCCAGGTCGGCGGCAAGATCGCCCAACTCGGCTCGCGGTTGGTCGATTCCAGCGCCAAGAAACTGGCGCAGCAGTTCTTCGCCGATTTCACCGCCGCCCTCAATGGCCAAGCCGGCGCTTGACTGCGATCGTCATCCGACCCGCCGCAGACTGCCATGACGTCAAAATCAGATCTTTGGACCATCCGGCCGGCACAGGAGGGAGATACGGACGTTCTCTCCGATATCTATCTGCGTGTGCGTCGTATGACATTTCTCTGGGTGGATCCCGGCAAATTCCAAAGTGAGGATTTTGCCGGTCACACACGCGGCGAGCGCGTCTTCGTCTGCGAGGATCGAAACGGGACCGTCGCCGGCTTCATGACGCTGTGGGAACCGGATGATTTCATCCATATGCTCTATATCCTCCCGGCATTCCAGGGCCGTGGCGCCGGCAAGGCGCTGCTGGCGGCTCTGCCGGAATGGCCCAAGCGACGCTATCGCTTGAAATGCCTGGTGAAGAATACGCGCGCCATCGCTTTTTACCGCAGTCTCGGTTTTGCAATCATCGGCGATGGCTCATCGCCGGAGGGCGACTACAAGGACATGCAGCTCGGCGCGAACTAAAGAGTTATTTTGATGGAAGCTGGCCGGCGATCTGTTCGGCCCGGTTGCGGTGCTTGTCGGCTTCCGCCTGCCAGCGCACGGCCTCACGCGATTGGCTGCGGGCAAGCTTGCGGTGTTTGCCCTGATTGAACCAGGTGACCGCCGCGCCGACCAACATGCCGATGATCAGCGCGACAAACAGCAGCACGAACAGCGGTGCGCTCAGCGACAGCACCTGATCCTCGGGCCTGAATGGATTGAGCGCCAGCGTGACCGACTTGCGGTTCGCGACGCAGAAGATGATGAGGATAATGCCGAGCGGCAGCAATATCAGCAGGTTGATGATCTTCTTGGCCATTGCGAACGCTCCTTTGTCCATGCGCATCCGTGCCATGCACTCCTATCGCCTATAGCCGCAGAATAAGAAAGACCGGGCCGAGTTCAAGTGCCACCCGGTCGCGGCACAATCATGTCCACCGGGGACATTCGCAAAGAACATCGGTCAAAACGACAATTAATTGTCGTCTTCTTCGTCGCCGGCGCCGGGATTCAGGCGCTCTCGCAGCTCTTTGCCCGTCTTGAAAAAGGGAACCCATTTTTCCTCGACGAACACCGTATCGCCCGTACGCGGGTTGCGACCGGAGCGCGAAGGACGGTTCTTGACGGAAAATGCGCCGAAGCCGCGTAGTTCCACGCGATTTCCCGCAGCAAGCGCATCGGTGATCTCGTCGAGGACAGCGTTGACGATATTTTCGACATCGCGGTGGTAGAGATGCGGGTTACGTGCCGCCACAATCTGCACCAATTCCGACTTAATCACGGTTGCCCCCTTAAATCATTGATTTATCAATTGCCTGCACCCTGCCAAACAGAAAGCAGGCCGTCAAGAAACAACTTCTCTGTCATAATTTTCTGGAGATCCTCTCCCTTCACAAAATCATCATAACCGAGACGATTTAGCAACCAGGAAGCGGCGCTCGGCCAAAAGAAGAATGAGGTTTTCTCCTGCGCCTTCCAGTCGACGATCGGCAAATCCTTTTTGACCTTGCGCGTATCGAGATAGGCACGGATTTCGTCCTCCCCGCCGAGTGTGTCGACCAGCTTGTTCTGCAGCGCCTGGCGGCCCGTGAAGATGCTGCCGTCCGCGAGCTTCAAGACCTCATCGCGCGGCAATTTGCGGCGGTCGGCGACGAGATCGACGAACCAGCCGTAGCTGTCCATGACCATATTGCGGATCATGTTCTTGGCCTCTTCGCTCGCCGGATGGAACGGCGACGGCTCGGCCTTCAACGGCGCCGACTTGATCTCGTCCAGCGAGAGGCCGAGTTTGTCGAGCAGGTCTTTCGCCTGGGGGTACTGGAAGATGACGCCGATCGAGCCGGTGATCGATGTGTCGCCAGCGACGATGTCGTCACCTGCCATGGCGATCATATAACCCGCAGACGCGGCAACGGTACGGATATCGGAGACCACGGGCTTCTTGGCGGCAATGGCACGAATGGCCTTGTAGATGCGCTCGCCGCCATACGTCGTGCCGCCGGTCGATGAAATCGAGACGATCACCGCCTTCACCTGGTCATTATCCTGAATCTTCTTCAGCCGCTCCAGAAGCTCGGTATCATCCTGAATAAGCCCGGAAATTTTGACGCGGGCGATCTGCGGGCCGCGTATGGCGGGCAATTCGCCCGCACTGAAGCTATAAAGCGCAAAGCCGAGCGCCACCAGGAGAAGAACGGCGATGACGCGCCAAAATCCAAGCTTGCGGCGCAATTGCCGCCGATCTGCGATTGCAGAACTGTCCATGACGCCTTATCTCTCCCCTTGTCACAAATTGGATACACGACGAACCGGATATACCAACACCTCGAAACGGGCATAATCCTTCGCAAAAATCAATTTTCGAGATTGTGCTCCAGGCTTTCCATGCAGCGCTTCGTCAGATAGGGCGATAACCGATCGGACGAAACCGCCGGACATTATATTTTTTTGCTAAAATTGCTTGTTGCAGAAAAAAATCCATATTGGCAAGCCAATGCAATAATGCGAAACGATCTGCCAGGCTTGTTGGCACAGTCTGTGCATCACTCGAACGTGGTTTTCCGGATCAGAGAAGACGGACCTGTTGCATGCTCAATACTATCGAGACTTCCGGTCGCGCGATCGGCTCCGAGCTGGAAAGAAACGCGTATAAGGACGCGATCTTTCATTCTGCGCGCGTGAAAAGACTGAAGGTCTTGCTTCCTTTGGCCGCCTTCATCGTCTCGCTGATCTTCATCGCGGTTTCGGTCGTGCGCGCCTATCTGCCGGAGAACATTCAGATCGAAGGTGCGCGGATCGAGGACGGCAAGGTCGTGATGGAACGTCCTGCCATTGCCGGCCGCAACAAGGACGGCATCAATTATTCCATGCTCGCCGAAAAGGCGCTGCAGGACATCAAGAACCCCAATATGATCACGCTCAAGACCATCAAGGCCTCCATGCCGGTCAATAACCAGGTGATCGCGCATGTGACGGCCCAGAGCGCCGATTTCGACCGCCAGGCCGACACGCTGAAGCTCACCGCCCCCTTTACCATTCTGATGGATAACGGCTTGCGTGCCGAATTCAGAACAGCCTTCCTCGACGTGAAGAAGGGCGATCTCTCCAGCCAGGATCAGGTTGCAATCTACAGAGGAGGCATGTCGGTTGTTGCACAGTCGCTCAAGATGACGGATAAGGGGAGCGTAATCGAATTCGACGGGCAGGTTCAGATGCATATCGAACCAGCCGCACTCCATAATTCAGCTAGCGAACAACAGCCGGGCGGTTCATGACAAACGATTCGCGATTTTCTCTTTTCAACTCTGGCCTGCGTAAGGCCACGCTTCTGTGCGCCTTCAGCGCGCTTGCGATTTTCGCGGCGACCGAAGCCGGCGCCCAGGCGACGACGAGCAATATGCCCGGCTTGAAGCTTTCCAAGGATCAGCCGATCCAGATCGAAAGCGACAAGCTCGAGATCCATGATGCGGAAAGCCAGGCGGTGTTTACCGGCAACGTCAAGGTCGTCCAAGGCACCACGACGATGCAGGCCGGCAAGATGACGGTCTTCTACAAGAAGAAGCAGCCTGCCGACGCCAATGCCAAGCCGGCAACCGAAAATCCGGTCGCAACCGCCGCCAAGCAGCAAAATCAGTCGCTGGTCTCGGGCGATGCCGACATCGACCACATTCTGGTCACCGACAAAGTCTATCTCGTTTCGGGCACGCAGACGGCGACGGCGGATGACGGCTCCTTCGACATGGCCAACCAGCTGGCCATTCTCAAGGGCCAGAAGGTCGTGCTGACCGACGGGCCGAACGTATTCACTGGCTGTCAGCTCACCGTGCACATGGCCACGGGCGAAGCGCAACTGGATGCCTGCGGTGGCCGTGTCCAGATTCAGCTCGATCCGAAGTCGCAGCAAGTGCAGCAGCAACAGCAGAAAAAGAACTGATCCCGGTCTTCTCGTGACGATATCGACGACACCCACCTTGCCCGGCGCGTCCGGATCGAGCACTGCGGCATCCGGCACGCCGACCGCGGACAAAGCGCGTTATCAGGGCACCCTGATTGCGCGCGGCCTCACCAAGACCTACCGCACGCGGCGTGTCGTCAACGGCGTCTCGCTGGTCGTGCGGCGCGGCGAGGCCGTCGGCCTGCTCGGGCCGAACGGTGCCGGCAAGACGACATGTTTCTACATGATCACCGGGCTGGTGCCGGTCGATGAGGGCACGATCGAGATCGACGGCAACAATGTCACCTCGATGCCGATGTATCGTCGCGCTCGCCTCGGCGTCGGCTATCTGCCGCAGGAAGCCTCGATCTTCCGTGGCCTTACGGTGGAAGAGAACATTCGCGCCGTGCTCGAAGTCCATGAAAAGGACAAGAAGAAGCGCGAGCGGAAGATCGACGAACTGCTCGAAGAATTCCATATCCGCAATCTGCGCACGGTGCCGGCGATCGCCCTCTCCGGCGGCGAGCGGCGGCGTCTGGAAATTGCCCGCGCGCTGGCGACCGATCCGACCTTCATGCTGCTTGACGAACCCTTTGCCGGTGTCGATCCTATCTCGGTCGCCGACATCCAGAATCTCGTGCATCATCTGACAGCGCGCGGCATCGGCGTGCTGATCACCGACCATAACGTCCGTGAGACGCTTGGCCTGATCGACCGCGCCTATATCATCCATGCCGGCGAAGTGCTGACGCATGGCCGGGCCAACGACATCGTCAGCAATCCGGAAGTGCGCAAGCTCTATCTGGGTGACAATTTCAGCCTTTAAAAAGCTGCGGTTGAACCGGGGCGCTTCCCTGCCTTACCACAGGGCGTAGCGCTCCGGAAATTCACCATCCCGCCACAGTTCCGCTTGACCAAACCCAATAAAAAAGCAATTTTTGGGCCAGTTGGAATTTTGCGGATTTTTCATAACGAAGAACGCGGATTCCCAAAAAGAGGAAGGGGAGTTTCGCGTCCGCCATGGCATTATCGGCCAATCTTTTCCTGCGCCAAAGCCAAAGCCTGGTGATGACACCGCAACTGATGCAATCCATCCAGTTGCTGCAGATGACGCATTTTGAGCTCACCCAATTCATCGCCCAGGAAGTCGAGAAAAATCCGCTGCTCGAATTTGCGTCAAATGACGAGGATATAGGCAGCAATGGCGAGCGCGAGGCCAAGGACGAAAGGTTCGATGCGGCGGATGAAGGCCACAGCGACGATGACCGCAACAGCGGCGATCTCGCCAGCGACTGGTACGAGAGCGAAAATACCGGCCATGCCGACCGGCTGAGCGACGAGCTCGACACCAATTTCAGCAATGTCTTCCCCGACGACGGCAGCCCGCAGCGCGCGGATGCGCCGGAGCTGCTCAGCCAGTGGAAATCCATGCCAGGCGGCGAAGCCGGCGACAGCTACGATCTCGACGATTTCGTCGCCGGCCAGATTTCGCTGCGCGACCACCTGAACGAACAGATTCCCTTCTCTCTGCCCAGCATGGCCGACCGGCTGATTGCCCAGCATCTCGTCGACCAGCTCGACGATGCCGGCTATCTGCAGGCCGATTTGAGCGAAACCGCGGAGCGCCTCGGCGCCAGCGTTGCGGATATCGAGCGTGTGCTCGGGGCATTGCAATTGCTCGACCCGCCGGGCGTCTTTGCCCGTTCTCTCAGCGAGTGTCTGGCAATTCAGCTTCGCCAGAAGGATCGTTTCGATCCGGCCATGGAACGGCTGATCCAGAATCTCGAACTTCTCGCCCGGCGCGATTTCGCGACGTTGAAGCGGCTCTGCGGTGTCGACGAGGAAGATCTGCTCGATATGATGGCGGAGATCCGCCAGTTGAACCCGAAACCGGGCAGCGGCTTCGAGACCGGCATATCCGAGGCGATCATGCCCGATATCGTGGTGCGCCCGTCCTCGGACGGAGGCTGGCTGGTGGAGCTTAATCCGGATACGCTGCCGCGCGTGCTGGTCAGCCAGTCCTATTTCGCCTCTGTTTCCAAGACGAGCCAGGATCACGCCTTCCTGTCGGAATGCCTGCAAAACGCCAATTGGCTGACACGCAGCCTCGATCAGCGCGCCAAGACGATCATGAAGGTCGCGAGCGAGATCGTCCGACAGCAGGATGCCTTCCTCGTGCACGGCGTCGATCATTTGCGGCCGCTCAATCTGAAGACCGTGGCGGACGCCATCAAGATGCATGAGTCGACCGTCAGCCGCGTGACCTCGAACAAATACATGCTGACGCCGCGTGGCCTGTTCGAGCTCAAATACTTCTTCACCGTCTCGATCAGTGCCGTCGAGGGTGGTGACAGCCATTCGGCCGAGGCCGTGCGTCACAAGATCCGTATGCTGATCTCGCAGGAGAGCCCCGACGCGGTGCTGTCAGACGACGACATCGTCGATACACTAAAAAAGGGCGGCATAGATCTTGCTCGCCGTACGGTTGCAAAATACCGTGAAGCGATGAACATCCCTTCCTCGGTGCAAAGGCGCCGGGAGAAGCGCGCGCTGGCAAAAGTAGCCGGCTTTTAGCAATTGCCCAGCCTCAACCGCAGACTGCGAATGTCCTAACAGATCCTTAAGATTCAGTTGACTTTCCGATGTGGCGGAGCTAGAAGCCCGCCGCAATCGGTGCAGGACATCACTGCCATGAACTTATCCCCACCATCCCCAGGGCGCCTGACAAACGCAATTTGTCTTTGACTGCGTGAAGTGCTTGGATGAGCTTGAGGCTTGGCGTAAACTGGCGCGCCCAATAACCGCTACAAGAAGGGAAACTCCATGAGTGTGCGTGTCTCCGGGAAACATATGGAAATTGGCGACTCCTTCCGCCAACGGATTGAAGACCAGATCGGTATGGCCGTGACGAAATACTTCGACGGGGGGTATTCAGGCCAAGTGACGGTACAGAAATCCAGTTCCCGCTTCGCAGCCGATTGCAAACTTCATCTCGACAGTGGCGTTGTCCTGCATGCCGCCGGAGAGGCGATGGATCCACAATTGGCGTTCGACGCGGCCTCCGAGCGCATTGAAAAGCGCTTGCGCCGCTACAAGCGTAAACTCAAGGATCACCAAGCCGGCAACCACACCAATGGCCTCGCTGAAGTCGCCTATACTGTCATGGACGGTGTTCCAGACGACGAAGACGAGGTCCCTGCCGATTTCGCGCCGGCGATCGTCGCCGAAAGCACGAAACAGCTAAAGACCATGTCGGTCGCGACCGCCGTGATGGCGCTCGACATGACCGACGAGCCGCTGCTGCTTTTCCGCAGCCCCGGCAAGGAACATCTGAATATCGTTTACCGTCGCCAGGACGGCAACATTGGCTGGATCGACGCAGCCAATATCAAAGGCTGAGAAAAGAAGATGAGCGACGGCCCCGGGCTGTAACAGCCGGCCGCCGCTCCTCCGTCATCGGATCTCGGCGACACGAAGGATAAAGAGAATGGCATTGGCAGATTTGCTGCACCAAGATGCGATC
Organism: Rhizobium sp. BR 362; assembly: GCF_036528765.1. Taxonomy (NCBI): domain Bacteria; kingdom Pseudomonadati; phylum Pseudomonadota; class Alphaproteobacteria; order Hyphomicrobiales; family Rhizobiaceae; genus Rhizobium; species Rhizobium sp. BR 362. The sequence continues at coordinate 285,062 of NZ_JARWGH010000004.1, read as the reverse complement.
ATCCCCGCCTTGAGGGCAAATTCCAAAAAACAACTGCTTCAGGAGCTGGCAGCCAAAGCCTCCAAATTGACCGGACTGCCCGAGCGCGAGATTTTCGACGTCGTGCTGCAGCGGGAGCGTCTCGGCTCCACCGGCGTCGGCAACGGCATTGCCATTCCGCACGGCAAGCTCACCAGCATCAAATCCATCATCGGTATTTTCGCGCGCCTGGAAGCGCCGGTCGACTTTGAGGCGCTGGACGACCAGCCCGTTGACCTCGTCTTCCTGCTGCTCGCCCCCGAGGGCGCCGGCGCCGACCATCTGAAGGCGCTGTCGCGCATTGCGCGCGTGCTGCGCGACCAGGATCTCGTCGCCAAGCTGCGTGCCACCGAATCCGCCTCGGCGATCTACGCCTTCCTCAACGAGGAGCAGGCGTCCAACGCGGCCTAGAGCAATTCCAGGAAAAGTGCGAAGCGGTTTTTCGTCCGGAATTGTGCAAAAAAACAAAGGGTTAGAACGGGAAAGCGAATCGTTGAAACGCTTGACCACTCTAGCGGCCCAACGCGAGTTAAACGCTCATGAAAAGAGCCGGATGACGTTGTCATCCGGCTCTTTTCTTTGATACATGACTTGAAGATCAGGCGTCTTTTTCGTCGAACGGGCTGTTGGCGCCCGGTTCGGAAATCTCGGCCACCTTCGGGCCGCCCTTGGCAACGCCAACCATCGCCGGACGCAGAACACGCTCGCCAATGACGAAGCCGGCCTGCACCACCTGCACGACCGTATTGTTCGGTACTTCGGTGTTCGGCACCTCGAACATCGCCTGATGGAAGTTGGGATCGAACTTCTGGCCGACCGGCTCGATCTGGCGGACACCGTGGCGCTCCAAGGCCGACAGCATGGAGCGCTCCGTCATTTCCACGCCTTCGATCAGCGTCTTCAGGCCGGCATCGGCTTCGGCGCGGGCTTCGGCCGGAATGGCTTCCAGCGTGCGGCGCAGATTGTCCGCTACGGCCAGCATGTCGCGGGCGAAGCTTGCGACGGAATAGGACTTGGCGTCCTTAACGTCACGCTCGGTGCGACGGCGCAAGTTGTCCATCTCGGCGGCAAGGCGCAGATAGCGGTCGCGCAGATCGCTGTTTTCAGCCTTAAGCAGCTCGACCGGATCCGGCTGCGCAGGCTCGGCCGCATCAGCGGTTTCGGCAGCCTCTTGCGCAAAGCCCGCGGGATTGTCAGTCGCCGTGGCGTCAGGTCCGGTCTTCGTTGTTTCGTCAGTCATGACGGTCTCCGAATTGCTTTGTCTTTTGAATGTGCCCGATATCGAGGTTTGGCCGGAAAAAATCAAGGCTTTGTCGTCAAGAACCGGCATTTCCCGGCAATCCGGCCATATTTGCCCGAATACCAATTGGGTGAAAACGCCTCCTCCGTTGAGGCTTCTACTATCGAAGAGCCTTTCCAGGTATAGTCGGGCCGTTTTCAACACGACATGAGGTGCATCCATGTCCAGCAGCCAGTCTCATTCGGGCAAATGTTTCTGCGGCGCAGTGGAAATCGCGGTCAGTGGCGAGCCGGTGGCGATGGGTTATTGCCATTGCGACTCCTGCCGGGAGTGGTCGGCCGGGCCGGTCAACGCCTTTTCGCTTTGGCCGCCGGAAGCCGTGCACGTCACCAAGGGGGCCGATCACATCGGCAGTTATCAGAGAAGCGAAAAGAGCCTGCGCAAATGGTGCAAGATTTGCGGCGGCCATCTGTTGACCGAGCATCCCTTGTGGGGCGTGACCGATGTCTACGCCGCTATCATTCCAACCCTCGATTTTCAGCCGATGCTTCATGTCAACTACGAGAACACCGTGCTGCACCTGAGGGACGGCCTGCCGAAACAAAAGGACATGCCGGCGGAGATGGGCGGATCGGGAACCCTGCTGCCTGACTAAACGATCTTTCAATAGAGCTGCCCGCTCTGCGGAGGGCCTTCGTCAAATCCCCGGCCGCGACAGCCTTGAGATCAGTTGGGCGGTATAGTCCACCATCGGCACGATGCGGGCGTAATTCAGCCGCGTCGGGCCGATGACGCCCACGGCGCCGACAATGCGGTCGTCATCATCGCGATAGGGCGCGACGATCAGCGAGGAGCCGGAGAGCGAAAAGAGCTTGTTTTCCGAGCCGATGAAGATACGCACGCCCGGCCCGCTTTCGGCCAGGTTCAGGATCTCGATCAGGCTGTCCTTCTTTTCGAGATCGTCGAACAACAGCCGTAGCCGGTCCAGATCTTCGGCACCGCCGACTTCGGCCAGCAGATTGGCACGGCCGCGCACGATGAGTTGCGTCGGCTTGCCGTCATCCCCGTCGCCGGACCAGACCGCGATCCCACGTTCCACGAGCTCGCGCGACAAAATATCGAGTTCCTGACGCACACTCTCTTTCAACGTCTGCAACTGACGGCGCAGTTCCGGCAGCGTCTGGCCGGTCATGTGGGCGTTGAGAAAGTTCGCCGCTTCCGTAAGCTGCGAAGAGGTAACGCCGGCCGGCAATTCGATGATGCGGTTTTCCACCTGATCGTGATCGCCGACGAGCACGGCGAGCGCCTTTGTGGGCTCCAGGCGGATGAATTCGACATGTTTCAGCACCGGATCGCTCTTCGAGGTGATCACCAGTCCGGCGCCGCGCGAGATACCCGAAAGCATGCGGCTAGCTTCGGTCATGACCGATTCCATCGGCTGGTCGCGATTGCTGCCGCGCACCTGGCGGTCGATGGTCGCGCGGTCTTCCGCTGAGAGATCGCCGACCTGCATGAAGGCGTCGACGAAGAAGCGCAATCCAAGCTGCGTCGGCAGGCGGCCGGCGCTGATATGCGGCGAATAGATGAGACCGAGTTCTTCCAGATCGCTCATGACGTTGCGCACGGAGGCCGGCGACAGAGACATGGGCAGCAAGCGCGAGAGATTGCGCGATCCCAGCGGTTCACCATTCTCCAGATAACCTTCGACGATACGGCGGAAGATTTCCTTCGAGCGTTCGTCCAGCGCTGCAATGGCATCCGAAACCGACGATGTCGTGAACCCCATTTCGCCGTCAAATCCGTTCTGTTGAGCCTTAGTCAAAATATAATCATTCAGTTAGCAATGGCAAAAGGGAAAAATGTCAAGGCTGCCGCAACAAAGCCCTCCGACCTGCTTTTCCTTTGCAAAAGCCGCCGGTGGATCGTAGAAGCGGTCAATAAACGTTCAGGAGAGTAGAATGCGGCCTTCAGGCAGAAAAACCGACCAGATGCGCAAAGTGTCATTTGAGCGCAATTTTTCCAAGCACGCAGAAGGCTCGTGCCTGGTCAAATTCGGCGACACGCATGTGCTTTGCACGGCGAGCCTCGAAGAAAAGACGCCGCCATGGCTGCGCAACAGCGGCAAGGGCTGGATCACGGCCGAATACGGCATGCTGCCGCGTGCCACCGGCGAACGCATGAAGCGCGAAGCCGCCTCAGGCAAGCAGGGCGGCCGCACGCAGGAGATCCAGCGCCTCATCGGCCGCTCGCTGCGCGCTGTCGTCGACTTACAGGCGCTGGGTGAACGCCAGATTACGCTCGACTGCGACGTCATCCAGGCCGATGGCGGCACCCGCACGGCCTCGATCACCGGCGCCTGGATCGCGCTCTACGACTGCCTGAAGTGGATGGAAAGCCGCAACATGATCAAGACGGACCGTGTCCTGAAGGATCATATCGCCGCCGTTTCCTGCGGCATCTTTGCCGGCCAGCCGGTGATCGACCTCGACTATCTCGAGGATTCATCCGCCGAGACCGACGCGAATTTTGTCATGACCGGCGCGGGCGGCATCGTCGAGATCCAAGGCACGGCCGAAGGCACGCCCTTCAGCGAAGAAGAATTCACAACCCTGATGCACCTCGCCAAAAACGGCATTGCCGAACTGGTGGAGCTGCAGAAGCAGGCGATTGCCTGAGGATATCAGCAAATGCGGAGCGTGCAGCTTGCCCCTCATCCGGCCCCTGAGTTTATCGAAGGGCGGCCACCTTCTCCCCGTCTCGACGGGGAGAAGGGGCAAGACGCACCTGCCGTCATCCCTCAGCTTCATGGGAATCGGGAGGCGTCCATATATGAGGTCGTCCCCTCTCCCCGCGAGCGCGGAGAGGGCTAGGGTGAGGGGCTAACTCGATGAGCAATGCGATAATCGAAAGTGTCCTCGAAACCGCTCTTTATGCGGACGATCTCGATGCAGCCGAGGCCTTCTATGGCGGCATTCTCGGACTGCCGAAGATTTCGCGCGGGGGCAACCGCCATGTCTTTTATCGCTGCGGGCCGGGCGTGCTGCTGATCTTCAACAGCGAGGAAACCGTTAAGCCGCACGAGCCGGGCGCCCTGCCCGTGCCACCGCATGGCACGAAAGGACACGGCCATATCTGCTTCCGGGTCAGCGGCAACGATATCGAGGCGATGGCTCAGAAGCTGAAGGCTGCCGGGATCGACATCGAAGCTGATTTTCACTGGCCGAACGGCGGCCGCTCGATCTATTTCCGCGATCCGGCCGGCAACAGCCTGGAATGCGCCGAACCCCGCATCTGGGGCCTATGACAGGACAGGATATGCGCAAACTTGATACCAAGACCATCGTCGTCGCCAGCCACAATGCCGGCAAGATCCAGGAGATTCGGGACCTGATCGGCCCGCTCGGTTTTACCGCCAAGTCTGCCGCCGATCTCAATTTCATCGAACCGGACGAGACCGGCACCACCTTCGAGGAAAATGCCGCGATCAAGGCGCTGGCCTCCGCGCATGCCTCCGGTCTGCCGGCGCTATCGGATGATTCCGGCCTGGTCATCGACGCGCTTGGCGGCGATCCCGGCGTTTATACTGCCAACTGGGCGGAAAAGCCCGATGGTACCCGCGACTTCGCGATGGCGATGCAGAAGGTCGAGGCCGCTCTGGAGAAGGCCGGTGCCAGCTCGCCGGAAAGCCGCACCGCCCGCTTCGTGAGTGTGCTTTGCCTCGCCTGGCCCGACGGGCACACGGAACTTTTCCGCGGCGAAGTCGAGGGCACCGTGGTCTGGCCGCCGCGCGGCACCCAGGGTTTCGGCTACGATCCTATTTTCCAGCCCGAAGGATACGACACCACCTTCGGCGAGATGAGCGCCGACCAGAAGCATGGCTGGAAGCATGGCGATTCGCATGCATTGTCGCATCGTGCCCGTGCCTTCAAGGTCTTTGTCGAAACCTGCCTGGAGGCATAAGCTAACCCCGTGGAAATCGTAGATTCTCAGGACCTGATGCGCGGGGCGCAATTGTTACCGGATACCGGCGAACCCGGTTTCGGCATCTATGTGCATTGGCCCTTTTGCGCGGCCAAGTGTCCCTACTGCGATTTCAACAGCCACGTCCGCCATCAACCGGTCGACCAGGAGCGCTTCGCTGCCGCCTTCTTGAAGGAGATGGCGTCGATGCGGGCGATCAGCGGCCCGAAGACCGTGACCAGCGTCTTCCTCGGCGGCGGCACGCCTTCGCTGATGAAGCCGGAGACGGTCGGCACGATCCTCGACGGCATTGCCCGGACCTGGCACATGCCTGACGGCATCGAGATCACCATGGAAGCCAATCCCTCCAGTGTCGAGGCCGAGCGTTTCCGCGGCTATCGCGCCGCAGGCGTCAACCGCGTCTCCATGGGCGTGCAGGCGCTGAACGATCGCGATCTCAAATTCCTCGGCCGGCTCCACGACGTCGCCGATGCGCTGAAAGCAATCAAACTGGCGCGGGAGATCTTCCCGCGCATGTCCTTCGACCTCATCTATGCCCGACCGAACCAGACCGTCGAGGAATGGGGGCGCGAGCTGAAGGAGGCGATCTCCTACGCCGTGGATCACCTTTCGCTCTATCAATTGACCATCGAGGAAGGCACGCCGTTCTACGGCCTGCATAAGGCTGGCAAGCTGATCGTGCCGGATGGCGACCAGTCGGCGCTGCTCTATGAGGCGACGCAGGAGATCACCGAGCGCGAGGGCATGCCGGCCTATGAGGTCTCCAATCACGCGCGTCCCGGCGCCGAGAGCCGCCACAATCTTACCTATTGGCGCTACGGCGACTATGCCGGCATCGGCCCCGGCGCCCACGGCCGGCTGACCCAAGGCCCGAAGAAGCTTGCGACGTCCACCGAGCGGAAGCCGGAAAGCTGGCTGGAGCTGGTCGAGCGCGACGGTCACGGCATCGTCGATCAGGAGATGCTCGGCTTCGACGAGCAGGCCGACGAGTTGTTGCTGATGGGCCTGCGGCTAAAAGAAGGGATCGATCTCGTGCGATGGCAGCAGCTCTCCGGCCGGGAGCCTGATCCGAAGCGCGAGCAGCTTCTCTTGGAGCACGGCTTCATCGAACGGCTCGGTAATTCCCGCCTGCGCTGCACACCGGCGGGCATGCTGATCCTCGATTCCGTGGTCGCCGATCTGGCGTGCTGAAAAGGCGGAAGGTCCGTCCTATTCCGCCGCTACGCTTCGTCTCCTGAAAGCGAGTAATCGCCCGTCGATCGCCGCAAGGCCGACCGCGATCATCGCCATGCCGATAAAGTGCTTCGGCTGCAATTGTTCGCCGAGGATCAGCGCGCCGAGCAGGATGGCGCTGACGGGGATAAGGAAGGTGACCAACATCAGATTGGTGGCACCCGCCGTCGCCAGGATGCGGAAAAACAGGACATAGGCGATCGCGGTCGAGAGGATCGCCAGGCCGGCCAGTGCCACTAAGGTTTCCGTCGCGGGCATGCTGAGTGTCCAAGGGTGGTCTATCAGAAGGGCAACCGGCAACAGCAGGATGGTCGAGGCCGTCACCTGTCCGGCGGCGGGGATGATGGGCGCAAGACCCATGCGACGGAAGCGGCGGCCGAAAATGCCGGCGAGCGAATAGGAGAAGGCGGCGCCCAACACGGCGAGCTGGGCCAGCACGTTCGAACCGAGGCTGCTCAGCACCGACGGGCCGATCATCAGCGCCACGCCGGCAAAACCAACGATAACGCCGATCAGGCAATTGCCGGTCATTTTCTCGTCCGTCGTCAGAAAATGCGCCACCACGACAGCGAAGAGCGGTGTCGTTGCGTTGAGGATGGAGGCTAGACCACTGGCGATATGGGTCTGGCCCCAGACGATCAGCAGGAAGGGAATGACGTTGTTGAGGACACCCATGCCGAAGAAAGCCGCCCAGGTCTGACGGTCGCGCGGCATCGCCTGACCGGTTATCCGGACGATGATATGCAAGGCTATCGCCGCCAAGGCGACGCGCGCCGCAACGATGGTGAAGGGCGGCAGTTGGTGTACCAGGATGCCGTTGAACAGGAACGAGCCGCCCCAGAGGATCGACAATCCCAACAGCATGCCCCACTCCGCCGCGCCCATCGATTTCTGCGCCATGGCGATATCTCCCATTTTCCATTCTATGAGTTTGGCTCGATGCTGGGCGAAAATGCAGTTTCTTGTCAGCATTCGAGATTGATGGGATAATCCCGCAATCATGAGGCTCCTGCAAACGAGTCTTTTTCGTTCGATCGTTTAGCTGAACTCAATCATGATGGATCAACTGCCTTCCCTCTCGGCGCTGCGCGCCTTCGAAGCTTCGGCGCGTCATCTGAGCATGACAGTCGCCGCCAGGGAGCTGCATGTGACCCCTGGCGCCGTCAGCCTGCAGGTACGCGATCTCGAAACCGCACTGGGCGTGCGGCTTTTCGACCGCCGGGCGCGCGGCCTGGCGCTGACGGCTGACGGTGCGGATTATTTCGCGACGCTGCGCACCGCCTTTCGCCTGGTGCGTGAGGCGACGGCGGCGCTGACGATGCGGGCGCGCGACACGGTGCTGACTGTCACCTGCACCGCCGGCTTTGCCACACACTGGCTGGTGCCGCGGCTGATACGTTTCGAACGGGCGCATCCGGAGATCGATCTCCGCATTAGCGCCTCGCACCGGATGATGGATTTCCAGCGCGACGGCATCGACATCGCCATCCGCCATGGGCTCGGCGGCTATGAGGGGCTGGCGAGCGAGCGATTGCTCGATGACGAATATGTGCCGGTCTGCACGCCTGAGATCGCCGCTTCGCTCGGTCCATCACCCACGGCCGACGCCTTGGCCGGCCTGACGCTGATCCATGATGTCTACCGGCGCGACTGGCAGCTCTGGCTGCTGGCAGCCGGCGCAACCAAGGTCGACGCAACACGAGGGCCGATCTTCACCGACGGCACCGGCGCTTACCATGCCATGAAGGCAGGGCTCGGCATCGCGTTGATGCGGCGCTCTTTCGTCGAAAAGGAATTGGCTGACGGCACCGTTGCCGCGCCCTTCCCGATGGGGCTTGCGAGCACGCTGGCCTATCACCTGGTCTACCCGCCGGCCGCGCTGGAACGGCCAGCCATCGCGGCCTTTCGCGCCTGGCTGTTTTCCGAGGTCTCCCATATGCCGTCAGAGAAGCCGCATCATCCGTGATGCGTAATGCCGCCCTTGAACAGGCTTCCGGTCCGCGTTTCGAGGAAGGTATCGAGCGGGATATGCTCCTGATGCAGGAAGCCGGTCGAGGGCAGACGGCCGGCACGCACCAGCTCGATGACGGCAACGACGGAGGCCGAGGTGGTCCAGGAAATGGCGGTACGGATTTCGCCGGCGATTTCGATCGGATAGTAAGCGCGCACGAATTCCCGCCGGCGCAGATTGCCGTTGATCATGCCTTCGGCCGAGACATGGACATAGACCACATCGTCATCCACCGGCGGCTTCGCCTCGGTCAAGATTTCGCCGGCAAGCTGGCGGCGGTCGCGCATCAGCAACTCATGGAAGAAGAAATTCATCAGCTCCATGTGGCCGGGATACCGCATGGTTTTATAATCGAGATTCTCCACCCGACCGAGCATGGTACTGCACATGGTTCCGAGGCCGCCCGAGGTGGTGAAGGCTTCGAGCTTGACTCCATCAACATAGAGCGTCTCATGCCACTCCATCGGCGAGACCAGCTTGCGCACTCCGCCCTCGATGACCTCGCAATCATTCAGGTATTCGTTGACAACACCCTCCGGCGACCAGTTGAAGGCATAACCCAACAGTCCGGTCGGATTCTGCGGCAAGGCACCGACGCGCATGCGTATCGAGCGGCAGCGATCGAAGACATCGGCAAGGCTCGCGCCGACAATGCCGACGAAACCGGGTGCCAGGCCGCATTGCGGCGCCATCAGGCCGCGTGCGCTCTTTGCAAGCTCGATGATGCCGTTCGTGGTCGGCACATCCTCGGTCAGATCGAAGTAATGAATGCCGGCGCCGTGGGCCAGGCGCGCCAGATCGGCGTTCAGGTGGAACGGCAGGCAGGAGAGCACGGCATCGACGCGGGAAAAGAGATTGCCGATCAATGTGGGATCGGAGACATTCCCTGGCTCGCAGGCGAAAGGTACGGCCTCTGCCGGCAACCGGGCGTCGATGCCCGTGACGGCAAAACCGCTTTCATGCAACAATGTGGCGGCGAGCCGCCCGACCTTTCCGAGGCCGAGAACGGCAATCCTGTCAAAACCCATTGATATCCTCCCATTCGGTGCGACGGCCTCCTCCGACCGAGCATCCGATTCAGTATTTCAGACTTCTATAGAATAAAAGCCGCATAAATGAAAACGGCCGGCGATGAAGCCGGCCGTGGATAAAGTGCGGAAAGTACCGCGTCTTATTCGTTGATCAGACGCTTCAACAGCTCGATTTCATGCGAAAGCTTGCTGTCACCGGCAATCAGCTCCTCGATCTTGCGCACCGCATGCAGCACGGTCGTGTGGTCGCGACCGCCAAAGCGGCGACCGATCTCCGGGAAAGAGCGCGGCGTCAGAGTCTTCGACAGATACATGGCGATCTGGCGCGGCTTGACGATGACGCGCGTGCGACGATTCGAGACCAACTCCTGGCGCGAGACATTGTAGTGACGCGCGACAATACGCTGGATGTCCTCGATGCGCACACGGCGCGGTTCGCCGGAGCCGACCAGATGGGCCAGCAGTTCGTCGACACGCTCGACCGTCAGGTTCGGCTCGAACGAACGGCGGAAGATCAGTTGATTGAAAGCGCCTTCCAGCTCACGGCCGCTCGCCGTCACATTGCGGGCAACATGCGAGAGGAGTTCGGCCGGAATTTCCAGCGAAGGATCATCCATGCGGGCGGCATCCAGCCGGCGCTTGAGGATTTCGAGGCGCATTTCATAGTCCGGCGCCTCGACCTCGATCGCGACACCGCCTTGAAGACGCGAACGCACGCGCGGATCGAGCGATTCAAGCTCCCAGGGCGCGCGGTCGGCAGCAACGACGACCTGCTTGGCGCTGTCGAGCAGCATATTGAGCAGATGGCAGAACTCGTGCTGGATCATCTTGCCCTGCAGGAACTGCATGTCGTCGATGATCAGAAGATCGATGTTGCGCAACGAGTCCTTCAGCGTCAACGCGTCATTGTCGCGAATGGCGGTGGCAAAGCGCCACATGAAATATTCCGCCGTCAGATAGACGACGCGCAGCCCGCGCGGGTTCTGCACGGCCGCATTGGCGATCGCCTGCAAAAGATGCGTCTTGCCGAGGCCGACCGTCGCGTGGACGAAGAGCGGATTGAACCGCACGGCGCCGGAGCCGGCTTCAGCAATCGTCTTGGCGGCGGCAAGGCCGACGCGGTTCGAGCTGCCCTCGACAAAGGTATCGAAGGTGAAGCGGGAATCGAGCGGCGAACCGAACAGCGGTGCGCCCACGGTCGCCGGCCGGGCAGCGGCTGCAGCAGTGATCGTCTGAGCAACGACCTGGCCGGCAGGCTGGGCAACCGGGCGGCGGATCGGCGCCACCGAAGCCGCGTCAGGCACCGCGACATGTTCGTCCGCGCAAGGCTTCGCGCCATGGCGGGTCGCCGTGCGCACGAGAATTTCAACCTTCAGGATTTCAGCATCTTCTGCCTGGAACAGGTTGGTGATCAGATCGAGATAACGATTGTTGATCCAGGATTTCAGAAATGTCGTCGGAACAGTCAGCCGTACGACGCTCTTCGATACCGAATGCAGCTTAAGCCGCGCAAACCAGCTAGCATAAACATCCGGACCGACCTGGGCCTTCAAGCGTGCACTGACACGCTCGAACAATACGTTATGCTGCATATCTCCTTTTTCCCCCGCCGCTTCAAGGCAAACCGCACTGAACGCCTGCTGTGCATTGTCCCCATTCTCCAACGCACCCGTCGTTCTGGTAATCATTTGCATAATGCCGCCTTCCACAGTCTCTTTTTATAGGGCGGAAATTGGATGATACCGCCGCCCTTAGGTCTACGCCATGGCATAGCGGTCGCGCTCGTTGTGTCGAGCTTCGCCGCATACCGGTTCATCAGCCGGGTCCAGCCAAACGGACCTTGCGCGAAACACCCTGGCGAAAACTGCTCTTCGAGCGGCCTTCGTCTTGGCGTTTGCATCTGGAGCAGTCGTTCGGTCCTCGTACTCCGACCGACCGCCCCAAACGGCTGTCAATTTTTCTCCCCTCCCCGCAGCCACGCTTGGGACTTAGGCTGCAAAGAGCAGACAAGCTTCCTCGTTCCGCAGGCGTTACCGCTTGTGGCCTTAACTCGTCAACTGTTTGAAAAAACGGAACTGAACCGCTCCGTCACAAGGAACAAAAACCACCCCCACTGCCAGTGATGGCAGTGTTCGCCGAAGCCGTTTCAGATGATGTCCGCGCCCCTTGTTGAAAGCCATTTAGGCAGGATCGAAGGCGGAGATCAACGATGAATTTTACACAAAATTAAGAGGCGGTCCTTGACTCTGGAAGCCGTTTTTGAGTGTCACAACCACGTCAAAAAAGAATCGCTTTTGAATCAAGGAGATTCCCGTTCAGCGCGATTCCCACAGCTTTCAAAACAAAAAAAATAAAAAAATCCTTGACTCACCCGGCAGCCAGCTGGACGTCACGCAGATCACCCAATATCAAGACATCCTGCTATAAACCATTGTTTTTAAATGACTTTTTCTGTCACCTCAGTGACATGATCAGCCGGCTACATTTTAGCTATATGGAGCAATTTCGGCTGAATCCAAAAAGCCCGGCGCGAGGGCCGGGCTCAAGTCTAACGATTAAATCGTTAAGGAAAAATTACGCTGTCGGAGCCGAAAGTGCCTTCACACGCTTGGCAAGACGCGAGACCTTGCGGGAAGCGGTGTTGGCATGCAGGACGCCCTTGGTGGCAGCGCGAGCCAGTTCCGGCTGCGCTACGAGGAAGGCTTCCTTCGCACGATCCGCATCACCCGATGCGATGGCTTCTTCGACCTGACGGACGAAAGTGCGAACGCGCGAGCGACGAGCCTTGTTGACTTCGGTGCGGCGGGCGATCTTGCGGGTCGCTTTTTTCGCCGAGCTGGTATTGGCCATGTATGCCTCTCTTAGAATTCGAACATAGCTCCGTCAGTGCAGCGCGGGCCCTGCGGCCACTTCATCCAGCAATGCGGGAGCAATTGCGGAAAACCAGATCGGCTTTCCAAACTGTGGCGGGCATATAACCGGAATGAGCGGCGGCGTCAACGCGGATTCTCACGGAACCCGCGCAATTCCGGAATCTCGTTTTCACCTGTTCTTGAAGGCGGGTTTGCGCTTCTCGATGAAGGCGGCCATGCCCTCCTTCTGATCCTCGGTGGCAAACAGGCTGTGGAACAGCCGGCGCTCGAAGCGCAGCCCCTCTTCCAGCGTCATCTCCTGCGCCCGATTGACGGCCTCCTTTGCCATCAGCACCGAGGGTCGCGACAGCGAGGCGATCTTGGCAGCGGCGGTCAGCGCCTCTTCGAGAAGCTTGTCGGCCGGCACGACGCGCGACACGAGGCCCGAACGCTCGGCTTCGGCGGCATCCATCATCCGGCCGGTCAGGATCAGGTCCATTGCCTTCGCCTTGCCGACAGCGCGCGTCAGACGCTGCGAGCCGCCCATGCCGGGAATGATGCCCAGCGTAATCTCCGGCTGGCCGAACTTTGCTGTATCGGCAGCAATGATGAAGTCGCACATCATGGCAAGCTCGCAGCCGCCGCCGAGCGCAAAACCGCTGACGGCAGCGATGACGGGCTTGCGCGCCTTGGCGATCTCGTCCCAGCCGCTGATGAAATCGGTCTTATAAACATCGGCGAATTCGAGCGGCTGCATCTCCTTGATGTCGGCACCGGCGGCGAAGGCCTTTTCCGAACCCGTGAGCACGATTGCGCCGATCGTCTCGTCGGCATGAAAGGCGCCATAAGCCTGCTTCAATTCGGCAAGCACCGTCGAATTCAGCGCGTTCAGCGCCTGCGGCCGGTTGAGCCTGATGAGACCCACGGCCTCGTGTGTTTCGACGATGAGGGTTTCATAGGCCATGTGTCTCTCCCTTCAAATTGGAGCGGCTCAGCGTTTTACTTTCCCGCTCTATCCCTTCGTTTTACGCAATTCCCGACGGAAAACCGCTTCGCACTTTTCCTGGAATTGCTCTAGCTCTGGCAGGAGGCGCAATAAAAAGAAGAGCGCCCCGCCTGAACGGTGCGGGCGACCGTACCGCCGCAGCCCGGTGTCCTGCAAGGCTCCGCTTCGCGATCGTAGACGGAAAAGGAATGCTGGAAATAGCCGAGCGAACCGTCCGTCTGGATGTGATCGCGCAATGATGAACCGCCGGCTGCGATCGCATCGGCGATGACCTCGCGGATCGCGACGACGAGCCTCAGCAATTCCTCTTTCGGCTGGCCGGCTTCGGCCACCAAGGTTCCGGCAGCACGCAGCGGCGACAGATGCGAACGCCATAGCGCCTCGCACACATATATATTGCCGAGCCCGGCGATATTCTTCTGGTCGAGTAGCGCGCTTTTCAGCGGCTGTGCCCTGCCTGAGAAGCGCTCGGCCAAATAGTCGGCGCTCAATTCGTTGCCGGTCGGCTCGGGGCCGAGATCGCGGAAGGACGGATGACTGGCGAGATCCGCCCGCCGGACGATGTCCATGAAGCCGAAGCGACGGGGATCGTTGTAAATGACGCGCGCATGGCCATTGGCGCCCTCCAAATGGAAGATGACGTGATCGTGTTTCTCGTCTTTCGAGCGCGGATGGTGGAAGTCACCCGGCGCACCGGCAGCCGCCCCAGTCTCGATGCGGAAGGAGCCGGACATGCCGAGATGCGATACGATCGTCATGCCATCGTCGAGATCGATCAGAAGATATTTTGCGCGGCGCGACAGCGACGTGATGCCGCGGCCGGAGACGAGGCGCGAAAACTCTGCCGGAAAGGGAAAGCGCAGATCGTTGCGGCGCAACTCCAGTTCGGCGAGCAGCGCGCCTTCCATGGAGGGCGCAAGCCCGCGCCTGACCGTTTCGACCTCTGGTAATTCCGGCATTGCTATCCATCTTTATGTTTCAACCGCTTATGATCTGAGCTATAGCCCAAAGGCATTGCGGCTGGTGACCTGGCTCATGAGATAGCGTGGCAAACGCGATTTCGCTATGGTCCGCCGCCTATTTATGTAACGGAGTTGAGCTGATGGCAGAAAGCCGCGCCTCCGCCGATGGCGGCATGGAAACATCCTATGGCTTCCGCGAAGTGGCCGATGGCGAGAAGCAAGACCTCGTCAACGAGGTGTTCCACAAGGTCGCCAAGCGCTACGACATTATGAACGACGTCATGTCCATGGGCCTGCACCGGGCCTGGAAGGATGCGATGATCGCCGCGCTTAATCCGCGCAAGGATCCTGCCTACAAGGTCCTCGACGTCGCCGGCGGTACGGGCGATATCGCCTTCCGCATCGTCGAGGCCTCGAACCGGCTGGCGCACGCGACCGTCCTCGATATTAACGGCTCGATGCTGGGCGTCGGCGCGGAGCGCGCCGAGAAGAAGAAGCTCACCGACAACCTCACCTTCGTCGAGGCCAATGCCGAAGAACTGCCCTTCGAGCCCAATTCCTTCGACGCCTATACGATCGCCTTCGGCATCCGCAACGTGCCGCATATCGATGTGGCGCTGAAGGAAGCCTATCGCGTGCTGAAGCGCGGCGGCCGGCTGCTGGTGCTGGAATTTTCCGAAGTCGACCTGCCGCTGCTCGACCGCGTCTACGATGCCTGGTCCTTCAACGCCATTCCGCAGTTCGGCAAGGCGATCACCGGCGATGCCGAACCCTACCAATATCTCGTGGAATCGATCCGCAAATTCCCGAACCAGCAGGATTTCGCGACGATGATCCGCGAGGCCGGCTTTTCGCGCGTGAGCTTTACCAATTATACCGGCGGTATCGCCGCCCTGCACTCCGGCTGGAAACTCTGACGCATGGTTCCGAAGAATGTGACGCGGTTTTCGGCTGGCATCCAGCGAGACGTTGAGACCCGATGAGTGCTTTCAACGCATATTTCGGCCTTGTCAGGGTCGGCTGGGTGATGGTGCGCGAAGGCGTGGTGATCGCGCTTCCGTCCGAGGGGCTGCCGCCCTCCGTCAGCCTTGCGAAATCCTTCGTCAGCATTTTTGCCCGCAAACGCGCCAAGACCCAGGCGCGCAGCGATCGCCTGGCCAAGGCGGTCGAGCGTCTCGGACCTTCCTATGTGAAGATCGGCCAGTTTCTGGCGACGCGACCCGATGTCGTCGGCGTCGACATGGCCAATGACCTGTCGCAATTGCAGGACCGCATGGCCTTCTTTCCGAATGCCGCGGCAAAGGCTGCGATCGAGGGGTCTCTGGGCCGCCCGCTCGACGACCTTTATGTAAGCTTTGACGAACCTATTGCCGCTGCCTCGATTGCGCAGGTGCATCCGGCGGAAGTGCAAACTGCGCAAGGCCGCAAGCGCGTTGCCGTCAAGGTGGTCCGGCCCGGCGTGCGCCAGCGTTTCGTGAACGATATCAAGGCGATGTATCTTGTCGCCCATCTGCAGGAACGCTTCATGCCATCAAGCCGCCGCTTGAGGCCCGTCGAAGTGACGCGGACGCTGGAGCAGACCACCAAGGTCGAGATGGATTTGCGGCTCGAGGCCGCGGCACTTTCCGAGATTGCCGAAAACACCGAGAAGGATCCGGGCTTCCGCGTCCCCAAAGTCGATTGGGAGCGCACCGGCCGCGACGTCATCACCATGGAGTGGATCGACGGCGTCAAGATGTCGGATGTCGAGGGACTGAAGGCAGCCGGCCATGATCTCAACGTGCTCGCCGACACGCTGATCCAGTCCTTTCTGCGGCACACGCTGCGCGACGGCTTCTTCCATGCGGACATGCATCCTGGCAATCTCTTCGTCGATGCCGAGGGACAGATCGTCGCCGTCGACATGGGCATCGTTGGGCGCCTCGGCAAAAAGGAACGCCGCTTCCTTGCCGAAATTCTCTATGGCTTCATCACCCGCGACTATATCCGCGTCGCCGAGGTGCATTTCGAGGCCGGTTACGTGCCGGGGCATCACAATACCGAGAGTTTCGCGCAGGCGATCCGCGCCATCGGCGAGCCGATCCACGGCCAGCCGGCCGAGACGATCTCCATGGGCAAGCTGCTGACGCTGCTCTTCGAAGTGACTGAACTTTTCGATATGGAGACGCGGCCGGAGCTGGTCATGCTGCAGAAGACCATGGTCGTGGTCGAGGGCGTGTCGCGCATGCTCAATCCGCGCTTCAACATGTGGAAGGCTTCGGAGCCCGTCGTCGGCGATTGGATCCGCACCAATCTCGGACCCAAACGCATTGTAACCGACCTGAAGGACGGTTTGAAGGCGGCGGTCAAACTTGCCGAAGCCGTGCCCGAAATCGCAGCCAAGACCGAAAAATTCCACCACGAACTCCTTGCCATGAGCGAAAATGGTCTGCGCTTCGATCCGCAGACGGCGGAGGCGATCGGCAAGGCTGAGGCCCGGCACAGCCGTTCCGGACGCCTGGCGCTCTGGATTATCGCGCTCGTGCTGCTTTATATTGCATGGCTGTTGAGCTGACCTTTTTTCCGTGACCGCGCCGTTGCGCAATTTTGGTCGACGATGAACAACTTGGCCCTGTCTTGGTCGTTGACCGGTGCGCTGCATCGCCGAAATCGGACACTTGAGAGCTCATGCCCTAAGGATCGATATCCGCCCATCCTACGGATCGCTCGTTCGGCGATGATGCTGCTGCGCGATTTGCATGTACTTCTGCTCGCAACGGCATGGCAGGTGTTCGATATTTGGGATATCCCATTATCGATCATGCTCGCATAACCTTGCGGGAAAGGAGAACAGCCAAGATGGAGCGTCAGAAAGCCGGCATCGAACTCACCGGACAACCCTTGGGGTTCAGCGATCTGGTGCGGATCGGCGCGGGTGTCGTGATGCCCTCGGCATCGGAAAGCGGCCTGGTGCGCGTGCGTGCGGCACGCGAAGTTCTCGAAAGCACGATCGAGTCCGGCATGCCCGTCTATGGCTCGACCACCGGCGTCGGGGCAATGAAGGATGTGGAATGGTCGCCGGAAGACCTCGACGCCTTCAATCTCGGGCTGGTGCGCGCCCATCATTTCGGCACGGGGGCGCCCTTTTCCATGTCCGTCGTCCGCAATGCCATGGCGATCCGCGTCAATACCGCGCTGACCGGCCGGGTCGGCTGCTCGCCGGAGCTGATCGACGCCTATCTCCAGCTTCTGCATGCGGATGTCATTCCCGTCGTCCGCCGCACCGGTTCGATCGGCTGCGCCGACATCGGCCTCATGGGCCAGATCGGCGCGGTGCTGACCGGGGTCGGCGAGGCCGTCTATCACGGTCGGCGCATGCAGGCGGCGGATGCTTTTGCGGCCGCCGGCATCAAGCCGGTGAGAATGCTGCCGCGCGACAGCCTGGCTTCGCTCAGCGTCAACGCCGTCAGTTTCGCGGCGGCTGCCGAGACGACCCGCAATGCCGCCTCCTCGATCCGCGTTCTGCTCGCGACCGGCATGATGGCAGCCGGCGCGCTCGGTGCCTCGCGCGATCCCTGGCATGCGGTACGCCATGTCGGTACGGCGCGGGAAGCGCTGATCGGCTCCTGGCTCTGCAACGCCTCCGAAGAATGGCCTTGGCCCGTCGCGACGCATGTGCAGGACCCGTTGAGCCTGCGCATGATCGGCCAAGTCTTCGGCGCAGTAATCGAAAATCTGCTGGCCGCCGGTCACAAGATCCTGGCGGCGACGGGCCGCTCCGACGACAATCCCGTCATCGTCGACGGCCGCGTCATGACGTCGGGCGGCTCGCTGCCACTCGATGTAACGATCCTGCTCGAGGCTGCGGTCATCTGCATGGCGCATGCGGCGCGCAATGCCTTCAACCGCTGCGTCCTGCTCGGCAACGGCCAGCGGCGGGGCCTGCCGGTCAATCTCGTCCCGGAAGGCAGGATCGCCACCGGATTCGGCCCGATCATCAAGCTTGCCGGCGAGATCTTCTCGCGGGTGTTGTCCATGTCCAATCCGGTCTCGGCGCAGTCGCTGGTGGTTGCCGCCGGCATGGAGGACGAAGCCGCCTTCCTGCCGCTGGTGATCGAACGTTTCGACCGGCAGATGCGGGCGCTGAAGCGCCTTGCAGCGCTGGAAGCCCTCCTCTCGGCGCAGGCGATCGACATTCTCGGCGACAGGCCGGAAGGTGTGGCGCGCATGCTCTATGATGTCGTGCGCAAACATGCCGATTTCTATGTCGTCGACCGGCCGCTGTCGGCTGAAGTTGAAGCGATCGAAGAGGAATTGGGTTCAGAGGCCTTCGTGTCCGAAATGATCGCCCAGGCGCCGATCCTCGCCTATGATGATTTCTTCGCGCTCGGCTCGCTGGAGCGGGTCGAAGAGCGGCTTTATCGCGATACTGTCGTGATCTGACCAAACCGGTGAGCGGGAGACTGGATATGGCTGACTTCGATCTCGTTCTGCAGGGCACCGTGGTTCTTCCCGAACGCATCGTGGAAGAGGGTTATGTCGCCGTGGGTGACGGCAAGATTGCCGAGATTGGCATCGGCATCCCACCTGCAGCGCACGAACGGCATATCCTCGGAAAGGCATTGATCCTGCCCGGTGCGATCGATGCGCAGGTCCATTCCCTCTCTCAGAAGGACCAGGAGGATTTCATCTGGTCGACCCGTTCGGCGGCAGCCGGCGGCGTTACCACCATCGTCGACATGCCCTATGACGAAGGCAATCTCGTCTGCTCGGCAGTGGCGGTGAAAAAGAAGATCGATCATGCCGCTCCGCAAGCCCGCGTCGACTTCGCGCTCTACGGCACCGTCGACCCGGAAGAAGGCCCGGCGCGCATCCGCGAAATGGTGGAGGCTGGCGTCGCAGCCTTCAAATTCTCGACATTCGGCACGGACCCGAAGCGCTTCCCGCGCATCCCGCCTGCCCTGCTCGACGCCTGCTTTGCCGCCATCGCACCGACCGGACTGACGGCGGGCGTGCACAACGAAGACGATGAAGCGGTTCGCACCTATATGGAACAGGTGAAGGCGAGCGGCATTACCGACTATCGCGCCCACGGCCTGTCGCGTCCGCCGATCACCGAATTGCTCGCCATGCATACAATCTTCGAAACGGGCGCGAACACCGGCTGCCCCGCGCATGTGGTGCATTGCTCTCTCGGCCGCGGCTACGATATTGCCCGCGCTTACCGCCGCGACGGCTTCGAGGCAACGGTTGAATGCTGCATCCACTACCTGACGCTGGACGAGGAAAACGACGTGAAGCGCCTTGGCGGCAAGGCGAAGATCAATCCACCGATCCGCCCGCGCGCCGAAGTGGAGACGCTGTGGCGCAAGGTGGCGGAAGGCAATGTCTGGCTCGTCTCGACGGACCATGTCAGTTGGTCGGAAAACCGCAAGACCAATCCGGATATGCTTTCGAATGCATCGGGCGTTCCAGGCCTCGAAATCATGGTACCACTCTTCGTCAAGGGTGCCCTCGAACGCGGCGTGTCGCTGACCTGGGCGGCGAAGCTGATGGCGGAGAACCCCGCCAGGCATTTCCGCCTCGACCATATCAAGGGCGCGCTGACGCCGGGAAAGGATGCCGACATCGTCGTGCTGGAACCGCGAGAAACCGTCTACGACGCCGCTTCGAGCGGTAACAACGTCGTTGGCTGGAGCCCCTATAACGGTATCCGCCTGCCTTGGACGGTATCCGCCACCTATCTGAGAGGCAAGCAGATTGCCGACAGAAATAAAGTATTGGCCGAGCCGGGCAGCGGCAGATTTGTCCGCCCGCTTCCTCGCCAGATTATCGCCGGAGAGACTGCCTGATGAATCAACCGAAACGCCACAACCTGCCCGTCAACGCCGATCGCATCGCCGAGGATATCGAGGCTCTGGCGGGGATCACCGAGCCCGATCACCCTTGGACACGCCGCGCCTTCTCGCCGCTATTTCTGAAAGGTCGTGCTTACATTGAAGCACGCATGAAAGCGGCCGGACTGGAAACGCGCATCGACGCCGCCGGCAATCTGATCGGCCGCCGCGCTGGCACCAAACCTGGCCTCGGCACGATCCTGGTCGGCTCGCATTCCGACACCGTGCCCGATGGCGGTCGCTTCGACGGCATCGCCGGCACGATTGCCGCGCTGGAAGTCGCGCGTTCCCTCAGGGATCGCGATATCGAGTTGGATCATGATCTGGAGATCGTCGACTTTCTGGCCGAGGAAGTCAGTATTTTCGGCGTATCCTGCATCGGCAGCCGCGGTATGACCGGGCAGATCCCCGAGGCATGGCTCTCCCGCGTGAGCGGCGACCGCACGCTTTCGCAAGGGATTGCCGAGGTTGGCGGCGATCCTTCGGTGCTGCTCTCTCAGAAGCGGCCGGATCTCGCCGGCTTCCTGGAGCTGCATATCGAGCAGGGTCCCGTGTTGGAGGCTGAGAACAAGGATGTCGGCATCGTCACGGCGATCGCCGGCATCACGCGCATCGAGATCACCGTGGAAGGCCGCGCCGACCATGCCGGCACGACGCCGATGGACCGGCGCGCCGATGCGCTGGTGGCAGCATCGCAGCTCGTGCTCGACATCCGGAGCCGAGCAGCCGAGCAGGCGAAGACGCCGGGCCATTTTGCTGCCACTGTCGGCGAATTCCGCATCGAGCCGAATGCGGCCAATGTCGTGCCTTCGAAGGTGGTGCTGTTGATCGACGGCCGCGCCGAAATCCGCAGCGACATGGAAGAGTTCCTCGCCTGGATCGACGGTGCGGTGCAACGGATAGCGGAAACTTACGGAGTGACGATCAAGCCGCCGGTCCGCGTCTCCGACAATTTTCCGACGCCGGGTGCTCCCGTCCTGCTCGAAACGCTGGAGCGCGCCTGCGATACAGTCGGCGCAAAGCATCGCCGCATGGCCTCCGGCGCCGGCCACGACACGGCCTGGATCGCCAAGGTCGCGCCTGCGGCGATGATCTTCGTCCCCTGCAAGGAGGGCCGCAGCCATTGCGCCGAGGAATGGGCCGAGATTGACGACATCGCCATGGGCACCGCCGTGCTCTTCGAAGCGGTGCGCGACATGGACAAGAATCTCAAACAGACCGGGGAGTAGCCGATGGGACGCGTACTCGTTGCCAAGGATGTGGAAGCGGCCGTCAAAGGCGGTTCCGTCTATGCCGCAGGCGGTGGCGGCTGGGCCGATCACGGCCGCATGCTTGGCTATGCGGCCGTCAATGTCGGCAAGCCGGAGCTGGTGTCGATCGACGAACTGAACGACAGCGACTGGATCGCAACCGCAGCCGCCATCGGCGCGCCGGCCTCCACCACCCCCTGGGAAATGCAGGGCATCGATTACGTCAAGGCCGTGCAGCTCCTCCAGGACGAACTCGGCGAGAAGCTCTCCGGCCTCATCATCGGCCAGAATGGCAAGTCCTCGACCCTGAATGGCTGGCTGCCATCGGCCATTCTCGGAACGAAGGTGGTGGACGCGGTCGGCGACATCCGCGCCCATCCGACCGGCGACATGGGCTCGATCGGCATGGCGGGTTCGCCCGAGCAGATGATCCAGACCGCCGTCGGCGGCAACCGCGCCGAAAACCGCTATATCGAGCTGGTCGTGAAGGGCGCGACGGCGAAGATTTCGCCGATCCTGCGCGCCGCGTCCGACCAGTCCGGCGGCTTTATCGCCTCCTGCCGAAATCCGCTGCGCGCTTCCTATGTCCGCACGCATGCGGCGCTGGGTGGCATCTCCATGGCGCTCTCGCTCGGTGAAGCGATCATCGAAGCGGAGAAGAAGGGCGGCAGCGCGGTCATCGACGCCATTTGCAAGACCACCGGCGGCCACATTCTGGCCGAGGGCACGATCACCAGGAAGGATGTCGTCTACACGAAGGAAGCCTTCGACATCGGCACCATCATGGTCGGCAGCGGCGACAAGGCGGTCATCATGCATGTGATGAACGAATACATGGCCATCGAAGATACCGGCGGCAAGCGCCTCGCGACGTTCCCCTCCGTCATCACTACGCTGTCGCCGGAAGGCGAGCCCTTGAGCGTCGGCCAACTGCACGAGGGCATGCATGTCTTCATCCTGCATGTACCGATGGATATCATTCCGCTTTCGGCGAGCGTGCTCGATCCGACTGTCTATCCCTCCGTCGAAAAGGCCATGGGGATCGAGATCGCGAAATACGCTCTGGCGGCCAAGAAAGGCTGAGAAGCGCGGGAGGTGCAAATGGCCCGTGACGCAGGTCTCGAGGAATTGCTGAGAGAAGAGCTTGGGCGACGACCCGGGCTCAGCGAAAAAGGAATGTTCGGCGGCTGGGCCTTTCTACTCAACGGCCATCTGCTTTGCGGCGCCCGCGAAGACGGCATGCTGATCCGCCTCGGCAAGGGCAACGATGCCTGGGCGCTGGAGCAGCCCGACGTTAAACCCATGCTGTCCGGCAGCCGGGAAATGCAGGGATGGGTGCGCGCCGGGCCAGAGGCCTATGGCAACGACATGCTGCGCAAGCGGCTGCTTCTGGCCGCGCTGAATTTCGTCGAAGGCCTGCCGCCGAAATGAGGTTGGGACATCTCCTTCTCCCCGACGGGGAGAAGGTGGCCCGAAGGGTCGGATGAGGGGGGTGAGGAGCGGTCCAGCAAAGCTGGAACGATCGATCCATTGGATCGATCGTAGCGACGAACGCCCAGAAGGAAAGCGGAGGACCGGTGATACGGGAGAATAAGCCTTACGGTGCAACGCCCCCTCAACCCGCGCTACGCGCGACCTTCTCCCCGTGGGGGAGAAGGTAGAACACTTAAACACGAGGACCAGAACATGCCGAAAGCCAATCCACGTCACCCGAAATTCCCCATCCCGGGCGGCCCGGAGCTGCGTGCCAAAGGCTGGCGGCAGGAGGCTCTGCTGCGTCTGCTCGAAAACGTGCTCTCGGTCGGCGAAGATCCGGATAATCTCGTCGTTTATGCGGCCCTCGGCAAGGCGGCCCGCAACTGGGCAGCGCATAAGGGCATCGTGAAGGCGCTCACCGAAATGGATGAGAACCAGACGCTTCTCATCCAGTCCGGCAAGCCGATCGGCCTCATCCGCACGCATGACAAGGCGCCGCTCGTCATCATGGCGAACTGCAATATCGTCGGGCAATGGGCGAAGGCCGAAGTCTTCTACGAGCTGCAGCGCAAGGGCCTGATCTGCTGGGGTGGGCTCACCGCTGGCGCCTGGCAATATATCGGCAGCCAGGGCGTCATCCAGGGCACCTATGAAATCTTCATGCGCATCGCCGAGCGCCGCTTCGACGGCGATCTCTTCGGCCGTTTCGTGCTGACAGCGGGCCTCGGCGGCATGGGCGGCGCGCAGCCGCTCGCTGGACGCATGGCGGGGGCCGCGATCCTCTGCGTCGACATCGATGCGGAGCGCGCCAGGAAGCGCCAGGAAATCGGCTATCTGCAGGAGATCGCGCCCGATCTTGATTCCGCGCTGGCGATGATCGATGCAGCCGTCAAGGAGAAGCGGGCGCTTTCCGTCGGCCTCGTCGGCAATGCGGCCGAAATCTATCCCGAGATCGCACGGCGCGGCATCGTGCCCGACATCGTCACTGATCAGACCTCGGCCCACGATCTCGTCTATGGCTATGTGCCCAAGGGCATGAGCCTGAGCCAGGTCAAAGACCTGCGCGACGACGGCCAGGGACAGTTGATGGCGGCAAGCCGCGCCTCGATAGTCGAGCATGTGAAAGCCATGCTGGACTTTCAGAAAAAAGGATCCGAAGTCTTCGACAACGGCAACCTGATCCGCACCCAGGCGAAGGAAGGCGGCGTCGCCAATGCCTTCGATATCCCGATCTTCACCGAAGCCTATCTCAGGCCACTCTTCTGCCGCGCCATCGGCCCGTTCCGCTGGATGGCGCTTTCGGGCGAGGAAAGCGATATCGCCCGCATCGACGATCTTCTCTTGGAGATGTTCCCCGACAACAAGATCATCACCAACTGGATCCGCCTCGCCCGCCAGCATGTGCCTTTCGAAGGGCTGCCGGCGCGTATCGCTTGGCTTGGCCATGGCGAGCGCACTGCGCTTGCCCGCCGCGTCAACGAGCTTGTGGCAGGCGGCGAGCTTGAAGGCCCGATCGCCTTTTCGCGCGACCATCTCGATGCCGGCGCAATGGCGCATCCGAACATCATGACCGAGCGCATGAAGGACGGCTCCGACGCCATTTCCGACTGGCCGCTAATCGACGCCATGATGCTCTGCTCGTCCATGGCCGATCTCGTCGTCGTCCATTCCGGCGGCGGCGGCTATGCCGGCTACATGACGAGCTGCGGCGTCACCGTGGTTGCCGACGGTACGCCCGCCGCCGATGAACGGCTCGATCACGCGCTAACCAACGACACGGCGCTTGGCGTCATGCGCTATGCCGATGCCGGCTATGAGGAAGCGCTGGACGAAGTTGCGAAAAAGGATGTGCCCTATATCCGTTTGGGATAAGTGCGTCTGTTCTTGGCGACATTGAAAGACTATGGTCCCGGGCAATTCATGACGACCTGTTTTACACGCAATTCCCGACGGAAAACCGCTACACACTTTTCCTGGAATTGCTTTGGAGAGTTGCCCGTGATCCCCTGGACCTTGCTCGACACTGCGAAAATCCCCGGTGGCGGCGAGCTGCGCTTGAAACAGCGCGGCCAGGAATTCTCCATCATGCTCGGCACCAACGAGCTGATGAACAGCCGGTTGAGCGGCTCCGAGGGCACGCTTGCGACGCTTTCCTGCGAGAAGATCAAGGGGCGGAAGGCGCCGCATGTGCTGATCGGCGGCCTCGGCATGGGCTTTACCTTGCGGGCGGCCCTCGGCGAACTCGATGCGGACGCCAAGGTCACGGTCGCGGAACTGGTTCCGGCTGTCGTGAGCTGGGCACGCGGGCCGATGGCAGGGGTCTTCGACGGCTGCCTCGACGACCCGCGTGTCGCCATTCATGAGGGCGATGTGCGTCCGCTCATCCGTGCCCGCAAGGCGGCTTATGACGCCATTCTGCTCGATGTCGACAATGGTCCGGACGGCATTACGTCCGAGGCCAATGACGGCCTCTATGACTATCAGGGTATCAAGGCGTCGCGCGACGCCTTGCGTCCCGGCGGCGTGCTGGCAGTCTGGTCTTCGGGACCTGACGAGCGTTTCACGCGGCGGCTGCGCGACAGCGGTTTTGCTGCCGAGGTGGTCAATACGCGCGCCAACGGCAAGAGCGGCGCGCGGCATGTCATCTGGCTCGCCGTGAAAGCCTGAGCCTCGCGCTCTAAAGATACCGCGTTTCCTCCGGCGCACGATCGAAGCGATCGTCGCGGCCGTCGAAATAGCCGATCGGAAGGCTGGCGAGTTCTTCATCGGTGGCATCGTCCAGGCAACTGATGCTGATCGCATAGAACTTGCCGCCGAGTGCCGGATTTTCACCCCAGTTGAAGGAGCTGATACCGCAAGTCTTGCAGAAGAGGTGATGCAGGATGCGCTGACCGAATTGATATTCGCCGATGCTGTCCTCCCCCGAGATCAGGCGGAAATCCGCCGGTGTTGCCACGGCCAGCCAATTGCGCTTTTTCTTGCAGATCGAGCAGTTGCATTTGAAGGTGCCGCCCTGCAGATCGAGATCGGCTTCGTAGCTGACGGCGCCGCAATGGCAGCTTCCATGATAGGTCTTCTTCATCACTCGCATCCTTCCCTTGAGGTGGCTTCTGCGTAGGCGACATATTTGTCGAGAGCCTGTTCCCAACCGCCGGTCTGCAGCTTCAGTTCGGTATCATCGGGCAGTTCGACCTTGCGGAAGACGAGGCGCGTCTTCTCGCCAAGCAAATAAAATTCCACGGTAACCTGCATTGGATGCTCCGGCCTGCCCTCCTGGTTTTCCCAGGCGAAGGTGAAGACCAGGCGGTCGGGCGGAACGATTTCCAGATAGCGGCCGTGGCTCCAATATTCCCTACCGTCCGGGGTGAGAATGCAGTGCCGCCAGGCGCCCCCTTCCCGCACGTCGACGGAGACGGATGGCGCCGTCATGTTCTGCGGTCCCCACCAGCGCATTAGATGCTGCGGCTCCGTCCAGAGGCGAAACAGCAGGGCGCGCGGCGCGGCAATGTCGCGGGTCAGCACGATCTCGCGTAACGAGCGTCCGCTGCCGCCGTCATTGGCTGGGGTCATCCGCTCCTCCCTTTTGCAATAGCGCCGCATAGGCTTCCAGACGATCCAGATTGTCGTTCCAGAACTGCCGGTAACTCTCCAGCCAGTCATCCACCTGCCGGAGCGGCTTCGGTTCCAGCCGGCAGGGCCGCCACTGCGCCTCCCTGCCTTTCGAGATCAGGCCGGCTTTTTCCAGCACTTTCAGATGCTTGGAAACCGCGACCAGCGACATGTCGAAGGGTTCGGCAAGCTCGGAAACAGATGCCTCACCACTTGCCAGCCGCGCAAGGATGGCTCGGCGAGTGGGATCGGCCAGGGCCGAGAGGGTCATGCTCAACGTATCCATGCCGAATAATAAACCACAAAGTTAATTAACTTGTCGGTTTAATATAGGTCGAAGTTGCGCAAGTCAAGAGACGCATTCGGGGGCAGGCTTGGAGGGCGCTCCTTCAGGCGGACCGTCGGATTTCAGGAGAGTGTATTGGACACTTCGATCAGGTTGCTGTCCGGATCGCGGAAATAGACCGAGAGAATGGGGCCGGTCGCGCGGGTCCGGCGAACGGGACCTTCCTCGATCGCGACGCTCTCGGCTCTCAGATGAGCGATGATGTCATCCGCCGGCGTGGTGCTGATGAAACAAAGATCGGCCGAGCCCGGTGTCGGCCGTTCGGCCTTGGGCTCGAACTCGTGGCCGGCGCGGTGAAGATTGATTTTCTGAT
This sequence comes from Rhizobium sp. BR 362, assembly GCF_036528765.1. Lineage (NCBI taxonomy): Bacteria > Pseudomonadati > Pseudomonadota > Alphaproteobacteria > Hyphomicrobiales > Rhizobiaceae > Rhizobium > Rhizobium sp. BR 362. Next base: position 257,858 of record NZ_JARWGH010000004.1, on the reverse strand, counting down.
TGCCGAAGGTGAGAGCTTTGCGGCCGTCGCCGAAACTTTCGACGCCCATGCCGAGCACCCGGGCATAAAAATCGCAGCTCTCATCGATGCTCGCGACCGTGAGAACCAGATGATCGAGATGGTCGATACGGATCATGGCAGCCTCCTGGCTCAACGACGCGCCAGCTTGGCAACTGCAAGGGCGCTGACCAGACACATTGCCAGCATGACGAGGATAAAGGCAATCACATCATTCCAGCCACCGCCAAGCCAGAAATAGCCGCCGACCGAGCCGGCAATGCTGGAGCCGAGATAATAGGCGAGCAGGTAGAGCGAGGATGCGTGGCCCTTGAAGCTCCGGGCAAGACGTCCCACCAGTGCGCTGGCGACGGAATGGGTCATGAAGAAGCCGATCGTCACCAGAACGATGCCGAGAATGATGAGCGGCAAGGAGCTGGACAGCGTCACCGCCGCGCCGAGTGCCGCGATCAGCACGCCGACCGGCAGCACGACGAAATGACCGATGCGGTCACCCAGCAGGCCCGCCGCCCAGGATGCACCGATGCCGAAGAGGTAGGCGGTGAAGATCAGGCCGAGCTCGGTCTGGCTGAGATCATAGGGATCGGCGACGAGGCGGAAGCCGGCATAGTTATAGACCGTGACGAAGGAACCCATGACGAGAAAGCCGATGGCAAAGAGCAGCGGCAGCGCCGGGTTACGGAAGTGGCCGCCCCAGGCCTTCAGGTGGAAAGCAGCGTCGAACCCCTTGCGCGGGCTAAAGTTGCGCGACGGCGGCAGAAGATAGAGGAAGCCGATGGCGGCGACCAGGCCGAGAATGCCGACGGCGGCCAGCGCCGGCCGCCAGCTCAGAAGTTCTGCGATTGTACCCGTCACCACGCGGCCGGCCATGCCGCCGAAGGCGTTGCCGGCGATATAGAGGCCCATGGCGCCGCCAAGGCCGCGCGGCTCGATCTCCTCGGCCAGATAGGTCATGGCAACGGCCGGTACGCCGCCCAGCAGGAAGCCTTCGAGCGCGCGGACGACGAGCAGCATATGCCAGCTCGGCGACACCGCGCAGACGAGCGTACAAATTGCTGCACCCAGCAGCGATATGAACATCAGGCTGCGGCGGCCGAGGCTTTCGGAAACGGCAGCCGCGCCGAAGATCGCAAAGGCCAGGAAGCCGGTCGAAAGCGACAGCGAGAGCGAACTTGCGGCCGGCGTGACACCGAAATCCTCGGAGAAGATCGGCATCAGCGGCTGCACGCAATAGAGCAGCGAGAAGGTGGCGAAGCCAGAGAGAAACAGGGCGATGGTCGCACGGCGGAAGGCAGGGGTGCCGCGCGTGAGGAATTGGCGGGCCTCGGTCGGCGGCTCATTCCTGACGAGCGTCAATTCGGTACGGGACGGGACTTCGGAGGCAATGATTTGCTGCTTGCTGGCGGCGCGGAACATGGGGCACACAACCTTTCTTGCAATCAAATCTAGTCAGGCCGGCTTCATTAGTCCAATATATGGCACAGACGATCTCAATAGGTTTTGGAGATAGCGATGGAGCTGCGTCATATCCGCTATTTTCTGGCGCTTGCAGAAGCGGGAAATTTCACGCGTGCCGCTGCCAAACTCGGTATCGGCCAGCCGCCGCTCAGCCAGCAGATCCGCGATCTCGAAAACGAGGTGGGCGCGATGCTGTTTCACCGTGTTCCACATGGGGCGGAACTGACAGAGGCGGGAGAGGCTTTTCTCGCCGAGGCCAAAACCGCCGTGGACGCGGCTGAAAAAGCCAAGCTTGCTGCCCAGCGCGCCAATCGCGGCGAAATTGGCCGCCTGGCGCTCGGCTTCACCGCCTCTTCCGCCTTCAACACCATCGTCACGGCGACCATCCGGGAATTTCGCGGCCATTGGCCGGAAGTGCGGCTGTCGCTCACAGAGATGAACACCAATGCGCTGATGGAGCGGCTGATGCGCGGCGAGATCGACGCAGCCTTCATCCGGCCGGGCCTGGAAGACCCGCGGGATGTGCGCCTGAAGCGCTTTGCCGACGAGCCGATGCTGATTGCGCTGCCGGCGCATCATCCGCTGGTGAAGAGGGAGCGCCTGCCGATCGCGGCCTTGGCCGGCGAACCGTTTATTCTTTTTCCCCGCATGGTGGGGCTCAGCCTCTATGACGATATCGTCGCGGCCTGCCGAGAAGCCGGTTTCGAACTCGTCGTGACGCAGGAGGCGCCGCAGATCCCCTCCGTCGTCAATCTCGTCGCCGCAAACTTAGGCGTTTCCATCGTTCCGGCTTCGATCGCGCAGATCAAGCTCGATGGCGTCGCCTACCGGCCGATCGACGGGCCGCCGGTGGTGGCGCGGCTCGGCCTTGCGAGCCTCAAGGCACAGCGATCGCCTGTGGTCGCCAATCTCATGAGCCTGATTGCATAGTTACGTGCTCCGCTCCCAATAGGGAGGATCGCCGAATGTCTTCTTCAGATGATCGGCGATGGCGCGCAGTTTGGCCGAGGGATTGCGCCCCTCGGGATGGGCCATGAAGATGAATTCGGCTTCCGGCCTGTAGCCGACATCGACTTCCACAAGCTGCCCTTGATTGATCGCTGGACCGACAATAAAGGCCGGCAGCAGCGCAATACCTAGCCCGGCGATCGCCGCATCTCGGCACATATCGCCATTGTTGATGCCGAGTGCCAACTTGCCTCTGACGATGACGGCGCCGTCCGATCCTTGAAACCGCCAATCGGCGACGCCGCGATTGGTGTAGAAAATACCGCGATGGTTTTCGAGATCGGACAGCGATGCGGGCGTGCCGTGACGGCTCAAATAATCCGGTGACGCCACGAGTAGGCGACGGCTGCTGGCCAGCTTCCACGCGACAAGGCGTGAATCGGCAATCAGCCCATGGCGGATGATGGCGTCATAACCGTCCGAGGAAGCATCGACACGACGGTCGTCCAGATCCAGCGTCAGTTCGATTTCGGGGTGATCGACCAGGAAAGGATAGAGCGCCGGGCCGAGATGCATGCGGCCGAAGGTGACAGGGGCGGCAATGCGCAAGGGGCCTGCCAATGTGCCGCGCCGCTTGGCCAGGTCGGCCGCCGCTTCCCGCACCTCGTGCGCGATCCTCGATGCGCGCTCCAGGAAGGCGGTACCGTCTTCCGTCAACGCCAGCTTGCGGGTCGTACGATGCAGCAGCGTGGCGCCGAGCGTCTTCTCCATCTCCGCCAACCGCTCGCTGACGACGGATTTCGACAGGCGCAGCCGGCGCGCGGCTTCACTGATCGATCCCGCTTCGGCAACGGCCACAAAAGCAGCGATTCCTTCAATCTTGAGCATCGTTCGGCAATCCCGAATTCGAATTCCATGATTAGAAGACTAATCCGAACGATCGAAAAACACCATTCTCTACCCATCGGACGGAACGACAGACACGTCCTCACACAGGAGATGGAACAATGAACCGCTTGAATGGAAAGGTCGCAATCGTCACTGGCGCGAGCTCCGGCATCGGCCGCGCCACAGCCAAACTCTTCGCTGCCGAAGGTGCCAAGGTCATCGTCGGCGCCCGCAGGGGAGCCGAATTGGAAAGCCTTGTTGCGGAAATCAAGGTCGCTGGCGGCGAAGCTGCCGCGCTTGCCGGCGACGTGCGTTCGGAAGACTATCACAAGGCTTTGGTCGCCCTCGCCGTCGAGCGCTACGGCAGGGTTGACATCGCCTTCAACAATGCCGGCACGCTTGGTGAAGCTGGCCCCAGCACCGAGGTTTCGGAGGCAAGCTTTACTGAGACGCTCGCAATCAACTTGACCGCTTCCTTCCTCGCCGCAAAGCACCAGATCGGCGAAATGGTCAAGCATGGCGGCGGTTCGGTGATCTTCACATCGACCTTTGTGGGCTACAGCTTTGCCTTTCCCGGCGTTGCCGCCTATGCCGCCAGCAAGTCCGGCCTGATCGGCCTAACGCAGGCGCTCGCGGCCGAATTCGGCCCGCAGAATGTGCGGGTCAACGCCGTGCTGCCGGGTGCCGTCGATACTGACATGTATCGTGAGATGAACGACACCCCCGACAAGCAGAACTTCATCACCAATCTGCATGCGCTGAAGCGTGTCGCTGGTCCCGACGAGCTGGCCCGCTCGGTCCTCTACCTTGCCTCCGACGACGCAAGCTTCGTCACCGGCACGGCATCGCTGGTCGATGGGGGCGCCTCGATCACGCGTACCTGACCGCGCAGGGAGTGACTGAAGAAACGCCGCGGAGCTCTCCTCCGCGGCCTTTCCGCATCCGAAAGACTTTGACTGAAATGCGCCGCCGCTTCATGATTGCTGACGGAAAATCATGGATGGACAATGTTCGACGGACGATTGCTGAATGGCGTCAGCGTGCTCACGGCCGTGGTGGAGGGCGGTAGCTTCGTGCGGGCGGCCGAAGCGCTTGGCCTCACGCCGTCCGGAGTCAGTCGGGCAGTTTCGCGGTTGGAGGCGCGCATCGGCGTGCGCCTGCTCGATCGCACCACGCGGGCGCTGCGGCTGACGGATGATGGCGCTCGCTTCTACGAGCAGGTGGTGCCGTTGCTGGGCGGCATAGAGGAGGCGGCGACGACGGTGGCCGGCGTCGCTCAATCCGTGCGCGGCCGCCTGCGCATCAATGTCGATCCTTATTTTTCCCGCCTCGTCCTGGCGCCGCGGCTCGGCGCCTTCCTAGACCTCTATCCCGACCTGCAGATCGAGATTTTGACCCGCAACGAGATCGGCGACCTCGTGGCCGACGGCATGGATGTCGCCCTGCGCTTCGGCGAGCCACCGCAGACCTCACTGATTGCCCGACTGCTTTTGGAAACGCGCGTCATCACAGTCGCCGCACCCGCCTATATCGAGCGTTATGGCCGACCGAAAACGACGGCCGACGTCGCGAACCATCTCTGCATCCACTATCAGGATCCTCGGACGGGACGGCCATTCGAGTGGGAGTTCCGGTGCGGACGCAAGGTCATCCCGGTCGAGACGCGCGGCCGCATCCTGGTTAACGATGCCGGAACGACGCTCGGAACCTGTCTTGCGGGCCTCGGCATCGCTCAGGTCTTCACGCTTGGCATCACGGATTTTCTGGACCGCGGAGAGCTTGTCGACCTTTTTCCGGACTGGAAGGACGAGCTTTATCCGCTTTACGCCTTTTACCCATTCCGTCATCACGTGCCTGCAAAGGTGCGCGCCTTCATCGATTTCTGCGTCGACATTCTCGGCTGACACTGCTGCCGATTGCCTATTATGCACCAAAGGCTTAGGTTCATGGGCATAAAAACAGGCGACGGGTTCGGGCCATGGTTCTTGCGGGAAAACGCATCCTTCTCATCATTTCCGGTGGCATCGCGGCCTATAAGAGCCTCGATCTCATCCGGCGGCTGCGCGAGCGCGGCGCCACCGTCCGTCCCATCATGACATCGGGGGCTCAGGAATTCATTACGCCGCTTGCCGTCGGTGCGCTGGCGGCCGATCATGTCTTCACCGACCTGTTTTCCCGAGAGGACGAGCAGGATGTCGGCCATATCAGGCTGGCACGGGACTGCGATCTGGTGCTGATTGCGCCGGCGACCGCCGATCTCCTCGCCAAGATGGCCAATGGTCTGGCCGATGACCTTGCGTCGACCGTGCTGCTCGCGACCGACCGGCCCGTGCTCGCAGCGCCTGCCATGAATCCGAAAATGTGGGCGCATCCGGCAACGAAGCGCAATGTCGAGACATTGCGGGGCGACGGCATCCGCTTTGTCGGCCCCATGGCTGGCGAAATGGCCGAGAGCAAGGAGGCCGGCACCGGCCGCATGGCCGAACCGCTGGAGATCGTCGCTGCCGCCGAGATGCGGCTGGATGATGGGGCAAGACCGCTCGCCGGCAGAAAAGCCGTCGTCACGTCGGGCCCGACGCATGAGCCGATCGATCCGGTACGCTATATCGCCAATCGTTCTTCCGGCCGGCAAGGTCATGCCATTGCTTCGGCGCTCGCAGCCCTCGGTGCCGACGTCACGCTCGTCTCCGGGCCTGTCTCGATCCCTGACCCCATGGGCATGCACGTCGTCCATGTCGAGCGTGCGGAAGAGATGCGCGATGCCGTGCTTTCGGCTCTTCCGGCCGATATCGCCGTGATGGTCGCGGCCGTCGCCGACTGGCGCGTCGCGTCTGCGGCCGATCAAAAAATCAAGAAGCATCCGGGTGAATCCATTCCAACCCTGGCGCTCACCGAAAATCCCGACATCCTGAAAACCGTCGGCCATCACACGCACCGCCCGCAGCTCGTCATCGGCTTTGCCGCCGAAACACAGGATGTAGAGGCGAATGCCAAGGCGAAGCTGGAGCGCAAGGGCGCGGACATGATCGTCGCAAACGATGTCTCGCCGGCAACCGGTATCATGGGCGGCACGCGCAATAGCGTGAAACTCATCCGCCATGGCGGCGTGGAGCAGTGGCCCGATCTCGACAAGGAAGAAGTGGCGGCGCGCCTGGCGGCCTTGATTGCCGAACAGTTCAAGCAGGGATCGTGAGAGGCGTCTGCGGTCCGGCGGATGCGCGCTTTTCGGGCTGGAAGGGCGTGATGTGGACACCCATGTCGTCGATCAATACGGCGCTGCCATCCGGAACCTCCGTCCAGGCATCGATATCGTCGTTCAGCGGCTCGGATACGAGGCAATAGCCGATGCCGACAGGCGAGGCATAAAGCGTTGGCGCCTTGCGGTCGGTAGCATAGCGTACCGCATAGAGCGACTTTCCATCGGAAAAAGCGGCCGTGAAGCGCACCAGCGCCGAGCCGGTCAGATGAAGCGACAGGCCCTCGGCAAATCCGATGGCTTCCGAGATCGCGGCAAACGGATTGGATGCAAGACCGAATTGCAACGCCAGCAGGAACAGAAGCTCGGAATCGGTCGTGCCGCCGCGGGCATGAAAAAGCTGGTCATCGAGCATGGATTCCATCGGCCGGCGCAAGCGGTCAAAATTGGAAATCTGCCCATTGTGCTGGAAGGACCAGTTCTCGTACACGAAAGGATGGCAGTTGTCCCGACGTGTGCCGCCGCCGGTCGCTGCGCGGACATGAGCGAGAAAGAGCGGCGAGCGGATCTGCCGCGCCAAGCTCTTGAGATTGCAATCGGACCAGGCCGGAAGGATATCGCGATAGCGGCCCGGCTCCGGCCGGTCGCCATACCACGCGATGCCAAATCCGTCGCCGTTGGTCGCCGTCTTGGCGCGCGTGGCGCAATGAGATTGTTCGATCAGGGAGTGGGCAGGCGAAGACACCAGCTCCTCCAGATAGAGGGGGTCTCCACGATAGGCTGCCCAACGACACATATGTCTTTCGCTCCAATTCCCGCTCGCTTCCTGTCCCGCGGGAGAATGTCAAAATCAAGGACGATTGTTCGTGCGGAATAGGTAATAAACTCTTAATTTACCAAGGATTGAGAGGCGAAGGTGACAGATATTTGACACGCCGTCCGATCACATTTCGGCCTCGCAGCATTATTCTTCTGTGAACATGCCTTCCCTGAAGGGAGGTTTTGGCCCCTCGTTGAGTAGCCTGATGAAAATGTCGGCTTGGCCTATATTGCCGGAGTGAGGGGCGGGTTGCAGCCCACCCCTCGTTTATTTTGCTTTTAGAAAGTCACCCGGACCTCAAGCTGCCAGCTAGTCCGGGTTTTTCTTATGCGAAACGTGATGCTAAGTGGGAATCACATAGCTCACCTCCTTGTTGACGGCGAGGCCGATCGCCACGGTCGAGGTTGCCCATCTTCCCCGATCCTGTCCGCTGGCACAGACAGGCGCTGCTTCCGCTGTCAACTGCTACGATGAATATCACGCAAAAGTGGAACGAACTCTTGCGTTTCAATGCGACACGAAGAGTGAAGCATCTCTCATGTATGCCCCTTGAAATCGATGAAATTTGAGTTACGTTAAGCATATCGTCAACGTAACGAAAGGAAGGTGATCCAATGTCTAGTGAGATTTCGGTCCGCGTATCAGGCATGGAAGTGGTTGTGAGCGTTGCGAGGCAGCCCTCGCTCTGATCAAGCCTTCCGGAAGCGTTCTGCGCTTCAGGCCAGTTACGGGCCAAAACTCATGGAAGGGTCGCTTCGCGCGGCCCTTTTTTGCATCTGTCGGTTGCGGATATTGCGAGACATCGGCCTGTCCTTCCCGGAATAAACGTCTGGTGTGGTCGTTTTTCTCTTGCCGAACGAAAAGCGCGCCATAGCTAAACCTCCATGACTTACGAGGAACAGCCCGAACAGGGTGAAGCCGAACCAGCGCCGCCAAATGAGCCGGCGCTCACCGCACTCTCATTGTATCCTGACGAATGGGCGCTGTTCCTCGACATCGACGGGACGCTGCTCGATCTCGCCGAGACCCCCGAGTCGATCGTCGTCCCTCCAGCCCTTCCCTTTGTGCTCGAGACGCTTTCGCGCCGGCTCGGCGGCGCGCTGGCTCTGGTGACCGGACGCGCCGTTGCCTTCGTTGATCCTCTGTTTAACCCTTTCCACTTCTCTATCGCCGGTCTGCACGGCGCCGAGCGGCGCGACGCGGCAGGACGTCTCCGGCGCGCGCTGATTCCACCCGCCTTCCAGGAAATGAAGCGCATGATCGCGCGCGAGGTCGAGGCTTGGTCGGGCGTTCTCGTCGAGGACAAAGGGGCTGCGGTCGCCGTTCACTACCGGTTGGCACCGGAGCGAGAAGCCGACGTCGCCGAAATGATGCAGCGCTATCTGCAGGAAGCCGGCCCGGACTGGATCCTGCAACATGGCAAGCTTGTGGTCGAAATCTGCCCGGCGCACGCGAGCAAGGGACATGCTCTCGAAGCCTTCCTGAATGAAACGCCCTTCAACGGGCGGCGGCCCCTCGCAATCGGCGACGACGTCACCGACGAGACCATGTTCGCCGTCGCGAACCGTCTCGGCGGTCAATCCGTGCGCATCGGTCCGCCCAAGGGCAAGACGCTCGCACGTGCATTCATTCCCTCGCCCGGACGTTTAAGAGAGATACTCGCGGCGCTTGCCAAATAATTATTCTTGTCATTTTGGCGTAACGCCGCGGCCCTCTTGAAAGGAGCATTCCGTGAGTCGTCTCATCATTGTTTCCAACCGCGTTTCCGTCCCCGACAACAAAGGTGCGGCGGCGGCCGGCGGGCTTGCAGTCGCGCTTCAGGCTGCCCTTGCGGAGCGCGGAGGCGTGTGGATGGGCTGGTCCGGCAAATCGAGCGGCGATATCGAGCCCGAACCGCTGGTGTTGACCCAAGACGGCAACATCACCTACGCGCTGACCGACCTTACTCAAACCGATGTCGAGGAATATTACCAAGGCTTTGCAAACCGTGTGCTCTGGCCGATTTGCCATTACCGACTTGACTTGGCCGAGTATGGCCGCAAGGAAATGGCCAGCTACTTCCGCGTCAACCGCTTCTTCGCCCATCGGCTGGCGCCGCTGCTGGAGCCCGACGATACCATCTGGGTGCACGACTATCACCTCATTCCGCTAGCGGCGGAGTTGAGGGAAATGGGATTCAAGAACCGCATCGGTTTCTTCCTGCACATTCCCTGGCCGCCGGCCGATGTGCTCTTCACCATGCCGGTGCACGAAGAAATCATGCGGGGCCTCTCCTCCTATGACCTGCTCGGTTTCCAAACGAAATACGATCTTGAAAATTTCGCCGGCTGCCTGAAGCGCGAAGGCATGGGGGTCGAAAACAGTCCCGGCCATTTCAGCGCTCACGGCCACAATTTCCGCGGCGGCGCCTATTCGATCGGCATCGAGACCGCAGCCTTCGCCGCCTTTGCCCGCAAGGCGGCGGCCCACAGCGTGGTGCGCAAGGCGCGGCAAAGCATTGAAGGCCGCGACCTGATCATCGGCGTCGACCGGCTCGATTATTCCAAAGGCATCACGCAGCGCATCGACGCATTCGAACGCTTTGTCACCAACAATCCGGCCCATCAGCGCCGCGTCACTTACCTGCAGATCACGCCGAAATCGCGCTCGGAAGTGCCAGAATACGAGGCGATGCAGCATGCCGTCGCCGAGCAGGCCGGCCGGGTCAATGGCGCGATCGGCACCGTCGACTGGGTACCGATCCGCTACATCAACCGCTCTATCAGCCGTCCGGTCCTGGCGGGCCTCTACCGGCTAGCGAAAGTCGGCCTGGTGACGCCGTTGCGCGACGGCATGAACCTCGTCGCCAAGGAATATGTGGCGGCACAGGATCCGGACAATCCCGGCGTACTGGTGCTCTCGCGTTTTGCCGGTGCGGCACGCGAATTGAAAGGAGCGTTGCTCGTCAATCCCTATGACGTCGACGACACCGCAAACGCTTTGGCGCGCGGCATCAATATGCCGTTGGAAGAACGGCGCGAGCGCTGGCGCGGCATGATGGACCATTTGCTGGAAAACGATGTTTCGCGCTGGTGCGATGTCTTCCTGGCGGATCTGAGAGCGGAGTGACGAGCACCGGCTACATCGCCGCCGCTTCCCTGACCAGCCATTCCGTCAGCCGTTCCGCATGTATGCTCTGCGACCTCGGCGGCAGAAGCCAATAGCCACGGTTGGGGCCGTCGATCACCGGACCGGCGGTCACCAACATGCGACCGGCCAGAAGCGAATCCACCAGCCCCATCCAGCCGAGCGCCAAGCCCTGTTCGCCGATCGCCGCCTGAACGACCAGCGAATAGGTGTTGAACCGCAGGTCGCCATGGGCAGCATAGGCGTCCCGGCTGATGCCAAGTTCGGCGAAGTAACTCTTCCAATCGAACCAGGGCGACGGTGTTTCCGAATCCAGATGCACCAGTGTCGCTTGCGCGAGGCGGCTGGGATCGCTGAAAGGACCATATTTGTCGACGAAGCCTTGCGCGCAGATCGGCGCCACCTTTTCCGGCAGCAATAATGCCGCCTCGGGTCCAAACTCCTCACGCGTGCCGAAGACGACGGCGACATCGCCGCTTTCCGAATGAACACGATCCTGTCGCTGCGTGGCGACGATCTGGATATCCAGTTCCGGGTGAAGCAGACGAAACCGATGCATGCGCGGGATCAGCCACAGCGCCGAGAAGGCATAGTCTGTCCTAAGCCGCACCGCCGGCCGCTGCGCCTCCGCGCGAAAGCTGCGCACCAGTGAATCGACCCCGCCGACCGCCTTTTCTGCGATTTCAAACAGACGGCGGCCTTCCGAGGACAGTTCCACACCGCGATGCTGGCGATCAAAGAGCGTTACGCCTATCTGTTCCTCGATCCGCCGGATCTGATAGCTAACTGCCGGCTGAGTCAGCCCGAGGTTTGCCGCTGCGGATGACAGGCTGCCCGAGCGACCTACCTCGACAAAAATTCGCAGCCATCCGAGATCCACCGGCCGCTCAGCCATAAAAATTCCTTTTGTCGCCCATCGAAAAAAGCCTTCTTCACAGGGCGAATGCTACTGATGTTCAATAAAATGAGCAAATAATAAAAGGGAACTGTCATCATGCAAATTTCTGCCATGGGCCGGCTTGCCGCCGGCGCGCTCTTTTCCGCCCTGTCCTTCGCCGGCGTCGCCAAAGCCGACAGCGATTCCTGCCGCACCATCCATTTGTCCGATCCGGGCTGGACCGATATTACTTCGACCAATGGCGTAACGGGCGTGCTGCTCGGCGCACTTGGCTACGAGCCTGACATCAAGACGCTCTCGGTGCCGATCGGCTATCAATCGATGAAGACTGGCGAGATCGACGTCTTCCTTGGCAATTGGATGCCGGCACAGAAAGCCTTCGTCGACGACCTCAACAAATCTAAAGCCATCGAAGTGCTGAACCGCAATCTTCAGGGCGCGAAATTTACGCTCGCCGTTCCGACCTATGTCGCCGACAAGGGCATCAAGGATTTCGCCGATCTGCAGAAACACGCCGACGATTTCGATCATAAAATCTACGGCATCGAGCCCGGCGCGCCGGCCAATGCCAATATCCAGAAGATGATCGACGCCAACGATTTCGGTCTGAAGGGCTGGGACCTGGTGGAATCCAGCGAGCAGGCGATGCTGTCGCAGGTCGAGCGCGCCGGCAAGGACAAGCACGCGATCGTCTTCCTCGCCTGGGCGCCGCATCCGATGAATGACCGCTTCCAGATTGCCTATCTCTCCGGCGGCGATGCCTATTTCGGCCCCGACTATGGCGGCGCGCAGGTCTACACGCTGGCGCGTACCGGCTGGTCGGCCAACTGCCCGAACGCCGCCAAATTGTTCCACAATCTGACCTTCGACATCGGCATGGAAAATTCGCTGATGGGCTCGATTCTCGGCGGCCAGGATGCGAAGACTGCGGCGACCGCTTGGCTGAAGGCACATCCGGAGAGCTTGACGCCCTGGCTTGCCGGCGTGACAACGATCGACGGCAAGCCCGGCCTCGATGCCGTCAAGGCTGCGGTCGGCCTTTAATTCTTCGAGGACATCCAACATGGCGCGCCCGAATATCCTTATTCTCATGGTCGATCAGTTGAATGGGACGTTTTTCCCCGACGGTCCGGCCGACTTTCTCCACGCACCCGTGCTGAAGGCACTGGCGAAACGCTCCGTGCGCTTCGCCAACAGCTATACGGCAAGCCCGCTCTGCGCGCCGGCGCGGGCTTCCTTCATGTCGGGCCAATTGCCGAGCCGCACCCGCGTCTATGACAATGCCGCCGAATTTGCCTCCGACATTCCGACCTTCGCGCATCATTTGCGGGCGGCGGGCTACCAGACGGCACTCTCCGGCAAGATGCATTTCGTCGGGCCGGACCAGATGCACGGTTTCGAGGAGCGGTTGACCACCGACATCTATCCCGCCGATTTTGGCTGGACGCCCGACTATACGAAGCCGGGCGAACGCATCGACTGGTGGTATCACAATCTCGGCTCGGTGACGGGGGCCGGGATCGCCGAGATCACCAACCAGATGGAATATGACGACGAGGTTGCCTATCACGCCACCCGCAAACTCCTGGATCTGTCCCGCGGACACGACGAGCGGCCCTGGTGCCTGACCGTCAGCTTCACCCATCCGCACGACCCCTATGTCGCCCGCCGCCGTTTCTGGGATCTCTATGAGAATTGCCCGGCGCTCGACCCCGAAGTCGCGGAGATTCCTTTCGACAAGCAGGACCCGCATTCGCAGAGGCTGATGAAGGCGAGCGACCATACCGCTTTCGACATCACGCCCGAACAGATACGCCGAGCCCGGCGCGGCTATTTCGCCAATATCTCCTATGTCGATGAGAAGATCGGTGAAATCCTCGACGCGCTGGAGCGCGGCCGCATGGCCGACAATACCATCGTGCTCTTCGTTTCCGACCATGGCGACATGCTCGGCGAACGCGGACTGTGGTTCAAGATGAACTTCTTCGAAGGCTCGGCGCGCGTGCCGCTGATGATCGCCGCCCCCGGCTGGAAAGCAGGGCGTATCGACCAGCCAGTGTCGACGCTCGACGTGACGCCGACGCTTGCCGGCCTTGCCGGGCTCGATATCGCTTCGCTGCTGCAGTGGACGGATGGCGAAGACCTTGCTCCGCTCGTCCACCGTACGGGAAGCCGAGGCCCGGTGCCGATGGAATATGCAGCGGAAGGGTCGGAAGCGCCGCTCGTCGGCCTGCGCGATGCCCGCTACAAGTTGTCGCTTTGCGACAAGGACCCGCCCCTGCTTTTCGATCTCGACACCGACCCCAAAGAACTCTCCAACCTTGCCGGCGATCCCGCGCATGCCGAAATCCTGGCGCAACTGACCGCGCTAGCGAGGCAGCGCTGGAATCTCGCCACCTTCGACGCTGCCGTGCGCGAAAGTCAGGCGCGGCGATGGGTGGTCTATGCGGCGCTCCGCAACGGCGCCTACTATCCCTGGGATTACCAGCCGCTGCAGAAGGCGTCCGAGCGCTATATGCGCAACCATATGGACTTGAACGTGCTGGAGGAGAACCAGCGTTTTCCGCGGGGAGAGTAAGGTTTTTATGGCCGAGATTTTCGGAAGTCGATATGGTCGCGCCGATATATCGGAGACATATTCATGAAAATTAGCGCACGCAACCGTCTCAAGGGCAAAGTCGTCGAGGTCACCAAGGGTGCGACGACAGCCCATATCCGCATCGATATCGGCAATGGCTCGATCGTCACCTCTTCGATCACCAACGAGGCGGTCGATGAACTGGGCCTGACGGTCGGCGCCGACGCCTACGCGGTCATCAAGGCCTCCGACGTCATGGTTGCGGTCGACTGACACCTGAAGTGAGCATGATCTTGTCCGAAAACCGCTTCGCACTTTTCGGGATCATGCTTCACGCCTTCTGACAAGAATGCACCGTCTCGCCGTCGCCGGTCTGGAAATCGCCCGGCTGCGGCGGCGCGATCGGTTTGAAAAGGCTGCGATCCGGCTTCAGGTCGAGAAGCGGCGTGCCGTCCAGGCAATCAAGGCCGCGCACGAGCAGGACGGCGCCTTCCACCGCCTCCAGCTTGACGATGGAGGTGCCGATCGGGTTTGGCCGCACCGGCGAGCGCAGCGAAAATGTGCCATGCACCTTGCCGCTGCTCGCCGGGCTCTGCAGCACGAGATCGCGGCGCGAGCGGTCCAGCCAATAAAGGATTTCCAGCCGCTCGAAATTCTCCACGCCCTTCAGCGCCGGCACCCAAGGCTCGAAAATCTCGATGCGGCAGAGCGGCCCGTCATGCCGCCCCTGGCGCGGCGTTTCCATCCGGGAGCTCCAGGGGGTCGAAATTCGGCCGATGAAGACAAGACCGGCATCCGTCGCTGCCGGCGGCGCGATGGCGACTTCGTTTTCGCGAATTTCGTTTTCCCGGACCATGCTTTCCCTCCGAGCGCCCTCATCTCACAAAACAACAGGCCGGCCGCACTATGGCATAGCGTTATATTTCAAGGAATATCCCGAGCACATTGACGATATCGAAATTTCTGTCTAGCTGTAGCGTCATGACAATCGCAACGGTTCTCGTCGTAGTGATAGAGCGCATGGGCAGGATGGCGTAGCCATCCGGCGAAAGCACCCATGCGCGGAAAGCAGGCTCCTGACGGGGCCTTTTTTTATGCCCGAAACTGGGCCGCGCCTCGTCAGATTTTCGTTTTATCCCACCGACAAAAACGGACGAGACCATGACGAGCGACAGTCCCATTCAGACTCCCGGCACGCAGATGACCGCGATTGCTGCCCCGCCCCGCCTGACAACCCTGATCCTGCTTTCGGCGCTCGCGGTGCTGCCAGTAAATATGATCCTGCCCTCGCTGCCGCATATTGCCGCAACGTTCCATGCCGATTTCGCGCTCGTGAACCTTTCGGTCGCCGGTTATTCGATTATCACCGCACTTCTGGAAATCATCGGCGGAGCGATATCGGATCGATTTGGACGCAAGCCGGTCGTCTTGACGGCTCTTTCCATCTTCATCATCGCCTCTATCGGCTGCGTTTTGGCGCCTAGTATCGGCGTTTTCCTGCTGTTTCGCGCGATGCAGGCGTGTATCGCGCCCTGCTATTCGGTCGCCCTGGGGGTCATCAAGGAAACCTCGAATGAAGGCGAGGCTGCCAGCAAATTCGGCTATCTCGCCATGGGTTGGGCGCTTGCACCCATGGTCGGCCCCTTGTCCGGCGGTTCACTCGATGAGCTGTTCGGATGGCGGGCGTGCTTCGTTATCCTGGCGATCCTGGGCGCGGGTGCCTTCGCTTTGTCCATGCGCGAACTGAGAGAAACGACGGCGCGCTCATCGAGGACAAGCGGGACCTATCTTGCCTCCTACAGGCTGCTGCTCGTTTCGGTGCGGTTCTGGGCCTACACCCTTTGCATGGCGTGTTCGATGGGCGTGATTTACACATTCCTCGGAGGCGCGCCATTGGTTGTCGGCGACACGCTCGGCGGATCGAGCGCGAAGCTCGGCTTTTACATGGGGCTGGTGCCTGCCGGCTTCATTCTGGGCAGCTATCTGGCCGGGCGTTATGCCTCGAAGGTCCCACTCGCCACTATTCTCGTTCTTGCACGTCTTATGACCTGCATCGGTTTGGCGGTTGGCCTGATCCTATCGATGCTGGGCATCACGCATAGTCTCGCATTCTTCGGCCCCTGCATATTCATCGGCTTGGGCAACGGCTTGACCATGCCGGCCGCCAATAACGGCGCATTGTCCGTGCGCCCCGATCTTACCGAAGGATAACCTGTCATCAAAATTGTAGCATCCTGTGTCTCTATTGCAGAATGTCATCGCGCCGATCGTGATCGCGATGAAATGCCGTTTGATGCAATCATTTTCGCGCCCCCGGCGCGTGCTTTCGAAATCCACATCCAAATCACTCTGAAACCTGGTGGGCGGACTCATGGATACTCTCTTCAAAAGCAGCAGCAATTTCGCCTCTCTTTCGCTCAAGGACCTCGTGGAGGCGCGTGACCTCTTCCACTATCATTTGATCAACAAGAAGAATGTGGTGGCAACGGCGCTCGGTCTTTACAGAATTCGCAAGAGCGATCCCTGGCCTTCGAAAGACAAGCAGGCGCTGCGCAAGCGTTCACCGGAAAGCGAGCGGCGAACGCTTTTCAACTCGGAAGTACGCCCCTATTCCTGGCCCTGCGTCTATGTGTTCGTCTCCAGTTGGGAGTATGAGAAGGATCTGGCGAAACAGGATCCTTCCGATGTGGTCCCCAAGACGCTCTATCTGCCGGACGGGCGAACCGTGCCGGTCTGTGTCATCGAAGCGCGCAGGCAGCCGCTGTCCAAAGACCTGAAGGTCAAGCTCGACAGCCGGACGCCGCGCAACCTGCTGGCGCCGGGCTCGGCCATCATCAACGAGGATGGCCAGGGCATGACACGCCTTGCGACCGCGGGCTGCATCGTGCGCGATAGCGAACGCTATTTCGTGATGACCAATCGGCATGTCGTCGGTGAACCGGGAACGGATATCAGCGCCTTGCAGACCCATCGCAGGCCGAAGATCGGCCTAGCTGCAAAAAAGGGTCTCGGCAGGCAGGACTTCCGAACCATCTATCCGAACTTTCCCTCGACGAACCAGCGCCTGCTGATGGATGTCGGATTGGTCGAGCTTGACAATATCCTGCAATGGAAAACCGAGTTTCCCGGCATCGCTCCCATTGGTCCGGTGCTGGATCTTTACGACAACAGCTTCAGCCTTAAGCTGATCACCATGAAAGTGGTTGGCCAGTCAGCAGTGACCGGCAAAATCAGAGGCGAAATCCATGGCCTGTTCTATCGCTACAAGGCGATGGGCGGATCGGAATATATCAGCGACTTCCTGATCGGGCCGGAAACCTACGGCATCGGCGAGGATCGGCTGAAGATCGAGGAAGATGCGGAAGCGCGCAATCCGGCGGAGAATATCGGTCTCGGCGTCCATCACGGCGATTCCGGTACGGTCCTCTTCATCGAGCATGCCGAAAGGACCGACAGCGACAATCCGAAGGACGCCAGGAAAGTCACCTACTATCCCTTCGCGCTGTTGTGGGGGAAAGAAGAATTCTTCGAAGACGGCGAAAGTCTGTCGCAGCCCTATGCGCTCGCCACATCCCTCAGCACGGCACTCGATCACCTGGATCTTGATTTGGTGCGCGACATCAATCTGGATCAAGATTTCATCTGGGGATGGGTCGGACACTATATCATTGGCCGCTCCCTGCCCCTGTCCGGAGATCTCGTGACGTCGCAGAAGCTGCGAAGCTTCCTCGACAACAATCTCGATCTGTTGGCGCTCACTCCGGACGACGCACTCGGCAACGATCCCCGCGTTCTCGAAAAGGACGACAACGAGATTCACTTCGTGCCGCTGGCCGACGTTCCCGACAATGTCTGGAAGAGCAACGTCAACTTCATCATGGTGGAAGGCCCCGACGGCAGGAAGCACCGCAAGATCGGGCCCGGCAGCCGCGGACAGAACGACAATCCGAACCATTTTGCCGATCTGGATCTTCCCTATCAGAATGGCGAGACCTTTCTCGCGCTCAATCAATCCGCGCCGGACACTTACCTCAATCCGGAAGCCTGGATCGACTATTTCGCTGCGATAAAGCCGCAATATGACGCCTGGGCGCAATTGCTCGATCCCAATGCCGACCTGCGTAACAAGCACTGGGGAGCCCTGCCCTTCAGAGTTCATCAGCTATTCGACATAATGGCGAAGGCGGCACGGGACGGCGACGCCGCGATGTTTCTCTGCGCCGGCGGCGTCCTCATTCACTATATGGGCGATGCCTGCCAGCCGCTGCACACCTCCTATCTTTCGCAGGGCGATCCGGCCAAGGTTGTCCCCCGCCCGCGATCGCCCAAGATGAAACTGGAAGCCGATGGCGTCCATGTAGGCTACGAAGACGATATGATCGCCTACGGCTATCAGAAGCAAAATCTCGATGCGAAACTCGCACAGCGTATAACGGATCTCGCAGCCGAGCCGATGCCGGCAATCAGCAATGGCTATGATGCAAGCAAGGCCGTCATTACTCTCATCACCGATACGCAAAGGGAGATCGCGCCAAGGGAAATCGTCGACAAGTGGGTTGAGCTTATCGGCAAACCAGCCAAGGAGAAGGCAGAGGCGATGTGGGACGACTTCGGCGACCGCACCATCACCTGCATGGCGCGCGGCACCCGCTATCTGGCGAAGATCTGGCAGGCAGCCTGGGATGCGGGAAATGGCGATGCCAATATCCCCGCAGCGACGGCCGTCACGGAGGCGGCGATCATGACGCTCTACAACGATCCGGATAAGATGCCATCGGTGGCGCTCGATCGATATCCGGCCGATCCGAACGCCGATTGGTCAAAGATAACCCGGAACGCGGAGGCATAAGCGCTGCCATGTTCCGACGAAAAACGAGGATCACGCCGCCTTGACGGCGTGATATTCCTTGATGGCGACCATCTTGATAGCCGGATAACGTTCCGCCTCATAGCGCAGCGAAAAGCCGTCCTGGGCGAGGAAGACCGGATCTCCGTCGAGGTCGCGGGCGATATCGCCGCGGCGCGCCGTGACGAATTTGTCGAGATCGAAGGCCTGATCGGCTGATATCCAGCGGCAGACGGAGAAGCGCGACATTTCGAAGGAAACCGGCAGGCCATATTCGGCCATCAGCCTTTCCTTCAAGACATCGAGCTGCAGCGCGCCGACGACGCCGACGATGGCGGGTGAGCCATCTTCCGGCGAGAAGAGCTGCACGACGCCCTCTTCGGCCATCTGTTGCAGCGCTTCCTTCAGCTTCTTCGCCTTCATCGCGTCTTCAAGACGGACACGGCGCAGGATTTCCGGCGAGAAATTCGGCACACCCTGGAAGACCAAGGATTCGCCTTCGGTCAGGGTATCGCCAATGCGCAGCGTACCGTGATTGGGAATGCCCACGACATCGCCGGCATAGGCCGTATCGGCGAGCTGGCGCTGCGAGGCAAAGAAGAATTGCGGCGCGGTCAAGCCGAGCTGCTTGCCGGTGCGCGACAGCCGGGCCTTCATGCCGCGTTCCAGCTTGCCGGAGCAGATGCGCGCGAAGGCGATACGGTCGCGATGGTTCGGGTCCATGTTGGCCTGGATCTTGAAGACGAAGGCTGTCATCCTGTCGTCGGTCGCCTGCACAGTACGGATATCGGCGACCTGATCGCGCGGCGGCGGCGCGAAGTCGCCGAGTGCGTTGATGAGATCGCGAACACCGAAATTGCGCAGCGCCGAGCCGAAGAAAACCGGCGTCATATGGCCTTCCAGGAAGGATTCCCGATCGAAAGGACGGCAGGCTTCGATCGCCAGCTCGGTCTCGTCGATGAAGGCTTGCCGCTCGTTTTCCGGCAGCCGACCGGCGACGGCCTGCGGCCCGTTGACCCGGGTCGCCTCGACTTCGGTATCGGAGCCACGGACGGTATTGTCAGCCAGATGATAGGAACCGCAGAAGGTCTTCGACCGGCCGATCGGCCAGGTGACCGGAGCGGTGTCCAGCGCCAGCTTCTCTTCCACCTCGTCGAGAATTTCAAAGGGATCGCGGCTTTCGCGGTCCATCTTGTTGATGAAGGTGATGATCGGGATGTCACGCATGCGGCAGACTTCGAACAGCTTCAGCGTCCGCGGCTCGATGCCCTTGGCGGCATCGATGACCATGACCGCGGCGTCGACCGCAGTCAGCGTGCGATAGGTATCGTCAGCGAAGTCCTCGTGACCGGGCGTATCGAGAATATTGAAGACGTTGCCGTCATATTCGAAGGTCATGACAGAGGTCACGACCGAGATGCCGCGCTCGCGCTCGATCTTCATCCAGTCGGACCGCGTCTGCATGCGATCCTTCTTGGCCTTGACTTCGCCGGCAAGCTGAATGGCGCCGCCGAAGAGCAGCAGCTTTTCGGTGAGCGTCGTCTTGCCCGCGTCCGGGTGGGCGATAATAGCGAATGTGCGGCGGCGGGAGACCGCCTCGGCGAGACTTTCGGCCATGCTTGTGAAATCCTGTGAATTGCGGCTGTATCTAGCGATTCAAAGGCGGGATTGCAATTGACCTTCGCGGCTCCCGCACAAACTAATGCCGCATGACCGTTCACACCGATACGCGCCCGACGCTGAACCTCATTCGCCTCGCCCACGGCCAGGGCCTCGATCTGCCCGCCTATGAAACCAAGGGGGCGGCCGGCATGGACTTGCGCGCAGCCGTCGAGGAGGACGCGACTCTGACGATCGCGCCCGGCAAACGGACGTTGGTGCCGACCGGCTTCATCATGGAGATCCCCGAGGGTTTCGAGGCTCAGATCCGTCCACGCTCCGGCCTCGCCTTCAAACACGGCATAACCTGCCTCAACACGCCCGGCACGATCGACAGCGATTATCGCGGCGAAGTGAAGGTGTTGCTGATCAATCTCGGGGACGAGCCGTTCGATATCACCCGCGGCATGCGCATCGCGCAGATGGTGATTGCGCCGGTGACGCAGGCGCGTATTGCCGAAATCACCGAAGCCAGCGAAACCAGCCGCGGCGCCGGCGGCTTCGGCTCGACTGGCGTGTGATGGCGAGCAAACCGGATACCGAAGGCCTGTTCCTGCGCCAGGACTATTTTGGCGATCCTTCGGCCTGGTCGGCTCTAGTGGACCTGCTTCAGGACACCTTTTCCATCGACATCAGTCTACAGGATCAATTCTGCGGCCCCGACCCGAGCAGCATGCCCTTTGGCTATTTCGACGAGACGGGCCGATGCGTCGCAAATTTCAGCGCCTTTTCCATGCCACTGGTGATTAACGGCCGCCTTGTCAGAGCGGCGGGCTATCAGTCGGGCGCCGTGCGGCCGGAATGGCGGGGGCGAGGGCTTTATCGCGACCTCATGCAGCGCGCCTTTGCCAGGACCAAGGCCGAGGGTTTCGAACTCGACATCCTGCTGACGGACAAGCCCGCTCTTTACGAACGCTATGGCTTCCGGACTTTCCCGCAATACGTCTTCGCTGGGCCTCCGCCGGAAACGGCTGGACCGCTCCCGCCCGCAAGGCGCCTATCCCTGCAGGATCCCGGCGATCTCCGCCTGCTGAAGACGTTGCTGCAAAATCGTGCTCCCGTTTCCCGGCGCTTCGCGGTTGTCGGGCAAATGGAGATGTTTCACCTGAATGCCTGCTTCGATCCCGATATCCGCCTGACTTTGGTCGCGGATACGACCGTTGTCGCCTGGAAGTTCGACGGTGGCACTCTTCGGCTTCTCGATGCGGCCGGTCCGGCCATTCTGCCTTTGGCCGCGATCTCATCTGCGCTCGACCTTCGCTCCGAACGGATCGAGGTTTGCTTCCCGCCGGATCGGCTGGATTGGGACCGCACGCCCGCGCCTTATCAAGGCTATACCTCGCTGATGATGCGCGGTGATGCCGCCGACCACATCGATGGTCCGATCATGTTGTCGCCGATGGCGGAATTTTAACAGGAAAGAGGCGGCAGGCGGCGTTTGACCGGGGTCGCCTTGATCATCGACGTATTCGTTTCGGCGCGCTCGGCAATCTTGTCCAGTATGCCGTCGAGTTCCCCCATCGAGCGCACGACAAGGCGGCCGATGAAACAGTCGTCGCCGGTGACCTTGTCGCATTCGATAAATTCCGGTGTTTCCTGGATGATGCGCTCGACCACGTGCAATTGACCGGGCAGCGGCCGGATGCGCACGATCGCCTGCAGGGGATAACCGACCGTTTCCAGTGCGATATTTACGGTGAAGGCCGCAATGACGCCGCGCTCTTCCAGCCGGCGCAACCGCTCAGCGGCACTCGGCGAGGAGAGGCCGGCCGCTTCCGCCAGTTCCTTCAGCGAAATCCGGGCATTGCGCGCCAGGGCCTCCAGCATGCGCTGGTCAATCGCGTCGAGTTCCGTGGCCACATTAGGCACGCTCATGGTTTCACCTCACATAATTAGGTAATTCGCCCGTTCTTCTTTATTCAGATTATATCATCCGCTCGTTGAGAAGAATATTATCAAGCTTCGCAAATGGAGCGGAAACAATGAGCGAGATAAGACGCGGCACAGCGGAAATGACGGCGGCAATGCTGATTTCGGGGACGATCGGCTGGTTCGTGTTGATGTCGGGGCAGCCTGTCACCGGCGTCGTCTTCTGGCGGTGCCTGTTTGGGGCGCTGACGCTTCTTCTGATCTGCGGCGCCATGGGCCTGTTGCGCCCCGGCATTCTCAGCCTGCGCACCTTTGCGATCGCCGTTGCCGGCGGTGTCGCAATCGTCCTCAACTGGCTGCTGCTTTTCGCCGCCTATTCGCATGCCTCGATCTCGATCGCGACGACGGTCTACAATACGCAACCGTTCATGCTGCTGGGTCTCGGCGCGCTGTTTCTCGGCGAAAAGATCACGATCACCAAGCTGTTCTGGCTCGGTCTCGCCTTTGCCGGCATGGCCGTCATCGTCGAGGGCAAGCCGGCGGAGGCAACGGGCGCCGGCAGCTATGCTATTGGCATTCTGCTTTCGCTCGGCGCCGCCTTCTTCTATGCGCTGGCAGCGCTGGCCGCCAAATGGCTGAAGGGCACGCCGCCGCATCTGATCGCGCTGATCCAGGTTTCCACCGGCATTCTGATGCTCCTGCCTTCGGCCGATTTTTCCGCTCTGCCGCGGGATGCGGGCGGATGGTCCATTCTGGCGACGATGGGCATTGTCCATACCGGCCTGATGTATGTGCTGCTCTATGGCGCCATCCAGAAGCTGCCGACACATCTGACCGGGGCGCTGTCCTTCATCTATCCGATCGCTGCCATCGTCGTCGATCGCGTCGCCTTCGGCCATGTGCTCGGCATGGCGCAGATCATCGGTGCGGTGATCATTTTGGCAGCGGCGGCAGGCATGAACCTCGGTTGGACGATCGCCTTGCCGCGTGCTAAAAGCGGTCATCTTTCAAAGGAAGCCGCCGAATGATCACCTGCCGGTGTTCTGAACTACCGCTGCGCTTCGAAGGCCATGCGCATCGCAAGTCCGGCAAGCACCGTGCCCATCAGCCAGCGCTGCACCAGCATGAAGGATGGGCGGCTTGAGAAGAACAGCGCGACGGAGCCGGCTGTCAGCGCGAAGATGGAGTTGAGCGTCACGCTGACGGCAATGTGGGTAAAGCCGAAAATGACGGATTGGCTGAAGACACTGCCGTTGGCGGGATCGATGAATTGCGGCAGCAGCGAGAGATAGAGGACTGCGACCTTAGGGTTCAGCAGGCTCGTCACCAAGCCCATAAAGAAGAGTTTGCGCGGCCCGTCCTTCGGGAGATCGCGAACCTGAAAGGCGGAACGGCCGCCGGGCTTCAATGCATTCCAGGCAAGCCAGGCGAGATAGACGGCACCCGCAAGACGCAGCGCGTCATAGGCAAAGGGCACTGCGAACAGGAAGGCCGTGATGCCGAGCGCTGCCGAAAGCATGTAGAAGACAAAGCCAAGCGCCACGCCGCCGAGCGAGATCAGCCCGGCCGCCGGCCCCTGCGAGATCGATCGCGACACCAGATAAATCATGTTGGGACCGGGTGTCAGCACCATTCCGACGGCAATCAGGGCAAAGGTGATGATGCTGGCGAGATGCGGCATGGAGGTCTCCGGCGGGGATGAATTCAGAAGGCGATCTGGGCTGTCGGGATAAGCTGGATCTCATGCGGGCCGGCATCGAAGCCATCCAGCAATGCATTGTGATGGGCGATGATCGCCTCAAATGTCAGCTTGCCCATATCGGCGGTGGTATGACCATCCGAAAGCAACGTCACGTCGAAGCCGAGCGACACGGCGCGGCGCGCCGTGGTGTCGACGCAGAATTGCGTCATGCAGCCGCCGATGACGAGATGGGTAATCCCTTTTGCGCGGAGGCGCGCCTCAAGATCGGTCTCAAAGAAGGAATCGCAGCTCGTCTTATGCACCACAACATCGCCGGCCTCCGGTGCGATTTCGCGGCGCAACTGCCAGCCTTCGCCGCGCTTTGCCAGGCGATGCGTTCCATGGCCGTCATGCTGCACGATGAAGGAAGGAATTCCGGCGGCACGCGCTTTGCGCTTCAACGACGCAAGTCCGGCCACGACACCTTCCAAGGCGGCGTCGATCGCCGGCTGGCGCTCGGGTGTGCCGAGGCCGGCTAAAATGGCATTCTGAAGGTCGATCAGGAGCAATGCGGACGACATGGGAGCCTTATGCAACGCAGTTTCGACGGGCCGTTAACCCTTGGTAGTATGTTCGCGCCGTTTGCGCAATCGCTTGAAAAGGCAAAGGCGGTGCGATAGAGCAATAACCATCCCTGGAGGAACGCACCATGACGCTCGCAACTCTGCTCGCCTATAGCGGTGCGCTTTTCATTGCGGCCGCAATCCCCGGCCCGGGTATTACTGCCATCGTTGCCCGCGCGCTTGGCTCCGGCTTTCGCGAGACCTTCTTCATGGGACTCGGTCTTGTGCTCGGCGACACGATCTACCTGACGGCGGTCATTCTCGGCCTCGCTTTCGTGGCGCAGACCTTCACGGAGATCTTCATCGTCATCAAGATCGCCGGTGCGCTCTATCTTGCCTACATCGCCTGGAAGCTCTGGACTGCCGGGCTGCTCTCCACCGATGTCGCGGCGAAAAAATCGACCAGCGCCGGTATGTCCTTCCTCTCAGGCCTGCTGGTGACGCTTGGTAACCCGAAGACGATGCTGTTTTACGTGGCGCTCGTACCAACTTTGATTGATATCGGCAGCATCGGGCTTCGCGAATATGGCGTTCTGCTCGCGGCCACCTTCGTCGTGCTTCTGGTGGTGCTGATCCCCTATATGCTGCTCGCTTCCCGCGCCCGCACTTTCCTTAAGCGGCCGAAAGCGCTGCAGATTTTGAACCGGGCGGCCGCCAGCATTCTCGCCGGTACGGCAGCCTTCATCGTCACGCGGGCCGCCTGAAAAACCTTTCCCTGCCAGATTTTGAGGGAATTCTTTTCCCATAGCATGGGAAGGGCAGAGTGATCCCATTCTGGTTTCCGCCAGCGTTTGATCCTATTGTGCTTCTACGATTCCAACAAAGGGGGAGCTACCCATGACCGACACCCGCAAACCAGGCCGCGGCCGCGTCTATGCTTCGATCACCGACACCATTGGTGATACGCCGATCGTACGTCTCGACAAGCTGGCCAAGGAGAAGGGCGTCAAGGCCAATCTTTTGGCGAAGCTCGAGTTCTTCAACCCGATCGCCTCCGTCAAGGACCGTATCGGCGTTGCCATGATCGAGAGCCTGGAAGCCCAGGGCAAGATCATCCCCGGCAGGAGCGTGCTGATCGAGCCGACCTCCGGCAATACGGGCATCGCACTCGCCTTCGCCGCCGCCGCCAAGGGCTATCGGCTGATCCTCACCATGCCGGAGACGATGTCGATCGAGCGCCGCAAGATGCTGCTGCTGCTTGGCGCCGAGCTGGTGCTGACCGAAGGTCCGAAGGGCATGAAGGGCGCGATCGCCAAGGCGGAGGAACTGGCCTCGACGCTGCCTGACGCCATCATCCCCCAGCAGTTCGAAAACCCGGCCAACCCCGAAATCCACCGCAAGACGACGGCCGAGGAGATCTGGAACGATACGAACGGCGAGATCGATATCTTCGTATCCGGCATCGGTACCGGCGGCACGATCACCGGCGTCGGCCAGGTGCTGAAAGCCCGCAATCCGAATATCAAGGTCATTGCCGTCGAGCCGGCCGACTCCCCGATCCTCTCCGGCGGCAATCCCGGCCCGCACAAGATTCAAGGCATCGGCGCCGGCTTCGCTCCGAAGATTCTCGACACGCACATCTATGACGAAGTCGTCACCGTCACCAATGACGAGGCTTTCCAGCAGGCACGTCACGTCGCCAAGCTCGAAGGCGTGCCGGTCGGCATCTCCTCCGGCGCGGCACTGGCGGCTGCGATCAAGATCGGCCAGCGTCCGGAAAACGAAGGCAAGACTATCGTCGTCATCATTCCCTCTTTCGCCGAGCGCTATCTGTCGACGGCACTGTTCGAAGGCCTGGGCGGCTGATACGCCCCTTTGGTCGTTAGGAATTCAAACTGCGGCGGGGCTTAAGCCCCGTTGCTCTATTCAAACCGAAACGTCTTGTTTTGCAGTTCCGTGAACATCTTGGATGACGCGGTTGCGAGGAACTTTCGCCCATCCTTCAACTTGCAAACAAACGTCACGTCTTTACCCTTGCCGCCCGCCAGAAGTCCGGCCAGCAGCCCAATAGGGCCAAGTATGACTGCGCCGGCAACACCCCATCCGATAGTGCCGCCAAGGCGCTTAACTGCTTCCTCCGATGACACGTCAAGGGTTTCGACGGCATCGAGCTTGATGGTCTCGCGAAAGAGGCCCTTAAACTTGTTCATAATCAGCTTGCCTCTTACAAGCCAGCCATTTGTTGCGGCAAATAGAGATTTTGCAACAGCAGCGTGTATCGAGATTACTTGTTTGCTGTCAGATGTGACCACAAGTAATCCATGTTATTTCAGCCGCTTGCGTCACGCCGCCACCGTGAGCCGTTCGCCGGCAATACGGTAGGAAATGGCTTCTGCGAGATGAATGCGCCCGACCGTTTGCTTGTCGTCGAGATCGGCGAGCGTGCGGGCCACTTTCAGCACGCGATGATACCCGCGAGCGGAAAACTTCATCTTCTCCGCCGCGTCGCGCAGCAATTGCAGGCCGGCGGCGTCGGGCTCGGCGATCGTTTCGATCATCGATGTCGAGCAACGGGCGTTGCTAGAGATCCCCTTCACGCCCGCAGCCTCGAAACGTTCGCGCTGCCGTTCGCGGGCACGGGCGACGCGACGGGCGACATCGGCGCTTTTTTCGGCGGTCGTCGGGCGGATGAGATCGGCGGCGGAGACGGCGGGCACGTCGAGGCGGATATATCGATACGATCCAGCAGCGGTCCGGAAATGCGGCCCTGATAATCCGCGACGCAACGCGGGCCGCGGGCGCAGGTATGACCCGGTTCGCCTGCCATGCCGCAGCGGCAAGGGTTCATAGCCGCGACAAGCTGAATGCTGGCGGGATAGGAAACGCGATGATTGGCCCTGGCGATGACGCATTCGCCCGACTCCAGCGGTTGGCGTAACGCATCCAGCGCCTGCGGCGAAAACTCGGGCAATTCATCGAGAAACAGAACGCCATGATGCGCCAGCGATACCTCGCCGGGGCGGGCGCGCAAACCCCCGCCGACCAGCGCCGCCATGGTGGCTGAATGATGCGGCGTGCGATAGGGCCGGCGATCGGAAAGCTTTCCGCCCGAGAGCTGGCCGGCGACGGAATGGATCATCGACACTTCCAGCAGCTCCGCCGTCGACAGCGGCGGCAGAATGGACGGCAGGCGGGACGCCAGCATCGACTTGCCGGAACCGGGCGGACCGACCAAAAGCAGATTATGGTTGCCAGCCGCCGCCACCTCCAGCGCCCGCTTGGCGCTCTCCTGCCCCTTGATATCGGCAAGATCGGGGAAGTTGGCGGCATTGGCGCGGATCGCCGGTTCGGGGCGCGACAGGACCTGGGTGCCGCGGAAGTGGTTGGCGAGCGCAATCAGGCTGCGCGGCGCAAGAATATCGATTTCGGTGCCGGCCCAGGCTGCCTCGGGCCGCTTTCGGCCGGGCATATCAGGCCCTTGCCGATGGCATTGGCGGCGATCGCCGCCGGCAGCGCGCCGGCAACGGGCGCAATCGTGCCGTCGAGATTGAGCTCGCCGACGACGGTATAGGCCGATAGCGCATCCGCCGGAATGGCGCCCAGCGCCGCCATCAGTCCCAGCGCGATCGCAAGATCGAAATGGCTGCCTTCTTTGGGAAGGTCCGCCGGCGCGAGATTGACCGTCACCTTCTTCGGCGGTAGCGACAGGCCGGAGGCGTGAAGGGCTGCCTGCACCCTTTCGCGACTTTCAGCCACCGCCTTATCCGGCAGGCCGACAATATGCATCATCACTTTACCCGGTGAGATCATCACCTGCACTTCGACGGGAACGCCCTCAATGCCCTGAAACGCAACCGTGCTGACGCGCGCTACCATCCCAGCCCTCTTTTAACTCGTTTATCGTTATCAATTTTTCATAAGAGACTATGGGTT
Organism: Rhizobium sp. BR 362; assembly: GCF_036528765.1. Classification (NCBI taxonomy): domain Bacteria; kingdom Pseudomonadati; phylum Pseudomonadota; class Alphaproteobacteria; order Hyphomicrobiales; family Rhizobiaceae; genus Rhizobium; species Rhizobium sp. BR 362. The sequence goes on along the minus strand of NZ_JARWGH010000004.1, from coordinate 229,377 downwards.
GCAATGTGGCAGAAAACATGGAATGAAACAAGAACAATAAAAGAACGAAGGGACGATTTCTACAATGGGGGGCAAATATGAGACTCGTGGTATCGCTTCTGCTGGGCACTGTTCTGGCCGGCTGCCAATCCATCGATGGCGGGGATAATTTGGAAAAAGGCGTTCCCTATCAATTGAACGCCAAGGAAATTGCTGCGGTGGAAAAGGGTTTGCGCGAGCAGCTTCCCTATCAAGGTGTGCTGATCTTCGGGCCGATGGCGGCTTCCAAGAATAGCAAGGGTTATGTCAGTGTCTGCGGTACCATCAGTTCCATCGGCGGCTATGGCGGCATTATGGACAAGCGGCCTTATGTCGGGATGATGCTCGATGTGAAACCGCTTTTCGGCTTCGTGCCGACCGTCATCGCGGACGACAGTTCCACCGGCCCGTCAGCGGTCATCCTGACCTGCCGCCGCATGGGGATAACGATCTAGCTCGGCTCACGGGGACCGGAGAGGCGCCGTGATTTCGATAGGGCGAGCGCGCGTCAAGCGCGCTTCGCCTCGATCGCATCCCACAATAGGCTGGCAATGTCGGCGCCGCCGAAACGCTTGACCTCGCGCAGGCCGGTCGGCGAGGTGACGTTGATCTCGGTCATGTAGTCGCCGATGACGTCGATGCCGACGAGCAGGAAGCCGCGCGCCTTAAGCGCCGGGCCGATGCGCTTGCAGATTTCCTGTTCGCGCGCTGTCAGCTCGGTGGCCTCGGCACGGCCGCCGACATGCATGTTGGAGCGGCTGTCATGCTCGGCCGGCACGCGATTGATGGCGCCGACCGCCTCGCCGTCGACGAGGATGATGCGCTTGTCGCCCTTGCGCACGTCAGGCAGATATTGCTGAGCAATGAAGGGCTCGCGGAAGAGCTGGCCGAACATTTCGAGCAGAGACGACAGATTGCGGTCGTCGCGGCTCGAATGAAACACGCCGGCACCGCCATTGCCGTAAAGCGGCTTCAGGATGATATCGCCAAGCTCGTCGCGAAAGCGACGGATTTCGACCGGATCGCGCGTGATCAGCGTTTTCGGCATGAGGTCGGCGAATTCGGTGACGAATATCTTTTCCGGCGAGTTGCGCACCCAGGCCGGGTCGTTGACGACGAGCGTCTTCGGGTGGATGCGCTCGAGCAGATGAGTCGAGGTGATATAGGCCATGTCGAAGGGCGGATCCTGGCGCAGCAGCACGACATCCATGGTCGAGAGATCGACGCGCTCCGGCTCGCCGAGCTCGAAATGATCGCCCTTGACGTCGCGCAGGATCATCGGCTCGACGGTAGCATAGATCTTGCCGTCACGCATGCTGAGACGCTCGGGCGTATAGTGGAAGAGCTTATAGCCGCGGGTCTGGGCCTCGAGGCTCATGGCGAAGGTCGAGTCGCCTGCAATGTTGATGCTCTTGACGTGGTCCATCTGGACCGCAACATTCTTGATACCAGCCATAGTTAGCCCTCGCTCGAATTTGCGGACAGATGTAGGTCGGCCCGCATCCAAACGCAACGGCTATTCAAAGGCTTCCGTCAGGGCCGGCCGCGTCTAGGCGGCAAGGCCCTGTGCGCCGCCCTGCCGGACGAAGTTGCGCAGGCGATAGGCCATGGTCAAAGGCTTCGGGAACGGCTTGCGTAAAAAGGCGACCTTGCGCAGATAGCGATCGATGCGCCATGTCGCCCAGGTCCCTCCGGCGAAATAGGCGACATCGCCGGCACAGAGCGTGCGTTCGACGCCGTCTTCCGTCGTGATATGCACCTCGCCTTCGAGGATCATCACCGTTTCGTCCCAGCCGAAATACCAGCGGAACTCGCCCGCGGTGCAATCCCACAGCGCGGTCATTGCGGCATCGTCCTGTCCGCGCGAATGCTCCGCAATGCGGGCGATCGGATCGCCTGCCAGGATCCAGGACGGTTCGATCGGCGACGGCTTCATTTCCATTTCGCCACTGGCGCCGGCCACGAAGCTTTTCGACTGCGGCAGCGCCGCGACGACCGGGACGGCACGCGCGGCAAAAGCCGCCATGCTCGCCAACATCAATTTCAAGACCATGCAATCCCCCAATTCCATGCGCGTCTCAGCCTCCATCGCACGGAAGAGGTAACGACGCGGTTCATGAAATCCGGTGCATTTTAACGATTGCAGCGATCAGGCAGAAAAACCTTCGATTGTGCAAACGATCATGTCATGATCGGATAAAGGCTTTCCCTCTTCATTGAGGGAAGAAACGAGATGGCTCTCGCTGATCTTCAAACCCCGGGTTAGGAACCAATCGAGCTTCATGATGCGATCGGGAAAGCGGGTGATCAGGCTCGGGCGCGTGCTCGTCTGGTCCAGCGGCCCGCCATGGCATTCGAAGCCGCGGCCCTCCGCCATGGCAAACAGCGTATCGGTCGAAAAATCGCCGCCGGTGTGATTGCCGGTATTGAGATCGCCGCCGATCAGGATCGGAAGGCCCGGGGCAAAGGCTTCGACGACATCGATCAGCGCCGCCGTCTGTCGCTCGCGATAGGCAGTGGTCGCAACACTTTCGAGATGGACCGACACGGCGACGAAGGGACCGGCCTCGGTTTCGACGATGGCGCCGACAGCGCAGCGATCGCCGATGCGCGGCTGTTCATTGCTATCGTTGAACCACTTGGCCTCGCCCGGCAAACGGAAGAGGAAAGCATCCTTTAGGGCGACAGACGCCATCAGGGCGTTGCCGTGAAAGCCCTTTTCGTTGAAACCGTCCTTGCAGAAGGAGCGCTCGATTTCCGAACCGAGGCTGAGCTCCAGAAATTCGACGCCATAGGCGTAGTTCATGCCGAGCTCATCGGCGACGATCGCTGTCGGGTCGCGCTGCTCGGTGCGGGCCATGCCCTCGTCCATCTCGGAGAGCAGGATCAGCGGCGCACCCGTCGCCTGCAGCTTCGCCGCACTTTCCTCGGGAAACAGACAGCGCTCGAGGTTCCAGGCGGCGGCTGTAAACGGGAAGGCCAAGGCCCCGACCTTGGCTTCCGCTCCACCGATGCGTACCGTGTTCATGCAGGCGAGCGATGCCAGCTTCGCGGCATGAATGGCCGGCGTCTTTTCCAATGAAACGAAATTTTTGCGTTCCTCCTGCGAGGGAACGGCGAAGCCGGAAACGGTGCTGCGGATCATCATAAGACCTGTCGAACTTGCGTAAGGCGCGATGCCCGGAAGCGGCGTAAGCGCGGTGGTCTGGCAATAGTTGCGCTTTATGACGCCGCCATGATGTTAGCCTCAAAAAGCGTCCGGAAAATGCCTTGGCCAGCGACCGGGCAGGATGGCGACGATGTCGTAACGCTGCGACAACAGCGCATAGTCCGGCTGTCGTGCAAGCCAGAGGTCGCTGGCAGCACGAATGCGCTTCTGCGCGGAAAAGGAAACGGCATCGATCGCCTCCTGCTCGCCGCGCCTGGCTTTGACCTCGACGAAGACGGCGAGATCGCGTTTGCGGGCGATGATATCGATTTCGCCGAGCTTGGTGCGGTGGCGGATGGCGAGAATGCGGTAGCCCTTGAAGACGAGGAAAAGTGCTGCGGCATATTCGGAGACATGGCCGCGCCGCCATGCTTTCAGCCGCTTCAGCCTCTCGCCGGTCTCAGCCATGGCGCTCCTTCATATCGAGCAGGCGCTGATAGAGATCCTTGCGCGACAGGCCTGTGATCCGCGCAGCCTCCGCCGCGGCCTTGGCCGTCGGCATCGTCCCTGCGAGATCGGCTAGAATGGCCTCGACATCCGCTTCCGCGGCAACACTTTCCGCGGGGGGACCGACAAGCAGCACGATCTCGCCCTTCACATGCTCGGCGGCCTCATAGAATACCGCGAGTTCAGTGAGCGTACCGCGACGGAATTCCTCGAAGGTCTTGGTGAGTTCACGGCAAACGGCCGCCTTGCGCTCGCCGCCAAGCACATCGGCAGCGGCGGCGAGCGTCGCGGCAATGCGATGCGGCGATTCAAAGAAGATCAGGGTGGCGGGGACGACGGCAAGCTCGGCCAGTCGGTCTCGGCGGCCCTTGTCCTTGGCGGGCAGGAAGCCGGCGAAGAGGAAGGCATCATTGGGAAGGCCGGCGCCGACCAGCGCGGCAAGAGGCGCGGATGCCCCCGGGATCGGCACGACACGATAACCCGCCTCGATCGCCTGCTGCGCCAGCCGGTAGCCGGGATCGGAGACGAGCGGCGTGCCGGCATCGGAGACCAAGGCTACCGAGCGGCCGGCTTCCAGCGCCTGCAGCAGCCGCGGCCCAGCTTCGTCCGCATTGTGCTCATGATAGGCGAAGGGACGGTTCTGAATGCCATAACGGTCAAGCAGCACGCGGGTGACACGCGTATCCTCGCAGGCGAGAACATCGGCACCGGCCAAAGTTTCCAAAGCCCGCAGCGTGATATCGCCGAGATTGCCGATCGGCGTCGCGACAAGATAAAGCGCCGGCTCCAGCGGCCGGGCGGGAACCGTGGTATTATGCAAGCGGAAACTGCGCGCTCCGCCGCTGGTGTTTTCGTCGTTCATACCGACCCTGAATTCGCCTCGGAATCATCGTCTTTATGGGCGAGGTATGGCCTGACGGCAAGAGCCGCGCAAATCCTGTGAGCATTGTCGGCCAAATGCCGAAATGACGTGCAGCATGTTCCGATGCCTCTTGCATTCGCATGCTGAGTTCTGTCATTTTGCCCGTCCAATCTCGGGCCTTGTCCGAAAAAGCATCCTTCGGGCGCCTGTGGCCGCCCGGGAGTAACGGTCGAAAGCGGTAGCATCATGCGCATTACAATTGAGCGGTCGAATCTCCTGAAATCGCTGAACCACGTGCATCGCGTGGTCGAGCGTCGCAACACGATCCCGATCCTGTCCAACGTATTGCTCAAAGCCGACGGCGCGAGCCTCGATATGAAGGCGACCGACCTCGATCTCGAAATCACCGAGGCGACGCCCGCCAATGTCGAGAAGGCCGGCGCCACCACCGTTCCGGCGCATCTGCTTTACGACATCGTGCGCAAGCTGCCGGACGGTTCGGAAGTGCTTCTCGCGACCAATCCCGACGGCAGTTCGATGACGGTTGCTTCGGGCCGCTCGAAATTTTCGCTGCAATGCCTGCCGGAATCCGATTTTCCGGATCTCACCGCCGGCAGTTTCAGCCATTCCTTCAAGCTGAAGGCGGCGGACCTGAAGATGCTGATCGACCGGACGCAGTTTGCGATTTCCACTGAAGAAACGCGTTATTATCTGAACGGCATCTTCTTCCACACGATCGAAAGCAACGGCGACCTGAAGCTGAGGGCGGTCGCCACGGATGGACACCGCCTCGCCCGCGCCGATGTCGACGCCCCTTCGGGCTCGGAGGGCATGCCGGGCATCATCATTCCGCGCAAGACGGTCGGCGAGTTGCAGAAGCTGGTCGACAGCCCCGATGTCATCGTCACCGTCGAAGTGTCCGATGCGAAAATCCGCCTGACGATCGGTTCGATCGTCATGACCTCGAAGCTGATCGACGGCACCTTCCCCGATTATCAGCGCGTCATCCCGACCAGCAACGACAAGGAAATGCGGGTCGATTGCGAGACCTTCGCGCAGGCTGTCGACCGAGTCTCGACGATTTCGTCGGAGCGCGGCCGCGCCGTGAAGCTGGCGTTGTCGGACGGTCAGCTTCTGTTGACGGTCAACAATCCCGATTCCGGAAGTGCGACGGAAGAAGTCGCCGTCGGCTACGACATGGATGCGATGGAAATCGGCTTCAACGCCAAATATCTGCTCGACATCACCGCGCAATTGTCCGGCGATGCGGCAATCTTCCTGCTTGCCGATGCCGGCTCGCCGACGCTAATCCGCGATACGGCCGGCGACGATGCTCTCTATGTTTTGATGCCGATGCGCGTTTAGCGAAACCGAAGCGCCCTTTTACGCGTTCTTGAGAACGGGAGGGCGCTTTTATTTGAGCCTGTACAGGTTGCGACGTTTTCTCTTGTTATTGCGCCATGGCATTGCAAGATGAGAGATAAGCGATATGTAGGTCGCAACTGTAAAACTGGTGGGGGAGAGGATGGCGCTGCGTCTTAAGGAACGGCTGGGCAGGAAGTTCGACGAAGAAATCCGTTTCTTCAAAGGCATGATGCAGGGCCCGAAAACGGTCGGTTCCATCGTTCCTACATCCTCGATCACGGCGCGCAAGATGGCGAGCGTCGTCAATATCCATTCCGGCCTGCCGGTGCTGGAGCTCGGGCCCGGCACAGGCGCCATTACCAAGGCGATCCTGGCCCGCGGCGTCGAACCGGAAAATCTCGTCGCCGTCGAATATTCCACCGACTTCTACAATCATCTCGTCCGTCTTTATCCCGGCGTCCATTTCATCAATGGCGATGCCTTCGATCTCGACAAGACGCTCGGCGTTTTGCGCGGCCAGACATTCGATTCCATCGTCTCGGGTATTCCGCTGCTGAATTTCCCCATGAAGGCGCGCGTCGCTCTCCTCGAAAGCCTGCTGGACCGCATGCCGCCCGGCCGGCCGGTGGTGCAGATCTCCTATGGGCCGGTGTCACCGATCATCGCCCGGCCGGATCGCTATCATATCCAGCACTTCGACTTCATCGTCCGCAACATCCCGCCGGCGCAGCTCTGGATCTACCGTCGGGGCTGAGCTCAATCATGTTCGCACTCTATATCACGCATCCACAGGTGCGCATCGATCCCTCGGTGCCGGTTCCGGAATGGGGTCTTTCCGATATCGGCGCCGCGCGGGCGCAAACAGCGGCGACGCGTCCTTGGGCGCGTCAGCTTGGCCTGATCGTTTCCAGCGGCGAACGCAAGGCGATCGAGACCGCCGAAATCCTGGCGACGGCGAGCGGCGCCACGGTCGAGATCATCGAAGCCATGCACGAAAACGACCGCAGCGCCACGGGCTTCCTGCCACCGCCGGAATTCGAGAAGGCGGCGGACTGGTTCTTTGCCCATCCACACGAGAGTTTTAAGGGTTGGGAGCGCGCGATCGATGCGCAAACGCGGATCGTTTCCCACGTGGAGGCCGTTCTCTCGCGACACGATCCGAAGACGCCGATCGCCTTCGTCGGCCACGGCGGCGTCGGCACGCTGCTGAAATGTCACCTGGAAGGCAAGCCGATCGCGCGTCAGGGCGATCAGCCGCCCGGCGGCGGCAATCTTTTCTGTTTCGATCTTGCGAAGCGCGCCGTCTCATGCGACTGGACGCCTATCGAAGATTGGCAGGGGTGGAGTTGAGATGACCGCACGCGACCGCTTGATCGTTGGACTGGATGTTCCAAACCTTCAGGAGGCCGAAAAGGTTGTCAGCACCCTCGGGAACGACATTCTCTTCTACAAGATCGGCTATCAGCTCGCCTTCGCCGGCGGACTGGAATTCGCCCGTGACCTTGCCGCCGACGGCAAGAAGATCTTCCTCGACATGAAGCTGCTCGATATCGACAACACGGTCGCTTCGGGCGTCGAAAACATCGTCAAGATGGGCATGTCGATGCTGACGCTGCATGCCTACCCGAAGGCGATGCGGGCGGCCGTCGCCGCAGCCAAGGGTTCCGACCTCTGCCTGCTCGGCGTTACCGTGCTGACCTCGATGGATGAGCAGGACCTGATTGCCGCCGGATATGAATACGACCCGCATACGCTGGTGCTGCGTCGTGCCGAACAGGCCCTCTCCGCCGGCATGGGCGGTATCGTATGCTCGGCAGAAGAATCCGCCGCCGTGCGCAAAATCATCGGCCCGGACATGGCGCTGGTCACCCCCGGCATCCGCCCGGCCGGCAGCGACAAGGGCGACCAGAAGCGTGTGATGACGCCGACTGAGGCCATCAAGGCAGGGTCGAGCCATCTCGTCGTCGCCCGACCGATCGTCAAGGCGGCCGATCCGAAGGAAGCCGCCCGCGCCATCCTCGCCGAGATGGATGCTGCGCTCTAAATTGCAGGAAACATGGAGAACCGGACATGGCAAAGGGATACTGGATCGCGCGCGTGGATGTTCGCGATGCCGAGCGCTACAAGGACTATGTCGCCGCCGCCAAGCCGGCTTTCGAGAGATTCGGCGCGAATTTCCTCGCCCGCGGCGGCGCTTTCACGCCGCTAGAGGGCCAGGCCCGTGGCCGCAACGTCGTTATCGAATTCCCTTCGCTGCAGCATGCCGTCGATTGCTACAACTCGCCGGAATACCAGGCTGCCGCCAAGATTCGTCACGAAGTGGCGGACGCTGAAATGGTGGTCGTCGAAGGCATCTAAGGCTTTTAAAAAGCGGCCAGAACATGCGGTGCGATAGCTCTTCACCTCGGCCCTCGGATCGGTTAAGACGAAACCAGATCAGCCCTATCTAAGCCTTTCGAGGAGCCTGCCATGACCCTGTCCAACCTTCCGCCGCTCGTGACCGTGTTTGGGGGATCGGGCTTCATCGGCCGGCATGTCGTCCGCGTGCTCGCCAAGCGGGGCTATCGCATCCGCGTTGCCGTACGCCGTCCCGATCTCGCCGGTTACCTGCAGCCGCAGGGCAATCTCGGTCAGATCTCGATCGTCCAGGCGAACGTGCGCTATCGCAACTCCATCGACCGCGCCGTCGAAGGTGCGCAGCATGTGGTCAATTGCGTCGGCATTCTCACCGAAAGCGGCCGCAATAAATTTGATGCCGTGCAGGAATTCGGCGCCAAGGCGATCGCGGAGGCTGCGCGCGGCGTTGGCGCTTCGCTGACGCATATTTCCGCCATCGGCGCCAATGCCAATTCGCCTTCCGCCTATGCCCGCACTAAGGCCCGCGCCGAAGCCGCCATCCTGTCGATCAAGCCGGACGCCGTCATCCTGCGGCCGTCGATCGTCTTCGGTCCGGAAGACGGCTTCTTCAACAAATTCGCCGATATGTCGCGCACCGCGCCCTTCCTGCCGCTCATTGGCGGAGGCCAGACGAAGTTCCAGCCGGTTTATGTCGAGGATGTCGCCGAGGCAGTTGCACGCGGCGTCGACGGCAAGCTCAAAGCCGGCACCATCTACGAACTTGGCGGTCCGGAAGTGCTTACTTTCCGCGAATGTCTCGAAACGACGCTCGAGGTTATCAACCGGAAGAAGTCGCTGGTGTCTCTGCCGTTCGGCCTTGCGTCCTTCATCGGCAGCATCGTTTCGTGGGTGCCGCTCATCACGCCGCCGATCACGCCCGATCAGGTTCGCCTGCTGAAGCACGACAATGTCGTTTCCAAGGAAGCCGAAGCGGAAGGCCGGACGCTGAAGGATATCGGCCTGATGCCAACCCTGCTGATTTCCGTGCTGCCGTCGTACCTGGTGCGCTATCGCCCGCAGGGTCAGTTCACCGGTTCCGGCAAGGCCGCCTAACCTCTAGTGATTCGAAAAATCGAAGCGCCGTCTGGTTCTATCCAGGCGGCGTTTTTGCTTCGTCCGGCCGCGTTTCCGGCATCGAGGAGCCGCCCTCCTCACCTTCATTCACAGCTTGGCGTTGCCCAAAAGACGCACACTGAAAATAGTAGCATTAACGTCAAATTTAACATGAACCTTTATTGCTATTCGTCATTTCACTGACTAACACAACCGCGCGTCGCCAGGGCCTGGCCGGCTCAATTCGTGGCGCGCTTCACTTCTGCGGAAAGGCATTCTTCGATGGGTAAGTCTATCGCGCTTTTGTTTGCGTGCGCGGCACTGGTGATCCTCGCTGGCTCGTTCGTGGCCCGCGGCAGCATCGCTTCGGTCAAGGGTGAATGCACGCCAACCTATGGCGTCGATCCCTGCACGACAGGTTCCATCGAGCCTTCTTCCTCGAACTGATCGAGCCGATCTGATCGAGCATAAAAAAGGCCGGTTTGCACCGGCCTTTTTATCCTCAGGATCGCACTCCCAGCGATCCGCCTTCAGCCGATCGTATAAAGCCCGATCAGGCCGACAACGCCAAGGATGATGCGCCACCAGGCGAAGGGGGCGTAGCCGCGGCGCGATACGAAATCGAGCAGTGCCCGGACCACGAACAATGCCGATAGGAAAGCGGTGACGAAGCCGATGACGATCAGCAGGCCTTGGTCCATGCTGAGGTCGTGACGGCTTTTCCAGAGATCCAGGGCAAAAGCACCAGCCATGGTCGGCATGGCGAGGAAGAAAGAGAATTCCGCGGCCGAGCGCTTGTCGGCGCCAAGCAAGAGGGCGCCAACAATGGTGGAGCCCGAACGCGACGTTCCAGGAATCATTGCCAGACATTGGAAGAAGCCGATCTTGATCGCCATCGGCCAGGAGAACTCATAGGCGCTGGTATATTTGGGCTTCAACGGGACCCTGTCGATGACCAGCAGGACGATGCCTCCGAGGATCAGCGAAATGCAGATGACCTTCGGCGAATCGAACAGCACCGTCTTGATGAAATCATGCGCGATCGCGCCGATGACGGCAGCCGGCAGGAAGCCGAAAAGAACCGCGAGCACGAAATGACGAGCCTTGACGCTGACCGGCAGCGCCTTTGCGATTTGAACGAGGCGATTGAAATAGACAAGCAAGATGGCGAGGATTGCACCGAGCTGAATCAGAACGTCGAAAGTGGCAGCTTCATCAAAACCGAGGAAATGTCCGATCAGTATCAAATGACCCGTTGAGGATACGGGAATGAACTCCGTCAGGCCTTCCACAAGGCCCAAAAACAACGCGATAACAATTTGTTCAGCCATATTGTGTCCTTTGTCACGGGGCGGGGTGGCCCGATTCGCTTGTAATAGCTAGGCCAAACTCCTATAGCTTCAACGGATGACGTATGACTAGGGCCGCAAGATGGTGGGCCCGAGACTCTTATAAGCATCAATCGCAAAAGCCCGAGTATCAATGCCGACGCTGTATCATCATTCCATGTCATCTCCATCACGGTTCGTCCGTCTGATCCTGACCGAATACGGTTATCAGACGGAGTTGATCGAGGAACAGACGTGGGAAAAGCGGCGCGATTTTCTGGCGCTCAATCCGGCCGGCACGCTGCCGGTCTATGTCGATGACAGCATGCGGGCGCTCTGCGGCGCGACCGTGATTTCCGAATATCTCGACGAGACGCATGGCGTTCTGAAGCGAGACCGTCGGCTTCTGGCCGAAGACCCGTTCCAGCGCGCCGAAATCCGCCGGCTGACGGAATGGTTCATGCAGAAGATGGAGCAGGACGTGACGCGGCCTTTGGTGCGCGAACGGGTCTACAAGCTGCAGATGACTGCCGACCAGGGCGGCGGCGCTCCCGATTCAAAGGTGATGCGCATGGCTCGGGGCAACATCCGCCAGCACATGAAATATCTCTCCTGGCTCGCGGGTTCCCGCCAATGGCTCGCCGGCGACCGGCTGAGCTATGCGGATCTTGCGGCGGCCGCTTCGATTTCCGTTCTCGATTATCTCGGCGAGATCGACTGGACGGAATCGCCCATCGCCAAGGAGTGGTATCAGCGGCTGAAATCCCGCCCGTCTTTCCGACCGATCCTGGCGGAACGCGTGCGCGGCATCACGCCTGTATCCCACTACGCCGATCTGGATTTCTGACGGGGCTGGATATGCCCGACGACCGTGCCACAGAAAAAGAAGGCAAGCGACGGCGTGCGCTGACGGCCTTTCTTCGCGACGAAGCGCGGATGCAGGGTTTCGATCTCTGCCGCATCACCCGGCCAGACGCCATTCCCGAGGCGGGGATCAGGCTCAATCAATTCCTGAATCAAGGCTACCATGGCACCATGGCGTGGATGGAAGAGACGCGCGAACGCCGCGGCGATCCCAACGTGCTCTGGGGTGAGGTGCGCTCCATCGCCGTCTTCGGCCTCAACTACGGCCCCGAAGAAGACCCGCGCGGCATTCTGGAGAAGCCCGACAAAGCGGCGATCTCCGTCTATGCGCGCAACCGCGACTATCACGACATCATCAAGGGACGCCTCAAGGAGATCGCCACCCGCTTTGCGGCGCGATCGCAGGAAGATGTCAAGGTTTTCGTCGACACGGCGCCGGTCATGGAAAAGCCGCTGGCCGCTGCGGCGGGCCTCGGCTGGCAAGGCAAGCACACCAATCTCGTCAGCCGGACGCATGGCTCCTGGCTGTTTCTCGGCTCGATGTTCACCACAGCCGATCTCGAACCGGACGAGGCTGAGATCGATCATTGCGGCTCCTGCCGCGCCTGTCTCGACGTCTGCCCGACGGCAGCTTTCCCAGCGCCCTATCAGCTCGACGCGCGCCGCTGCATTTCCTATCTGACCATCGAGCATAAGGGACCGATCGATCCAGAGCTTCGGCCGTTGATCGGCAATCGCATCTATGGCTGCGACGACTGTCTTGCCGCCTGTCCCTGGAACAAATTCGCCAGCGCCGCCGCCGAGATGAAGCTGATCGCCCGCGACGACCTCAAAGAACCGCCGATCGCCTTCCTGCTCGATCTGGACGATGCCGCCTTTCGCACCTTCTTCAGCGGCTCGCCCGTCAAGCGCATCGGCCGTGATCGCTTCATTCGCAATGTGCTGATCGCCGCCGGCAATTCCGGAGAGCGTGGCTTGATCGCGGCATGCCGTCGCCTGACCGACGACCCCTCGGCGGTGGTGCGCGGCATGGCCGTCTGGGCATTGTCGCGGTTGATGACGGCTGGCGAGTTCCGCAGTTTTGCGGCAGAAAGAAGTGACGAACCGGACGCGGATGTCCGCGCGGAATGGACAATGGCGGGAGTTGCGTAATGCATGTGATGATTTTCGGCTGCGGCTATTCGGGAACGGCCATCGCCAAGGCTTTCGCCGGCCCCGGCGTTCGCATCACTGGCACAACCCGTTCGGCTGACAAGACCGGTCCTCTTGGCCAGGAGGGCATCGAAGCTTTCGTCTTTGACGGTGAGACGTTCGATCCGGAATTGAGCGAGGTGATGAAATCCGCCACGCATCTTGTCCAGTCGATTGCGCCCGGCAAATCCGGCGATCCGCTGTTGCGGTTGGCGCATCTGAATATCCGCGCGCTCATGCCGAAGCTCGAATGGATTTGTTATCTTTCGACCGTCGGCGTCTATGGCGACCACAAGGGCGCTTGGGTCAGCGAAGAAACACCGCTGCATCCGGTTTCCGACCGCTCGGTCGAACGCGTCGAAGCCGAGGACGGCTGGCACCGCGTCGGCATCAGGCTTGGCATTCCCGTCGCGGTGCTCCGGCTTGCCGGCATCTATGGTCCGGGCCGCAACAGCTTCTGCAATCTGGAAAAGGGAACGGCCCGACGGCTGATCAAGGCGAACCAGGTGTTCAACCGCATCCGCGTCGAAGACATCGGCGCCTGCGCCAAGTTTCTCTCCGAGCGCAAACTCGGCGGCATCTATAATGTCACCGATAACGAGCCCGCTCCGCCTCAGGACGTCATCGTCGAGGCGGCTCGCCTGATGGACATCGAGCCGCCGCCGGAACAGCCCTTCGAAACGGCGGAGCTGACGCCCATGGCCCGTTCCTTCTATGGTGAGAACAAGCGCGTCTCGAACGCAAAATTGCGCGCGCTGGGCTTCCCCTTTCGCTATCCGGAATACCGCATGTCGCTTGCCCAACTCTGGTCCTCGGGACGCTGGCGCGGCTGAGCGAAGGCGAGATAATCACCTCCGCAATCGCACGAAAATTTCTACTAATCCATATTGATGAGTTCAATTTGCTCCACATTTATGGTTAATGGTCTCTGAAATTGCACAAATGCGGCAACAAATAAGGCGAAGTCGGAAAATTATTTTTTCAAATTTCGTGATCTTCTGCATTGCAACATCGATTTCGGAAAATTCGTTCGGTTTTTAACTGATTCCATTGGGTTTTTTCCACTAAACCTTAATTTTAGCAACTAGTGATATAAACCGTCATAAATCACGAATGTTACCGTCTGTAACATTCCGTGATATTAGCAAGCACTTTTTTGCCATTTTTCGCCCGATTTAAGCCCCCGCCGCTCACCAGGCGCAAGTTCAATTGTTTGAGGGAAAATCGGTTTGAAGAAAATCAATCGTTCGGTTGCGATCATCGCAACTATATCCGCCGCTTTTGCTATCCTCTCTACGGATGCATTTGCAGCATCGGGATGCGGGGGCGCATCATGGTACGGGGGACGTTCCAAGACTGCTTCCGGGGAACGCATGAGTTCCGCCAACTTTACTGCCGCCCATCGCTCGCTTGCCTTCGGCACACGCCTGAAAGTAACCAACCGTCACAATGGTCGTAGCGTCGTCGTTCGCATCAACGACCGCGGGCCTTTCATTCGTGGACGCGTGCTCGATCTCTCCCGTGCTGCAGCGCAGGATATCGGCATGGTTGCCTCTGGCACTGCGAGTGTTTGTTACGACGTCGTCGCCTCGAAATAAGCGGCGGATTTGCTGGGAACGACCCCGGCGTTTCGGCCTGACGCTTGCTCTCTCCGTCAATCGCGGCTACCACGCGGTTGAGACGTCTCAATAATCTGCCGCCACGTGCTTATTTCGTGCGGATTGATGAGGTGTCAGTGACACTTTAGTGGCGCATGAACCTTCCGGCAATCACAGGTGATTTCGGAGCCGTGCGCAAGCAGGAGAATAGTGAATGCGTCTGGGCGGCCGGCTGCAGGGGGCCATCGAAGTTCTTGCCGATATCGAAGCGCGCAAGCGACCGGTGGCCGACGCCCTGAAGGATTGGGGACTGGCCCATCGCTTCGCCGGCTCCGGCGACCGCGCCGCCATCGGTAACATCGTCTACGACGCTCTGCGAATGCGGCTGTCCCATGCCTGGCTGATGGGTGACGACAGCCCCTCCGCGCTTGCCCATGCCGTGCTCTTCCGGCAATGGGGTCTGACGCCGGAAATGCTGGCCGCCGAACTTGACGGCGATAAATTCGCGCCCGAGCCGCCAAGCGCCGAGGCGCTGGCCGCCTTTGCCTCCCGCAAGATCGAAGACGCGCCTCGCCATATCCAGGGCGACATTCCGGAATGGGTCGAGCATTCCTTTCAACAAGCATTCGGCGATAGCTGGCTTGCGGAAGCGCAGGCATTGGCCGAGCGGCCGACGCTCGATCTGCGCGCCAATGCGCTGAAGGCCAGCCGTGACAAGGCGGTGAAGGCGCTGGAGCGCGCCGGCGCCCATGCTTCGAAGATCGCCCGTTACGGTATCCGCATTCCCGCCGGCGAAGGCGCATCGCGCCTGCCGAATGTCACCGCCGAACTTTCCTTCCAGAAGGGCTGGTTCGAGGTACAGGACGAAGGATCGCAGATCGTTGCCGATCTCGTTCTGCCTGAAGAAGGCGACCAAGTGCTCGACTATTGCGCCGGCGGCGGCGGCAAGACCCTCGCCATGTCGGCGGCGATGCACAATAAGGGGCAGGTCCATGCCTACGATACCGACCGGCGGCGGCTGGCGCCGATCATCGAACGGTTGAAGCGCGCCGGCACGCGCAATGTCCAGGTTCATGACGAAAGAAACGGCCTGCTTCCGCTGCGCGGTAAATTCGACAAGGTCCTCGTCGATGCGCCCTGCACCGGCACAGGTACCTGGCGCCGGCGTCCCGATACGAAATGGCGGCTGACGCAGAAGAACCTCGACGAGCGCACCAGCCAGCAGCAGGAAGCGCTGGCTCAGGCCGGAGAATTCGTCCGTCCCGGCGGCATGCTGCTCTACGTTACCTGCTCGGTCCTGCCGGAAGAAAATGAAACGCAGGTCAACCGCTTTGCCGCCAACAATCCGGATTTCGAAGTGGTCGAAGTACTGAGCTCCTGGGAGAAGCTGTTCGGCAGCGATGCGCCGAAGCCGCGCTCATCGGACGGCAAGACCATCACCCTGACGCCGGCATCGACCGATACCGACGGTTTCTTCTTCTGCCGGCTGCGGCGGAAGGGATAGCAAAGGCTCGTTCGGGACGCAGCGGCTATTGCTGCTTCGGCGGCATGAAGGACGCGGCACCTGCCGTTTTCCCAGCACATCCACTCCTTTGCCGATGCAGGAACCTGCGATTTCCGGCTTTAAAATCATTCTAAACTAGAGTGTTTGACACTAGTTTGTTTTTAATACATGAGACAATTTACCAAGTTTCTGACGGCCCCCCGCCGTCACAGGAGAGGATCATGAAACTGAAAATCAATTTTAGCGCCGCCTTGGCGCTGGCTGTCGCCTCGACCGCCATGTCCACCCTTCCGGCGCTTGCGGCCGCGCCCGAGCCGGCGGCAATCATCAAGCATTATGCCGAAGTGGGCCATGCCAAATATCAGGACGCGCTGACCACGGCGCAGGCACTGGACAGGGCCATCGACGCATTGCTGGCCAACCCGAGCGACAAGACGCTGAAGGCTGCCCAGGCTGCCTGGATCAAGGCACGCGTTCCCTACGAGCAGACGGAAGTCTATCGCTTCGGCAATCCCATCGTCGACGATTGGGAAGGCAAGGTGAACTCCTGGCCGCTGGACGAGGGCCTGATTGACTATGTCGACGCCTCCTACGGCACCGAGAGCGATGAGAATTCCCTTTATATCGCCAATGTCATCGCCAACAAGACGATCAAGATCAACGGCAAGGACGTCGACGCTTCGCATCTGACGCCGGAATTCCTCTCCGGCACGCTGCAGCAGGCCGGCGGCGTCGAAGCCAATGTCGCGACCGGCTATCACGCCATCGAATTCCTGCTCTGGGGCCAGGATCTGCACGGCACCGGCCCGGGCGCCGGCGAACGTCCCGCCACCGACTACGATCTGAAGGATTGCACGCATGGCAATTGCGACCGTCGCGCCGAATATCTGAAATCGGCCTCGACCCTGCTCGTCTCCGACCTGCAGGAGATGACCAATGATTGGGCGGCAGATGGCGAAGCCACGAAGCATATCGAAGCCGATCCGAAGGCGGGCCTTGCGGCCATCCTGACCGGCATGGGCTCGCTTTCCTATGGCGAACTCGCCGGCGAGCGCATGAAGCTCGGTCTGCTGCTGCACGATCCCGAGCAGGAGCACGACTGCTTCTCCGACAACACCTACAACTCCCACAATAATGCCGCCATCGGCATCGCCGCCGCCTATAACGGCAATTACACGCGCGTCGACGGCACCAAGATGAAGGGACCGTCGCTGCACGATCTCGTCGCCGCCAAGGACAAGGCGCTCGACAAGGAGATGGAAGGCAAGCTGAACGCGACGCTTGATGCCATGAAAGCCATGGTTCATCGCGGCGAGACGGTGGAGAAATACGACCAGATGATCGCCGAGGGCAATACCGTCGGCAATGCCACCGTCCAGAAGGCGATCGACGGCCTGCTCGATCAGACCAAGAGCATCCAGCGCGTCGTTGCCGACCTCGATCTCGGCACGATCAAGCTTGAAGGCTCGGACAGCCTGGATAATCCTAACGCCGTCTTCAAGAAGTAATAAAGGAGGGCGGCGGCATCTGACGATGTCGCCGCCCTGGTCCCGATGATCCGCATTCCGGTCAGCCGCGCATTCTTGCCCGCTCTCGCAGCGGGCTTTGTGGTTTTTGCCGTAACGCTGGCGACAGCCGATGTTTTGAATTTCCCCACCGTGCGTACCGACCTTTCGGCCGACACCCTGAAGCGGGTTCAGGACGTGACCCGCCCGACTGCGGATTTTTCCAAGGCCGAGCCCTATGAGGCGATGGAGAGTGGCGCGACGACATCGATCGCTCCCGTTGGTCGCAACATCTTTTCGCAGCCTTCCGCCAATCTCAGCCTAGAGCGTCAAGAGAATTTCCATCTCGGCAATGCGCTGTTTCGCCAGCTCTGGGTCTCCTCGCCGTCCTCCACGCAGGCGACCGATGGGCTGGGGCCGCTATTCAACGCCCGTTCCTGCCAGAGCTGTCATGTCAGGGACGGCCGTGGTCATCCGCCGGAGACGGCCGGAGCCCCCGCCACGTCAATGGTCCTGCGGCTGGCGCGGGCGGCGATCACGCCGGAAGAGGAACAGGTCGTCAGGGATTTCAAGGCACTCAATTTTCCGGATTTGACCTATGGCGTGCAGTTGCAGGATCTCGCCGTGCCTAGTCTCGCCGCAGAGGGCAAGGTCGCTGTCACCTACACCGAGGAAATGGTGACGCTGGCGGGCGGCGAAACCGTTTCGCTGCGCAAGCCGCATTATGCCGTGACCGGTCTTGCCTATGGTCCACTCGGCGAGACGACGACGGTCTCGCCGCGTGTTGCGCCCCCGATGATCGGTCTCGGCCTGATCGAGGCCATTCCGGATGCCGATATCCTCGCGCATGCCGATCCCGAGGACAAGGATGGCGACGGCATTCGCGGCCGCGCCGCTGTGGTCCGCGACCACCGCACCGGCCAACCTGCGCTCGGCCGCTTCGGCTGGAAGGCGCAGAACGCTACCGTGCGCGATCAGGTGGCGGATGCTTTCGTCAACGATATCGGCATTTCCACGCCCGACCGGCCGAACGCCCATGGCGACTGCACGGCCAAGGAGGCGCGTTGCCTCGCCATGCCGACCGGCGTGCAGACGCGTCTCGGCGATACGGAAGCACCGGGGCCGATTCTTGATCTCGTCACCTTCTATTCCGAAAACCTCGCCGTGCCCGCGCGCCGAAAGGCAAGCTTTCCCGACGTGCTGCACGGCAAGGAAATCTTCTATCAATCCGGCTGTGCTGCCTGTCATACGCCAAAATTCGTCACCCGCGACGACCTCAAGGGCAGCGACGGCAAGGCGACGGCGCAGGCCTTCCAGCTCATTTGGCCCTATTCCGATTTCCTGCTGCACGACATGGGCGACGGGCTTTCGGATGGGCAGCAGGTCGGTGTGGCATCCGGACGCGATTGGCGCACACCGCCACTCTGGGGTATAGGCCTGACGCAAACGGTCAGCGGCCAGCAAGCTTATCTGCATGACGGCCGCGCCCGCACACTCGCCGAGGCCATTCTCTGGCACGGAGGAGAGGCGGAAAAGGCCCGAAATACATTCGCAAACCTGCCGCAGAACGACAGGCAAGCACTCATCAATTTTCTGGAGTCCCTCTGATGCGTCATCGGAATGCTTTCGCGGCCGGCCTTCTCCTCAGCCTTGCGGCGCTGCCCGCCAATGCCCAGGACGCGACAGCCAATGGAGCCGGGCTGAACGAAGCAGCCGTGCCGGCGGTGTTGCAGAAGGCCGTTGATGACGTCATCCGGCCCGGATACCGCGCCGTGCATGACAGCGCCTCGAAACTGACCACGGCTCTGAAGGCGCTCTGCGCCGATCCTTCCGCCGCAAGCCTCGCCAATGCGCAGTCCGCCTTCGGCGACACGGTCAAGAGCTGGTCGCGCATCGAGATCGTGCAGACCGGGCCGATCATCGAGAAGAACCGCTTCGAACACATCCTCTTTTATCCCGACCGCAAGGGCGTCGGCTTGAAACAAGTGCAGGCGCTGATCGCCAAGGCCGACGAGCACGACACTACGGTCGAGGCGGTCGCCGGCAAGAGCGTGGCGCTGATGAGCCTGACGGCGCTGGAATATGTGCTTTACGGCAACGGCTCCAGCGTTCTCAGCAGCGAAAAGCAAGGATTTCGCTGCCGCTATGGCGCGGCGGTCGCCGGCAATATCGAAAACACGGCCAAGGACATCGCCGACGAATGGGACGATCCGAACGGCGTACAGAAGTCCTGGAAGAACCCCGGCAAGACCAGCGACGATTTCATGGACAACAAGGAAGCCGTGACGGCACTGCTCGGCATTCTTGTACATGGCGCGGAGAATGTCAGGGATCAGCGGCTCGAAACTTTCTACAAAGGCGATCCCGCGGCGGCGCGGCCGAAAATGGCGATCTATTGGCGTTCCGGCGGCACCTGGGCCTCGCTGTCCGGCAATCTCGAAGGGCTGAAAGCGCTCTGGGAAAAAGCCGGCATGGCCGACCTTTTGCCCGCCGACAAGCGCAACATCGCCGGCAAGATCGATGCTCTGCTGAAGGAACTGACCGTGACCGCACCGACGGTCAATCCCGATATCGAAGCAGCGCTTGGCAACGATGCCGAGCGCGCCAAGATCGACAAGTTGCTGAATGTCAGCCGCGACCTCACCACCGCTTTCAGTGACGATTACGGCGGGGCGATCGGCCTCTCCGCCGGCTTCTCCTTCGCTGACGGGGATTGACCGCATGCGGAGCGCGCTGATCGACCGCAGGGCCTTCGTCAAGGCGGCGGGGTTGACCTTTCTGGCCGTGTTGAAACCGGGTGCGCTGATGGCACTGGAGCGGGCTGACGCGGTCTATGCTTCCGGCATCCGCACGTCGGACGGTTCTTTCGCGGTGGCCACAGTCAGCGAGCGCGGCCAGATCCTCGATCAGGTGGCGCTGCCGGCGCGCGCCCATGGCATGGCCTTTTCGAAGGCGACCGGCAAGACCGTCGCTTTCGCCCGCCGCCCCGGCACCTACGCGATGATCTTCGATCCCTGGAACAAAAGCGAGCCCGTTGTCATCACGGCGCGCGAGGGCCGGCATTTCTATGGCCATGGCACGTTTTCCCCTGACGGAAAGCTGCTTTATGCCAGCGAAAACGACTTCGACAACAACAGGGGCATGATCGGCATCTATGACGCGCGCAATCGCTTCGCGCGCATCGGCGAATACGAAACCTACGGCACCGGCCCACATGACATGACCGTTTCCGACGACGGGAGGCTGTTGATCGTCGCCAATGGCGGCATCGAGACCCATCCGGATTTCGGCCGAACCAAGCTCAACCTCGATCACATGAAGCCGTCGCTGACGCTGATCGAGACGGCTAGCGGCCGGCTGATCGAAAAGCACGCGCTGCCGCCGCACTATGCCCAGGTCTCCACCCGCCACGTCGACATCGACGCGCAGGGTCGGATCTGGTTCGCCTGCCAATATGAAGGCCATCGCAACGACCTGCCGCCGCTCGTCGGTTATTTCTCCAAGGGAGAGGACCTGACCTTCATCTCCCTGCCCGACGACACCACCCGCGCGCTCGGCAACTATGTCGGCGCCATCGCCGTCAACCGCACCGATAACCTTGTCGGCGTCACCTCGCCTGTCCAAGGCACATCGGTGACTTTAGATGCGAAGACCGGGGCGGTGCTGAAAGTGGAAAGCATCGCCGATGCAGCCGGCATCGCGCCGGCGCAGCATGGCTTTGCCGTGTCCTCCTATAACGGCAATTTCCTCGGCGAGCACAGCGATGTCGCCTGGGACCAGCACATCGTGCGCATCGCCCGCGGCTGATCCGGATACCAATCAGGTAAGCTTGTTGGCTTCGATGAAGCGCCGCAACGCCGTCGCTGCGTTCAGCATATGCGCCCGCATGCGCCGCGATGCCAATTCCCCGTCACCCTCTGCGATGGCCTCCATGATCGCTTCATGCTCCACCCGGGATCGATCGAGGCGCTGTTCCTGCTGCAATTGCGCGCGGCGGAAAGCCATCAGGCGATTGTGTATCGCAATCGCCTGTTCGGCGAGGAAGCTGTTGTGGGTCGCGTGATAGATCGCCTCGTGAAACGCGCGATTGAACGTATCATAAGCATCGAAATCACCCTTTTTCACGATCGCTTCGGATGAATCGTGCAGCTCGATCAGGTGGCTGCGCTCCAGCGGCGTCATGCGATAGGTGGCG
Organism: Rhizobium sp. BR 362; assembly: GCF_036528765.1. NCBI lineage: Bacteria > Pseudomonadati > Pseudomonadota > Alphaproteobacteria > Hyphomicrobiales > Rhizobiaceae > Rhizobium > Rhizobium sp. BR 362. The sequence goes on along the minus strand of NZ_JARWGH010000004.1, from coordinate 207,842 downwards.
AGCCTCACGCACATGGCCTCGATTTCGGCGACCGTCTCGAACATGTCCATGATGCGCTCGGGCGTCATACGGGCAACCACGACCCCACGCCGCGCCCGCACTTCGACCAGACCGTTCGCCGCCAGTTGCCTCAATGCTTCGCGAACGGGGGTGCGCGAGGCACCGAAGCGATCGGCAAGCTGCTGCTCGTCCAGCGCGGCGCCCGCCTCCAGCTTACCGGTGGCGATCTCGTCCTCCAGCGCGTTGCGGATGCGATCGGAAAGCAACTCGCGATCTTCCGTCGTGTCATCCAGTTCATCCGTCATTCTGAGTTCTCCGACATTCATCGTTGCTTGTATGCAAAAACATCTCTTCGCATCATCTTTGCATGCAAATTCGTCATCACGCAACTGTTATGCATCCAATTATTGACAGAAAATGCCATTCCGAATACAAATCTCATCAACGAGCTTGCTTTTGCATACACAAAGCAGCCTCGGCTACCCAATCCGAATGCAAGGCGGGGCGCATTCGATCGGTGCATTTGGGCAGATGCCGCTCCCAGAAATGCAAAACGCTCAAGAAGCTCACCGCTCCGACATCCGGCGCGGACAGCTTTCTGTCACCCATTTGTCTCAACGCCATAAGGATCACGATGATGATGATGACCAGACGGAACTTCTCGACCGCGCTTATTGCCGGCGCCGCCGCTTCCTTAATTTCCACACGCGCCATGGCCGCCAGCCAATCGGCCTCAGGCGCGGCGATCCCGGCGCCAGCGAAGGCCCGCAACGTCGTTCTTGTCCATGGTCTCTTCGCAGACGGCTCCTGCTGGACGGAAGTCATCGCGCGGCTGCAGGCCAAGGGGCTGAATTGCACGGCGGTGCAGAACCCGTTGACGACGCTTCCCGAAGCGGTCGCATCGGCACAGCGCGTTCTCGATCGTCAGGACGGCCCGACTGTCCTGGTCGGCCATTCCTTCTCCGGCATGATTGTCACGGAAGCCGGTGTGCATCCGAAGGTCTCGTCTCTGGTCTATGTCGCAGCCCGCGCACCGGATGCAGGCGAAGATTATACGGCGCTCGCCAAGACATATCCAACGCCGCCGGCATCGGCAGGCATCGTCTTCGACGGTGACGAAGGGCGGTTGACTGAGGAAGCATTCCTGCGGGATTTCGCCGGCGACCTGCCGAGGGCCAAGGCAGAGGTGCTTTATGCCGTGCAGCAGCCCTTCCAAAAGGCTTTGCTGACCGGTAAGACCAGTCAAGCCGCCTGGCGCAGCAAGCCGAGCTGGTATGCGGTTTCCACCGAAGACAGGACGATCAATCCGGATCTGGAACGCTTCATGGCCAAGCGCATGGGCGCCAAGACCATCGAGGTGAAGGCCAGCCATCTTGCGCTGATCTCACATCCCGATACAATCGCCCAACTGATCCTGGAAGCCGCTGGGTATTGACCGCTTTTTGCCGGTCTAGCCCTTGGCCGCGAACTCCGCCTGCTCCATGCCGATCGCAACCGCAGCCGCCTTGGCGGAGTTCCTCAACCAGTCCACCTCCCTCTTGTCGAGGTCAGCCAGGATCGCCGGAATGCGGGAGACGTCATCGGCATGGCAATTGCCGATCTCGAAGCCCATCAGGTCGAGCATGGCTGGCGACAACAGGAGTTGCGCATCGCCCTCGATTTCGATTTTGCGGCTATTCGGCGAGAGGCGACGGACCAGCAGCTTGTCGATCACCTCATAGTGCGGATCGGGAGAGCGGGCGCGGCCGGAGGCGATGATACCCGTACGGATCATCGTATCGGACGGATCGTGTCGGAGCGACCAGGCGGATTGAGCGAGTGCCTTGACCTCGCGGATTACCGGCCCGCCGCGCCATTCGACATCGGCGATAAAGCGTGGGCGGCCGAGGCTGCCGGTGCCGGCGGTGCGCGGCTTGGCGACGAAAGGAAGCTCCTCATCCGGCAGCGATCGACGCAGCACGTCAAGGTAAGGCGCGGGTACCGGTTTGGCCGGCGGCGGTAGATCCCGATATTTGTCCCAGAACTCCTTGCGCTCGGCATTTGAGAGGATGACGTCGTTGCGCAGCCACTTGTAATCACGCTCCAGAATGACCGGAGACGGCGCTGTCAGCCCACGGCGATAACCGCCGAGGATGGCTTCGGCGATGGCGCGCGGCGTCGGCGAAGTGGCGCCCCGCGCAAGGATCGCGCTTGTGGCAAGGCGCACGAGGTCCAGCGCATAGGGCATAACAGCCGCATCGTCGAAATCGTTGGCGCCCCAGACCAGCCGTCCCTCCTCATCGCGCCAGGTGCCGAAATTCTCCAGATGCGTATCGCCGATCGCCAGCACTTGCGGCGCGCCCGCAAGATCGGGGCAGATCTCGAAGATGGTCTCGGCCCAGCGCCAATAGGTGGCGCGCAGAAAGACGAAACCGCCGCTCTTCATCTTCTTGTGCTTCTTGTCGAGATCGGATTCGACCAGATCGGCGCCCAATTGCGTCCGCATCCAGGTTTCGTAGGCTCGCGTCGATTGCCGGATCGTCGTCATCTTGGTTCCATCTCGAATCTGTTGGTGACCATATCGAATACGCACCATCATGGGAAAACAATGTCGACGGCCCGGCAGTCCCGGGAGGCGAATTCCACCGCAGTGCCCTTGTCCAAATTCTTCCGCCATGCCAATTTCGCAGCCGCGAAAGGGATGAGGAATGACTGGGGAAAGCAGCAGCGGCGACTTTCGGGGGCGCATCAGAACAAGCTTTGAGCGGCAGGCGGCGATGGCGACGATCGGCGCGGAGCTGACGCGCGTCGAGCATGGCACGGTCGAGATCGAGCTGCCGTTCGACGTGAAGCTGACGCAGCAGCACGGCATTCTCCACGCCGGCATCATCGCCGCCGCGCTGGATTCAGCCTGCGGATTTGCGGCCTACAGCGTCATCGATCCCTCGGCATCGATTCTCACGATCGAATTCAAGATCAATCTGATGTCGCCTGGGCGCGGCGAGCGCTTTCTGTTTCGCGGCGATGTCACCAAGCCCGGCAACACCATCATCGTCGCCGATGGGCGGGCCTATGCTATAAGCGATGGGCCTGCCAAGCTGATTGCCTCCATGACCGGGACGATGATGGTCATCCGAGGCCGAGAGGGAATTACCGGATGAAATTCGAACTGAAACGCGTATCGGGAAAATCGATCCTGTTCGTCATGGCGGCGGAGGCGGAGTACGGCCCCTTCCTGCGCTCCCGCATCGATCCGCTGATGACCGGTGTCGGTCCGGTCGAGGCGGCCATCGTCATGACGCGCGCGCTCGCGCAGCTCGAAGCGCAGGACGATCTGCCGGACATGGTGGTTTCGCTGGGTTCGGCCGGCTCGGCCAAGCTGGAGCAGACCGAGGTCTACCAGGTCACCTCCGTTTCCTATCGCGACATGGACGCTTCACCGCTCGGTTTCGAAAAGGGCCGCACGCCGTTCCTCGACCAACCCGCCACGATCGAGCTGCCGCTGCGCATTCCCGCCATTCCGGAAGCGAGCCTTTCGACCGGCGGCAATGTCATCTCCGGCGCCGATGCCTATGGCCGAATCGCCGCCGACATGGTGGATATGGAAACCTTCTCGGTGCTGCGCGTCTGCCAGATCTACGACCGGCCGCTGATTGGATTGCGCGGCATTTCCGATGGCCTGGTCGAGCTGCAGCACATTTCCGGCTGGACGGAATATCTGCATGTCATCGACCGCAAGCTCTCTTACGCCGTCGATGGCCTGTTCACGGCGCTGGAAGACGCCGTTTTCTGGTTCTGAGCGACGCGAGGGCTGATACAATCGGGACAATAAAATCGGCTCCGGCTTGATTTGCCGGATTGCCAGCGAAAGCGCTTTTCATTAAAGGCTCGCCATGACCCAGACAGCACATCCAGACACCGTTCTCATCGTCGATTTTGGCAGCCAGGTGACGCAGCTCATCGCACGGCGCGTGCGCGAAGCCGGCGTCTATTGCGAGATCGTTCCCTTCCAATCCGCCGAAGCCGGCTTCAAGCGGCTGCAGCCAAAAGCCGTGATCCTCTCCGGCAGCCCGGCCTCGACTGTGGACGAAGGCTCGCCGCGGGCGCCGCAGATCATCTTCGACAGCGGCCTGCCGGTGTTCGGCATCTGCTACGGCCAGCAGACCATGTGCATGCAGCTCGGCGGCAAGGTAGAAAGCGGCCATCACCGCGAATTCGGCCGCGCGTTCCTGGACGTCGACAAGGATTGCGCGCTCTTTGAAGGCCTGTGGTCGAACGGTTCGCGCCATCAGGTGTGGATGAGCCATGGCGACCGCGTGACTGCGCTGCCGGAAGGCTTCGAAGTCGTCGCCACCTCCTCGAATGCGCCCTATGCCTTCATCGCCGACGAGAAGCGCAGATATTACGGCGTGCAGTTCCATCCGGAAGTGGTGCATACGCCCGATGGCGCCAAGCTGATCAGCAACTTCATTCACAATATCGCGGGGATCAAGGGCGACTGGTCGATGTCGGCCTATCGCGCCAAGGCGGTGCAGGCGATCCGCGAGCAGGTCGGCGACAAGCGCGTGATCTGCGCCCTGTCTGGTGGCGTCGATTCCTCCGTCGCCGCGCTGCTGATCCACGAGGCGGTTGGCGATCAGCTCACCTGCATCCTCGTCGACCACGGCCTGATGCGCAAGGACGAGGCGGCCAATGTCGTCGCCATGTTCCGCGAGCACTACAATCTGCATCTCCTGCATGTGGACGCCTCCGACCGCTTCATCGGCGAGCTAGAAGGCGTCAGCGACCCCGAGACCAAGCGCAAGATCATCGGCCGCCTCTTCATCGAGACCTTCGAGGAAGAGGCCAAGAAGCTCGGCGGCGCCGATTTCCTCGGCCAGGGCACGCTTTATCCCGATGTGATCGAAAGCGTCTCCTTCACCGGCGGCCCGTCGGTCACCATCAAGTCGCACCACAATGTCGGCGGCTTGCCGGAGCGCATGAAGATGCAGCTCGTCGAGCCGCTGCGCGAACTCTTCAAGGACGAAGTGCGCGTGCTCGGCAAGGAGCTCGGCCTGCCTGACAGCTTTATCGGCCGCCATCCCTTCCCGGGCCCCGGCCTCGCGATCCGTTGCCCTGGCGGCATCACCCGCGAGAAGCTGGAAATCCTGCGCGAAGCCGATGCCATCTATCTCGATGAAATCCGCAAGGCGGGCCTCTACGATGCGATCTGGCAGGCCTTCGCCGTGCTGCTGCCGGTCCAGACCGTCGGTGTCATGGGCGACGGCCGCACTTACGAATTCGTCTGCGCACTGCGCGCCGTCACCTCAGTCGACGGCATGACGGCGGATTTCTACCACTACGACATGGAATTCCTCGGCCGCGCCGCCACCCGCATCATCAACGAAGTCCGCGGCATCAACCGCGTGGTCTACGACGTGACGTCGAAGCCGCCCGGCACGATCGAGTGGGAATAGCGGCAGCGATAAAATAATCACGCGCTGTCGAAAGTTGTCGATCTGGCCCGTCCTCGGGCCGGAACCGCAACGAGGAGGAAGCCGTGAGAGAGCTGATCTTGAAAATGTCCATATCCGTCGACGGGTTCGTGAGCGACCTCGATGGGGGAAACAAATGGATGTTCGGCTCCGATCCAGAGGCGAAAGCCTGGGCCGTGGAGACCATATGGAACGCTAGCCTGCACATCATGGGCAGCCGCAGTTTCCAAGCCATGGCCGCCTGGTGGCCGACCTCCACCGACGTATTCGCGCCGCCGATGAACCAGATCCCCAAGGCCGTCTTCTCACGACAGGGGCCGGCGATCCTAAGGAGCGCGCACCCGACGGCGGCGCTCAATGAAGCGCGGGCCCATGCGGGAAGCACACAATCTACGGAGCGGCAGCCCGGTGCAGACAGTTGGGCGAATGCCTATGTGGCGAGCGGTGACCTGACGGAGGAAATCGCGAGGTTGAAAGCCCGGGAAGGCAAGCCGATCATGGCCCATGGTGGAGTGAGCTTCGCCCGCAGCCTCATCGCCCGGAACCTGGTCGATCAGTTCGTGCTGGGGGTGCATCCCGTGGCGCTGGGCAAAGGCCTGCCGCTGTTTTCGGAACTCGCCGCGCCGATGCCTCTCAAGCTGATACACTCGAAGGCCTTTCCGGGGGGCGTGGTGGCGCAAATCTATCGGGCGACGTAAGGCCATCGCCGAAGATCCGGCTGGTGGCAATGGGCCAAGGTCAGCTATTTGCGCAGAGTGGCGAGCAAGTGCTGCGCAGAGGCTGCGGGCACTCCTGAACAGCTTTCCAGGAACGGCCCGATCACGAATTGAACAAATCGGGCCCATCCAGGATATGACGAACGAAGTAACGGCTCTTACTTCACCGTGATGCTCATGCCGCTGATATCGGCGTTGACTTGCAGACCGACCTGCCTGCCTGTGAGCTCGAGCTGAGCGCCCTTGTCATTGGTCATGACGATCACCTGGGCACCCCTGCCGACTGCGCCGCCGCCGCCCACTGCACCGTAAACCCCCGTCACATCGCGGGCGCGGCGTATGTGGCGCACGGTACCGCTGAAATAGGTCTTGGAGGCACCGAAGGCCAGGCCGCCCGAAATGCCGCCGATCGTGATGGGATAGCGGCGACCATGGAAGGTCAGCGTGCCCTCGCCTCCCGAGCCACCGACGAAGAAGGCGGCCTTGTAGACGGCGAAGCGGATCGTCCCGCTATCGGCATGGGCGGCACTGGCAAAGCTAACTCCCGCGGCGGCGATGACGGCAACCGCGACTGAACGAAATCTGGGCGAAATATTCATGATGAGAGACTCCTCAAAGAGCGCCGCTTACCCAACCTGCCGGGCACATCAGCGTTGTATCAAAGTTATAGCTGAACAGTTTTGCATGTCATTGGTTCCAAGGCACAATAGTAACATATTCAAATAATCGAGCGCGAATGAAAGGCAACGGCAACACCTTCGACCCAAGAAGACGATGTTGGTGATCCGGGAACACCGAGCTTAGCGCGGCGGCGTCAGGATTTCCGTCTGCCGCCTTCGCAAAAAGCGGCGGATGGCGGGATCTATTTCCAAGGCAATTGCTTGATCATAGGCTTCACGGGCCGCCGCCATTTCCCCCATTCTGGTATGAAGTTCGGCTCGCGCAGCCCAATAGGGTTGATACTCGACAAGCCGGCTACCATGGGTAAGCATCGGCAGCGCCGCCAGCCCTGCGGCTGGCCCGCGCGTCTGCGCCACGGCGATCGCGCGATTGATTGCCGCCACCGGCGAGCCGGTAATTGCGCAGAGCCCATCATAGAGACGCTCGATTGCCGCCCAATCCGTCGCGCCGGTGCGGCGGCGCACCACATGAGCCGATTGGATGGCCGCTTCCAATTGATAGCGGTCGAAGGCGTCGAACGCACTGGCGCGAACAAGCAGATCCTCAGCTTCGTCGATCAAGCCTTCGTCCCATAGCGCAGGATCTTGATCGGCGAGCGGCACGAATTCGCCGGCTGGACTGCGCCGCGCGCCACGCCGCGCATGGGAATAGAGCATGAGTGCCAGCAGGCCGAGCGCTTCGGCCTCACCTGGCAAGAGCGCGACGATCAGCCGGCCGAGCCAAATGGCCTCCTCAGCCAGATTGCGCAGGTTCGCATCGGCACCGACCGGATCGCTCCAGCCTTCCGTATAGGCCGCATACACCGCCTCCAGCACTGCCGCCAGGCGTGCGCGCATGTCTGCCCGATCGGGCACGCACAAGGGAATTCTGGTGCGTCGTATCTTGTTCTTTGCCCGCGCCAGCCGCTGGCCCATTGCCGCCGGCGAGACCAGGAAGGCTGAGGCGATTGTCTCAGCGTCGAACCCAAGAATCGTCTGCAGGATCAGCGGCGCTCTGATTCCGGGTTCTATTGCCGGATGCGCGCAAGCAAACATTAAAGCCAGACGCTCGTCTGGAACGTCTGGCACCAGGCTCGCCGCTGCCTCCAGCTCCTCCGCCATGAGCTTGAGATGCTCGAAGGCGGCAGTGCTTACCCGCCTACGCCTGATGGCGTCGATCATCTTGCGGCGGGCAACGGCAAGCAGCCAGGCCTCGGGTTTTAGCGGTGCACCCTTGACCGGCCAGTCCGCCAGAGCGGAAGCAAAGGCCTCCGACAGAGCGTCTTCGGCAGTAGCCACATCGCGTGTGCGCGCCGCTAGAATAGCGACCAGTTTGCCATAGCTCCGGCGCGCCACCGCTTCGGCAGCTTTGATGGCAGACTGGTCGTCTCCTTGCGACATGGCGGTTCAATAGACCATGAGAGGGCGGACCTCCACGGTGTCTCGTTGAGCGCCGGGACAACGCGCCGCCCAGGCGATGGCGCTATCGAGATCTGCCGTTTCGATGATGTAGTAGCCGCCCAACTGCTCCTTGCTTTCGATATAGGGGCCGTTGAGAACGGTGGGCTTGTCATCCGATGCGCGCACCACGGTTGCCATCGAGGAATCCTGCAATCCGCTGCCCGCCACGAACGCTCCGGCTTTTTTCAACGCTTCAGTGTAAGCGGCGTAGGCCGCGAAGGTCTCGGCCTTCTGCTCCTTTTTAGCATTCTTGTGTTCGGCTTCATTCCAATAGACCAACAGCATATATTGCATGACCTGTTCCTTTCTCTCGATACGCGCAGCCTCAGGGCCGGCTGCGACAACGACGTTCGAACCGGCAAGATTTTGACAGCGGTCAGAAAAAAATTTTGGGCATCGGCGGCTTTACAATTTCGACATCGCTTTAAAGGACAAGCTGGCATTTCTGCTTGGTGAGAGAAAGGCCTCGGTTCGGGCTGAAATTCGCATCGTTTGAGCGAGTGTAAGCGCGGGAAATTGCGTCTGACATCAAAATTTGTAGGACGATGTCGGCGTGCGAAAACCCCGTTCGTCATTTCGTTATCAGGCCAATAAGGCCGGCTCAAACAAGGAGACAGACGATGCGTGTGATGGTGCTGGTGAAGGCTACCGAGGAGAGCGAGAAGGGTTTTTCCCATACGAGCTGGGAGACGGAGATGATGGAGACAATGGGCCGATTCAATGACGATCTGCGCGATGCCGGCATCTTGATCACGGCCGACGGCCTCAAACCCTCCTCCGAGGGCAAGCGTGTCGCATTCGATGGCCTCAACCGTACGGTCATCGACGGGCCTTTCGGTGAACCCCGCCAGCTTGTCGCCGGCTTCTGGATCTGGGAGGTCAAAGACATGGATGAGGCCGTCGCCTGGGTAAAGCGCTGCCCCAACCCCATGCCCGGACCGAGCGAGATCGAAATCCGCCCATTTTACGAGATGGCTGATTTGCAGTGGTAATTGCGGGCGGAAGTCACGCGCGCTTTGCCTGTTTAAGCACATAGAATGCCGCGGTTTACGCAGAGATGTTTGTCAATCGGATAGGAGGGCTGATACATGGCCAAGAAGCACACAGGTCAGTGCGCATGCGGTGCCGTCAAATTCCAGTTCGATACGGATCCTACTTTCGTCGCCGTTTGTCACTGCCTTGACTGCAAGAACGCATCAGGCGGCGAGGCAGCCACTTTCTTCGGCGTGCCCGAGGATGATTTTACGCTGACCAGCGGAGAGCCGAAGGCGTTTCACTATATCGCCCAATCCGGCAAGGGCCTCGATCGCAACTTCTGCCCCGATTGCGGCGCCAGAGTATTCAGCAGCAAGCTGGAGAGCTTCCCAGGAATGGTCTTTGCGACGATCGGCTGCCTGGACAGCTCCGACGGCATTGAGCCGATGCTCGAGATGTTCACCAAGCGCCGTCTCGAGTGGGTCAAACCGCTCGACCTTCCGATCAGCCGGAGATGACCTCTCCGAACCGAGCGTCGCCGCGCCGATATCTGACATGCTCGATGAATGCGCGGAGTTTGGGCAAGACCTGATGCCTGCCTGGATGGTACAGAAAAACCCCTGGCGTTGTGATGGCAAAGGGTGTGAGCAGCGCTTGCAATCGGCCGTCGGCGACAGCCGCTTCGGCGAGCGGACCGGGTACCTGCGCGAGCCCAGCACCTTGGATGGCAGCCCCAAGGATCGTGGGATAATCATGCGCGATGAGTGGCCCTGAGACGATTGCTTCGATCGTCTTGCCGCCGTCGACAAAGGACCAGGGCGCGACCGAGCCGTTCGAGCGGCGCATGCGCAGGCAGGCGTGATCGCGCAGATCGTCGATGCGCTGCGGCGGCTTTCGTCGGGACAGGTAGTCGGGACTGCCAACAACCACAAACGGGAACCGCGGCGTCAGCCGCACCGCCACCATATCCGCGGCGATGAACTCGCCCATCCTGACGCCGGCATCGAAACCGTCGGCTGCGAGATCCACCAGCTTCTCACTGACCGCGATCTCCACCTCGATCGCAGGATAGGCCTCGCAGAAGGACGCAATCAGCGGCTCCAGCAGGATCGGCACGACCGAACGCGGCACGGCGAGACGCAATAATCCGGCCGGCCGCTCGCCGAGCTGACCGGCGACTTCGCTTGCGGCGACGAGCTCTTCGAAGGCGGGTTTGGCGCGCGAGAGGAACCGCTCGCCCGCTTCTGTCAGGCCGACGCTGCGCGTGGTGCGCAGGAAGAGCGCTGCGCCGACGCGCGCCTCAAGTGCGCGCACCACTTGGCTGATCGCTGAAGGAGTTACCCCCAGTTCCGCGGCCGCCCTGCGAAAGCTGCGGTGCTCGGCGACGCTGAGGAACGCCTCCACACCGTCGAGCGCCCCGCGTCTCACTGTGAAATTCTGCTTCATGGCCCGTCAACATTATAGCGAATAGTCGCCAGGCGAAAGCAGTCGTACATCAGGCTTGCGACCCCATCGTGTTCGACACCGCATGAATTCGCATCCCAGAGGAGGCCACATGTCGCCCGCAATCATCTTCCAGTTACATCTTGTTCTGGGGTATGTCCCTTGGCTGCTATGCTTCGGAGCGTATATCTGGCCGAGGCTCAAATCGATGGATCAGGTCGCAGCGCAACGCGCCATCGCCACGCTGCATAGTTTCCGCTTCTTCGGGCTCGTCTTCATCGTTCCCGGCGTCGTCGGCCCGAACCTGCCCGCAGGCTTCACCGCGCCAGCCGCTTACGGTGATTTTGCAACCGGCTTGCTCGCCATGCTGGCGCTTATGACCATAAAGACGCGCCCGCTCTTTTGGCTGTTCACCATTGCCTTCAACCTCGCTGGGGCGAGCGATATCATCATCGATTATTATCACGGCAGTCAGCTCGACCTTCCGGCATTGGCCGGGCAGCTAGGCGCCACCTATGCGATCCCGATCATCTACGTGCCCCTCTTGATGATCACGCATATCGCCGCGTTCTATTTGCTGCTGCGTTCTCCGTCCCAAAGGGCTCGGCCGCTCGCCGGAGATGCGGCCGCAGCCACGGACGCGTGATCCATCCTCCTTCAGCAGCGGCCATGCGACCGGCGTTCAGAAATTCAGGGATTGCTGCACGGGCTTCGGCGGCGCGAGCTGAACGCCTTCCAGTTCCAGCATGCGGGTCTTGGCGGTCGATCCGCCGGGCGCCGAAAAGCCGCCTATCTTGCCTCCGGCGGCCAAGACGCGGTGGCAGGGGATGATCAGCGCCACCGGGTTCTTGGCCATGGCCTGGCCGACGTCGCGCGCAGCTTCGGGACCGGCGCCAAGCTGCTTGGCGAGCGCGCCATAGGTGGTGGTGTGCCCCCATCCCACCTGCCGGGCGGCCGCATAGATCTGCTTGAAGAAATCGTCCTGCTCACTCAGATCCAGTTTTACGCCGGAGAAGTCGATCTCCTCGCCCGCAAAATAGCGCTTCACGGCGGCAATCGCCTCGGTTACATCGGGCGTCGGTATGCCGGGACGCGCATTTGGCAGACGGCGGAGCATAAGGCGCTCGGTCGCTTCAGCGCTTTTCGTCGGCAATTGGAAGCGCGTTATGCCGATATCGTTCCAGGCAATCCCACAGAAACCGCCCGCGGTTTCGAAGATCAGATAATGTTGATTCGTCTCGCTCATGGCAGGGCCTTCCGTGTTTCCACTTGCCATGAAAATCGTGCTTTGGGCACTTCAATTCAACCCGATTCTTGCGCAAGACGACCGGTTGCCGAGATTTTATCGGTCGAAGGAAGCGATGCCGATGCTGCCATAGCAACATCAGCCGCACCGCTTCCCACGCAGCTTGGGAGCTTATCAATATCCGCCGCCCATACCGCCGCCCGACGTACTGCCGCCGGCCGGAGAGGAACGCGTCATACCGCCGCTGCCCCCGCTGGAATTGCCCTGCCCCGTGGTGGAGCAAGCGGACACACCGAGACCAATGAGGGTGAAAAACACGGCGGAGAAGATGGTTTTTATCAACATGTGAGATCATTCCCTTATTGAGAACGGGCGCAAAAGCCCGGACCTGCGGTGAACAATCGAAGGGCGGTTTTATTCGGTGCTGTTGATTTTCCCAATCTATGGAAGCGGCGCGAGATATTCAATTAGGCGCGACGCCGGACACTTCGTTCTCTTTTTGTTCTTGATTTGCGAACACGGATGAGATTAGCTCGGCAGAAGCGAGTGAGGGGCGTCCTTGGGGCCGCGAGGTATCAAATGTTCGATGTTAGACAGACACAGCTTCCTTTCGGGATGACGGAACCGGAGACTCCGCCCCCGAGAACACAGACAAGGCAGGGATCGGAGAATCTTTACTTCGCTCTTTTGCCCGATGAACCGGTCGGCAACGAAATAGACAAGCTTATGGTGATATTGGGTCAAAGCTATCGCTTACTGGGCAGGGCCAGACCACCAGGACTTCGGCATGTCTCTGTCCATGGCTTCGGCAAATATCCGAAACGACGGGATGACATCACCGCCATCGCCATGAGAGCGGCGAAAACCATCCAGCACTGCGAGTTCACGTTGGTTTTCGACCATGTTCTCAGTTTTCGCCAACCATCACATCCGCTGGTTCTTTGTCCAACAGATGGCGTCAAGGAATTCAGAAGGCTTCAACTTCAACTCGGGCTCGCGGTGTACGAGGCTGGCTTGGCCGTTTGTCTGGATCCGGGCTACCAGCCCCATATAACTCTTCAGTACGGCCGTACGCCCGTTCCAAGGGTCGACTTGGAAAAGCCGATTACATGGACCGTGCGGAAATTCGTGTTGGTCAATAGTCTACAAGGTCTTAGTAAGCACGAATATATCGATCAATGGCCTCTTCTAAATTGACACATCGGCATGCGTCACCACCGCGTCGTCAACTCTGAAGCTGCAGCTATTTTCAAGGCCCTCGATTCCGGCTATCGCCATGGCATCATGAACCCGGTCATGGACGCGAGCGAATTGCACGCGGATGCCAGCGGCGCGAATGGCACTGTCGAAGCCATCAAAGCGTCGAGTGCGGAACTGTCGAGATCGGCTCAGGCTGCCCGTCAACCCCTCTCAGCGGACAGCTTCTCCCGATCGTCTCGCTGACGAAATCCATCACCGCGCGGATGGCGGGAGAACGGCGAAGATCGGGATAGGTCACGAGCCAGAGGTCGCGCGTGGGTGAGGGGATTTCCGTCGGCAGACGCTTAAGGGCGGCTTCGCCATCGCCGAGGAAGGCGGGCAGCGCAACGACACCGAGACCGGCGAGCGCGGCTTGCAATTGACCGAAGACGTCGCCGGCACGGAAAACGATGGGGCGGCCCGCAAGCAGGCTGCGCAGCCAGGTCTGCTGCGTCAGATGATCGAGCGCCGCGTCATAGCCAATGAAGACCCAGCTATCCTCCGGCGTCGCTGCAATTTCAGGCACGGCATAAAGGCCGAAGCGCATGACGCCGATGCGCCGGACGAGAAGATCGCTTTCCTCGGGACGCGACATGCGCACGGCAATATCGGCCTCGCCGTGATTAAGGGCGGAACGGCGGGTGACGCCGGCGATCGTCAGCGTGATATCGGGATGTTCGGCGCGAAAGGCGACCGCTTTCGGGGCGATGAGATGGGCAGCGATGGAGGGCGGCGCGCTGATCATGACGGCGGCGGAAAGGCCCGCAACCGCGCTTTTCGAATAACGTCTGATCGCCTCGACATTGTCCTCCATGCCGGCCACCAGCTCGGCAATCGCCCGGCCGTCAGCCGTCAAGGGCGAGGTGCGCGGCCGGCGGTCGATGAGCCGCAGGTCCAGCGTGCGCTCCAGCGCGGCGATCCGCCGGCCGACAGTGGCGTGGTCGACGCCAAGCTCGCGCGCAGCCGCCGAAAGCGAGCCGGTGCGGGCAAGGGAGGCGAAGTGAAGGAGGTCCTGCCAATCGATCATCTGTGCATTATTGCACAGATGCGGTGAGTTCATACCGAATTTATTCAGGCGCGCCTTTGTGATCAAAAAAACGCGTCTGAAAGGAGACTGTTCTATGCCCCTAGCCATCGCCATAACCGGTCCCGGCAGCCCGGAGACAATGCGGCTCGTCGACCTTGCCGTCACTGAGCCGGGACCCGGGCAAGCCCGCATCCGCCAAAGCATTTCCGGCGTCAATTTCGTCGATATCTATGTTCGCTCCGGGCTTTATCCCCTGCCGCCCGGCCAGACCGTTCTCGGCTTTGAGGGCGCTGGCGTGGTGGAGGCGGTCGGCTCGGGCGTCGAAGGTCTGTCGGTCGGCGATCGCATCGCATATGTCGGCCATCCGCTCGGAAGTTATGCCGAGGTGCGGACTCTGCCTGCCTCGCGGCTGGTGCGGCTGCCCGACGGTGTCAGCGACAGGCTCGCCGGCAGCACGATGTTGCGCGGGCTCACCGCTCATATGCTGCTGCATAAGGTTCATCCGCTGCAGCCGGGCGAATGGATTCTGGTGCATGCGGCAGCCGGCGGTGTCGGGCAGATCGTGACGCGCTGGGCAAAGCGGCTCGGCGCCAACGTCATCGCCACCGTCGGTTCGGAAGCCAAGGCGGAATTTGCCTATGAAGCCGGCGCCGATGCCGTTCTTCTGCATACGTCCGAGGATTGGGTGGAGGAGACGCGCCGCATCGCCGACCGCCGGGGCGTGCATTTCGCCATCGATGGCATTGGTGGCGCAATGTTGTCGCAGACACTCGCGACCGTGCGGCCCTTTGGCATGGTCGCGAGCCTCGGCCAAGCCGCCGGTCCCATTCCTCCGATCCAGATCGAGGAACTGACCGCGCCCCGCGCCATCGGTCTCGCTCGCCCGAGCGTGCTGACCTATGCCAACGATCCTGCTCTCTACCGGCAGGGCGCCGAGGCGCTGATGGCGGAACTGCAGGCCGGCCTTATCAATCCGATCGGGGCGGAATACATGCTGAAAGATGCAGCGAGGGCGCATGCCGACCTGGAGGCGGGGCGAACGACGGCAAGCGTGGTGCTGACGATGTGAACCGAAGGCAAGGTGGCGCGATCGTCGCCTTGCCTCCTTCCCCACGGCAAGCCGCTTCCCGCTGACCGCGCATGTGCGGTTCCTTCACCCGTCACCGCGCCGAACACAATTGCTTGAACGCGTCATCATTTGTTGCTGCAAAGCAGCAATTTCATTGACCCCGCCTCTCCTCGCCTGATACCAATTGACCGTGACCTCGCGCGGTCGTTGGGCCGTTGCAGCCACTCCTATCCGGTACGAACCCCGATCCGTATTGCAAACAGCAAGGACACCGCGCGCCGGTGCCCGCAGGCGATATCTCGTGAACACTGCCTCGCAAACCATCCACTCCTCCTCGACACTATCCCTCCTTTCCATCGTTGCGCTGACCTTCTTCGGCTATGTCGCCATCGGCTTGCCACTCGCCGTGCTGCCGACCTATGTCGATAGCGGACTCGGATTCGGTGTCGTCTGGGCAGGCATAACCATCAGCGCGCAATATGTGGCAACCATCATCAGCCGCGCGCAGGTCGGCCGGCTGTGCGACCATTACGGGCCGCGCCGTTCGGTTTTCCTCGGCTTCTTAGCCTTTGGACTTTCCGGCGCACTGACGCTGGCATCGGCGCTGGTGACGGGCGCTCCGGCCCTGAGCCTGGAACTTCTGCTTGTCGGCCGATTGGCGCTTGGCGTCGGTGAGAGCCTGGTCAGCACGGCGGCGATCACCTGGGCGATCGGCCTGATGGGACCGGGCGAAACCGTGCGGATCATCTCCTGGAACGGCATCGCCACCTATGGCGGCATCGCGCTTGCCGCACCCTTCGGTGCGTGGCTTGCAGGGCAATATGGCTTCTTCGCCACCGGCGCGGTAACGATCGGGCTGGCGATTGCCGGCCTGATACTGGCGCAGACGCGGCCGGCCGTGCCGGGCGTCAAGGAGAAGGGCATCGGAACCGGGCAGGTCCTCAGCCGTATTGCGCCGTTCGGCGTCGCGCTGGCGCTTGCCTCCAGCGGCTTCGGCGTCGTGATGGCCTTCGTCGCCCTGTTTTTCCATAGCCGCGATTGGGACGGCGCTTCGCTGGCATTGAGCGCTTTTGGTCTCGCCTTTATCGGCGTCCGCCTCGGATTGGCGCAAGCCGTCGCCCGCTTCGGCGGCTTGCCGCTGGCACGCGTCTCACTGGTCCTTGAGATCTTGGGGCTGATGGAGCTGGCCTTTGCTCCCTCACCCGCCGTTGCGATCATCGGTGCAGCCCTCGCCGGGGCCGGCTTTGCACCGATCTTTCCGGCGCTTGGCAATGAGGCGATGGCGCGAATTCCGCCGCAAAATCGTGGCGTTGCACTCGGCCTCTACTCGGTTTTTCTGGATTTGGCGCTCGGAAGCACCGGTCCGATCGCCGGCCTGCTTGCCAATCAGTTCGGCTACACAGCGCCCTTTGTCCTCGGTGCCGGCGCCGTTCTGCTCAGCCTCGCCCTAATTATGAGCCTGCGCAGGAGCGGCGGTTCGTAAAAAACGGGAGCAATGACAAGGCTGCGGCGGCAGCCCTTGTTTTTCGGCAGGCGGTGAAACAAGTTCTGATCGATCCGCGCGCCGCCTTCCCATTGCGCGCGCTGCGGCCGTCGGGGCATTGCAAGCAGGAGAAAAGCACATGGACGCCACGCAAATCATTATCGACGGTGATACGCCCGGGATCGCGTGGCAATTGCCTGTGTTGCATTTTACGGGCAGCAAGCCGGATGCGCCGAAAGTTTATATCCAGGCGGCGCTGCATGCGGGCGAACTGCCGGGCACGGCGCTGGCCCACTTCCTCTGCGAGCGACTACGGCAGGCGGAAACCGAAGGCGCGGTTCTGAGCGACATCATCGTGGTGCCACATGCCAATCCCATCGGCGCGGCGCAATCGCATTTCGGCGAGATGCAGGGCCGCTTCGATTTGGGCACGCGCACCAATTTCAACCGCGACTTTCCGCTGATTTCGGCGCGCGACCGTCACCTGCTGATCGAAAATCTAGAGCGCTATCCAGCCGCGGATCGGCTGAAGCGGCAACTCATCCACATGGCGCTCGGGGCCGATCTGGTGATCGACCTGCACTGCGACGACGAATCCCTGCAATATGCCTATATCGACGAAGCCTTCTGGCCGGAGGCGGCCGATCTGGCGGCAGCTCTGAATATGGACGCCGTCCTGCTGTCGGATGGTGAAAGCTCTGCCTTCGAGGAAGCCGTCAGTTTCGCCTGGAAATACGACGTGCCTGGCGAGAAGAAGGTGCATCTGCCGGGAAAACTGTCTGTCACCGTCGAATTGCGCGGCACGCGCGATGTCTATCCGGAGATGGCAAAGAGGGATGCCGAAGGGCTCTGGCGTTTCCTCGCTGCCCGTGGCGCGGTGCGGGATGATGACGTGAGCCTGCCCAGCTTTACCGGACCCGCCGTACCGCTCGACAATGTCGAGATGATCCGCGCGCCGCAGGCCGGTACCGTGCTCTTCCATCGCAATATCGGCGAGCGCGTCGTTGAAGGAGATCTGCTGGCGACGATCCTTACCGCGCCGGGCATGCCGAATGGAACGATCGATGTTCACGCCCCGCAGGCCGGCCTCATCGTCACCCGGGCTTCCGATCGCCTCGTGCGGCGCCGCGGCGACCTGATGAAAATCGGCTGCGACAGGCCGAGCGCTGCGGCCCGCAAGCCGGGAACGCTGGAAGACTGAGGCAGCTCAGCGCAGGTCCGAACCCTCGCGCCGTCCCAGACTTTCGTTCATCGCCGCTTGCGTGTTATGCGATGGCGCACAGCAAGGAACGGATTCGGCATGACGATCAAGATTTACGGCATCAAGAATTGCGACACGATGAAGAAGGCGCGGACCTGGCTGGAAGGCCATGGCATCGCCTATGATTTCCACGATTACAAGGCTATCGGCATCGACCGCGACCATCTGGAACGCTGGACCGCGCAGGCAGGCTGGGAAACCGTGCTGAACCGCGCCGGCACCACCTTCAGAGCCCTTCCTGAAGAAGACCGCGCCGATCTCACCAAGGACAAGGCCATTGCCCTGATGCTGGCCCAACCCTCGATGATCAAGCGCCCGGTACTGGAAGCCGACGGCAAATTGCTGATCGGCTTCAAGCCGGAGATCTATGCGGGCGCGTTCAACCGCTAAGGGGACCTTGAAATAGGAAAAGCTGACAATCCGTCTTCCGAACGATCAGCATGAGTGTTTGAAAGCTCTCGCCGTCGCCCGCGGCACGAGCCTCAACAAGCTTTTCGAAGAACTTTCAACAAAAGCGCTGACTGAGTTCAATGCTGAAACGCGGTTTCGCCTAAGAGTTGCGAGCGGCGACCGGGCTCGAGGATTGGAGATTTTAGAAAAGCTCGACCGCGTTCATTCAGAATTTGGTTCAGATTGAGCCGTCAGACACATCGGTATCTTCATGTCCAAAACCACCCGCGCCACGCAGATGCTGACTGAGGCCAAGGTTGCCTTCACGGTCCATACTTATGACTACGATCCGAATGCCGAGCGTGTCGGCATGCAGGCGGCGGAGGCTCTGGGCGAGGAGCCCCATCGGGTGCTAAAGACGCTGATGGCAGAGGTGGATGGCAAGCCGGTCTGCGTGGTCGTTCCGTCAGATCGTGAGGTCAGCATGAAAAAGCTCGCCGGCGCATTCGGCGGCAAATCGGCGGCCATGATGAAGCCCGCCGATGCCGAGCGGCTGACGGGTTATCATGTCGGCGGAATCAGTCCTTTCGGCCAGAAAAAGACCGTGCCGACGGCGATCGAGGTGCAGGCGATAACGGAGGCATACGTCTATATCAACGGCGGTCAGCGCGGCCTGCAGGTGCGCCTTAACCCACAGGACGCGCTGACGATTTTGAAGGCGAAGGCCGCGCCGCTGATCGCTTGATGGTGGCAAAAAAACAAAACAGCCTTCATTTCCGGCGCAAACAAGTCTAAGTCTGGGACCGTTGTTCCGATCCTCAGCACGCAGGTTTTGCCATGACGTTCGACTCGCCCAACCATCATCCCGTCGATCCCGCCAAGCTGGAAAAGCTTGCCGAAGTGGCCGTGAAGGTCGGGCTGCAACTGCAGACGAGCCAGGATCTGGTCATTACCGCGCCGGTCGTGGCGATGCCGCTGGTGCGGCTGATCACCCGCGAGGCGTATAAAGCCGGCGCCGGTCTCGTCACCACTTTCTATTCCGACGAGGAAACCACGCTTGCCCGCTACGAATACGGTCATGACGGCAGCTTCGACCGCGCTTCGAACTGGCTCTATGAAGGCATGGCCAAGGCCTATGCCAATAATGCCGCGCGGCTCGCCATTTCCGGCGACAATCCGATGCTGCTCTCCGGCCAGGACCCGGCCAAGGTGGCGCGCGCCAACCGCGCCAACTCTGCCGCTTACAAGCCAGCGCTGGAGAAGATCTCCAATTTCGACATCAATTGGAACATCGTCTCCTATCCCAACCCCTCCTGGGCGAAGCTGGTTTTCCCAGACGACCCGGAAGCGATTGCCGTCGCCAAGCTCGCCAAGGCGATCTTCGCCGCCTCGCGCGTCGACGTGCCGGATCCGATCGGCGCCTGGGCCGAGCACAATGCCAACCTGCACAAGCGTTCGGCCTGGATGAACGGGCAGCGCTTCGCCGCCCTGCACTTCCAGGGTCCGGGTACCGACGTGAAGATCGGCCTCGCCGACGGCCACGAATGGCACGGCGGCGCCTCGGTCGCCAAGAACGGCGTCACCTGCAACCCGAACATCCCAACCGAAGAGGTGTTCACCACGCCGCATGCGCTGCGTGTCGAAGGTCACGTCTCCTCGACCAAGCCGCTCTCGCATCAGGGCACACTGATCGACAATATCCGGGTTCGCTTCGAAGGCGGCCGCATCGTCGAGGCGAAGGCGACGCGCGGCGAAGAAGTGCTGAACAAGGTGCTGGATACCGACGAAGGCGCGCGGCGCCTCGGCGAAGTGGCATTGGTGCCGCATTCCTCTCCGATCTCGGCCAGCGGCATCCTGTTCTACAACACGCTGTTTGACGAAAATGCGTCCTGCCACATCGCGCTCGGCCAATGCTATTCCAAATGCTTCATCGACGGCGCGACGTTGAGCCAGGAACAGATCAAGGCCCAGGGCGGCAATTCGAGCCTCATTCACATCGACTGGATGATCGGCTCCGACAAGGTGGATATCGACGGCATCAAGCTCGACGGCTCACGCGTGCCGGTCATGCGCGGGGGCGAGTGGGCGTAAGCCATCAATAGCTTCGCTTCGATAGAGCGAGGGTATTTTCAAATATCCAGGTCCACCCACACGGCGGCATGGTCCGATGCGCCCTGCTTCTCCGCCGTGAGCTCCGGATAGACCTCCCAGCGCTTCGGGCGCGAACCCGGCCATAGACCCCTGCGGAAAACACCGCCCCCTTGCACTTTGTCGAAGAGCGTCGGCGATAGGAAAAGATAGTCGATTTTGCCGGTGGTGTTGCAGAGGCCGTAGGTGCCGGGATAACCGCCATCATCGAAGTCGGGATGGGTAAAGGCATCCTTCAGGGTGCTGGTGGTCAGTGGCTTCAGCGGCTGGCTGTCGGGAAAGTCGTTGAGGTCGCCGATCAACGCAATGTAGTCGACACCTTCCATCAGCAAGGCCTCGTAGATTTCCCGCGCCCGCTTCGCCTGAGTCCTGCGGCGGGCGTCGGAAGCTTGCACGCCGCCATAGCCTTTGCTCTTGAAGTGATTGACCAGAACGACCAGCGTCGCGCCGGCGGGCGTCGTCACGCGATATTCGGCGCAATCCCGTGGGAAGATCAGCGAACCGTCCGGCAAACGATCATCGACATGGCTGCGCATGAAACCGATCGGGAATTCTTTCCGCGTCATAAGACCGACATCGATACCGCGCTCGTCATTGCCGTCGATCACCATGACATGCGTAAAAGGATCGCCGCCGACCGACGGCACGATCAATGAATTGAAAGAGGCCAGCGCCGGCCGGCCTTCGACTTCGATAACGCCCAGCACATCGGCATTGACATCGCTCATGACCCGGGCCGTGTTGCGCATCGCCTCTTCATCCACCGGCTCCTCACGCAATTCCAGCGAACCAACCCAATCGGCCCGGCCCTCGGCAATGACCACGACGCCGCCAGTTTTCGGCCGGGTCAACAGCGCACCGCGATTGCGTCGCAGAAGTACGAAGGGGCCGGTGTCGCTTCTCTCCAGGCCAAGCGCGACGATCAGTTCCATGATCCTTCGCCGATCGGCGTCGCTGTAGCTCGCCTGACCGAGCAAGCCTTCAAGCGCGGCGAACTTCTCCAGGATCGGGCGGCCTTCCTCCCAGCTATCGAGATTCATCGCCTTGGCGCGATCGAAGAGGTTTTCGACATTGTAAGAGGCCAATCTCATCGTCTGGTCCTCCTAAAAAAACATGGCGTTAGAATAACATACCGCCGCCAAAACCGCATATCAGCCGAATTGATGGTGTGGGGATTAACTAGATCAAAGCGAAAGCGCGGCCAGGGCATTCCTGACGCGAGAAAGGTGAGCACGACGCTTGGCTTCGCCAATGCGATCCATATCGTGCAGGGTCAGCATACGGAAATCGAGCCGCCTTGCGCAGAAAGCGGCGATACCACGTTTCAGGAGCCGGCGCACCGGATTGCCCATATAGAGATGCACGACCCACCAGGGAGAACCGGTCGTCGTCAGCGCCCAGAACAGGCGGATATTGCTTAACTGCGGCACGATACGGCCGCCGGCGGGATCGTGGTGGAAAGCGACGCCCGGAGCGAAAACCCGATCGAAGAAGCCCTTGAGGATAGCCGGAAAATTGAACCACCATTGCGGAAAGACCAGCATCAGCCCGTCCGCCGCCCGCAGCCGCGCGACGATAGTCTCGACGGCGCTGACATCATAGGGCTGATCGACGTAAGCGCGCCGCTCGGCTTCGGTCAGCCGCGGGTCAAAGTCCTCGCGATAGAGATCGAGCAAATCCACCTCATGCCCGCCGGCGACAAGCGCCTCTTCCGCCGTTTTCGCCACCGCAGCGGCAAAGCTATCCTCCAGCGGATGGGCAAGCACGAGGAGGATACGCATCAGAACAGGCTTCCCTGCTTCGGCGGGTCGGCGGCATCAGCCGGCTTCGCGGTCCGCGTCTTCTGCGGCGGCGTCTCCGCCGGCGGCACTATCGGCGAGGGAGCGGCGGGGCTGTCGCCGGTAACGGCACCGACGCGGCCATCGGCGAATTCGATCGAGATCGCCGCACCCGTGGCGAGGGCTGCGGCCAGCGAGACAGGCCGGTCGGCCTCGTCACGCACGACGGCATAGCCGCGCTTCAACACGTTTTTATAGGAGAGCGATTGCAGGATCCGCTCCTGGGCCACCAATTCACCACGCGCCCGCACGAGCTGATGACGTATCGCCGTGTCGGCATGGCGGGAGAGATTGGCGAGATGATCGCGGGCACGACCGGTCTGCGCCGCCAGCCGCGAGGGCAGCGTGGCGAAAACGGCATCGGCGCGGCCGATCCGGGCGCGGGCGCGATCGATCATCCGCTCGACCGTGCGTTCGGCGCGGCTCATCCTCTCGCCCAGCATCTGCCGGCGCTCGGCGATGCGGTTCGACAACACGTCGGGCCGCAGATGCGAGGCGGTGCGCTCGAAAGAGCGGCGCTTGTTGAGCGTGTTCAGTTCCAGCCCACGGCCGAGGCCGGCGGCGGCCTCATCGAAACGGCGGCGCGGCAGGGCGAGAAGCTGGTCGAGCGAGGGCAGCGCCCGAATGAGCGAACGTACCGCCTGCCGGCGGTGATCCATTTGCCGGCCGATACCGCCATGCAGGCGAGCGGCAAGGCTTGCGAGCTGCGCCTCGAGTTCAGCCTTGACCGGTACGGCCATTTCCGCGGCTCCGGTCGGCGTCGGGGCGCGGATGTCGGCGGCATAGTCGATCAGGGTCCAATCGGTCTCGTGACCAACGG
This sequence comes from Rhizobium sp. BR 362, assembly GCF_036528765.1. NCBI lineage: Bacteria > Pseudomonadati > Pseudomonadota > Alphaproteobacteria > Hyphomicrobiales > Rhizobiaceae > Rhizobium > Rhizobium sp. BR 362. The sequence continues at coordinate 184,614 of NZ_JARWGH010000004.1, read as the reverse complement.
CAGAGATCAATGGGATCTCGCTCGCCGCGGCGGCGCGGACCACGGCTTCGTCGTTGAAGCTCCAGAGATCCTCCAGGCTGCCGCCGCCGCGGGCGACGATCAGCACATCGGGACGGGGAACGGCGCCCCCGGGCGCGAACTCGTTGAAGCCGCGGATGGCATTCGCCACCTCATCGCCTGAACCGTCCCCTTGCACCTTCACCGGCCACACCAGCACGTGCACGGGGAAACGATCGGAGATGCGATGCAGAATATCGCGGATGACCGCGCCCGTCGGCGAGGTGACGACACCGATGACCTTCGGCATGAAAGGAAGCCGACGCTTTCGGTCGGCATCGAACAGACCCTCGGCGCCGAGCTTGCGCTTGCGCTCCTCCAACAGGGCTATCAGCGCACCGGCACCCGCCGGCTCAAGCGTCTCGATGACGATCTGGTATTTCGAGGAGCCCGGGAAGGTTGTCACCTTGCCGGTTGCGATGACTTCCATTCCTTCTTCGGGGCGGAATCTCAGTCTGGAAAATGTAGCTTTCCAGATCACTGCGTCGATGCGGGCTCGGTCGTCCTTCAGCGAAAAATAGGCGTGGCCGGAGGAGTGCGGTCCGCGATAGCCGGAAATTTCTCCGCGCACGCGCACCTGATCGAAGGCGCTCTCGACGGTACGCCTAATCGATCCGGATAATTCCGAGACAGAGTATTCCGCGAGATTCGTCGGCGAATCATTCTCAAAGAAGCTGCTCATACCGTCTTTTATCCGAAGTCGCCGCAAATGCGGAGCCGCATAATCCTTAAGTCGGAATCGATTTTGGGAAGAGATTATGCGCAGATTTAAGGTGCTACGGCGTTGCTTCGGCGGCCGATGGGACGCACGGCACAATAGGCTTCATCATGCGTTAACCCTGTCTACAAAGCCTTTCTTAGCCATCCGCATGCAATTCTGTGCAAACTTGTTTTTGGTAAAGAGGAGGTGGAGCGATGATATTCGTAACCGCCATGATCATCGGAATTGCGGCCGGCCTGCAGCGTTCGGCGATCGGCTCGATCCTGGGTGCAGCCCTGATCAGCATTGCCTTCATGGCAGCGGTTGCCGCCTCAGCGGTTCCCCCGCCTCTGATGACCTTGTTCGTTGCGCTCGGCGGCTATAACCTCGGCTTCATCGGTTATCTCGTCACGCTCGACGCCCTGGAGCGGCGCAGGGCCTGATCACGGCGCGGTGGCACCGACCAGACCAAGAGCTGAGTTACGAGCTCTGGCTATAGACCCCACTTCGGGCCATTTTCCGACAATGTAATCTCAACCGGATCACCGCTCACCTCGACGGACGGGCCGCCGAGCGCGTTCCAACGAAACAGATTGAGATGCCAACCACCGGAGATCAATCTTGATCGATCGATGATGCCGTCGGCGCCGGCTGCTCTGGCGGCGTCGGCCGTGCGCCAGGAGGGCGGTTCCTCGCCGGCGGCCAAAGCGGGGCGCCAGGGTAGATTGGAGGCATCCCGATCAATGCCGAGCCGTTCACAGGCCTGCTCATCATGTTGATCGAGCACAAATGCCTTGCTGACCAACAGCGGCACGACAACACGTCGCCGTCCGTCTTCGCGCATATAACCTGAAATCGCCATGATCGCCCACTCCGGCGAAGCACTCATATAAAGGGCAGGCTGACCGAGCCGGTGATAGCGCCCGGCGCTCGTCTCATGCGGAGGATCGAGGACGTGATCGATACGTTCGACAAGTATGGAACGAAAGAAGCGCCCACTCACCTTGCGAAAGAGGCTCGACGATTCACTTGCTGGCGGCTGTTCTTCCATAAAAGTCCGTTCGTCAGATATCGGCACGCTCAATCCCCCGGTGTGAACCGGAAGAACTGCACGTCCGACTTCGCGGCAACCGGGATCGGCTGAAGATAGGCGGGCACATGGCCCTGGCCGAGTTGCGCATAGAGCCCATCCGGTTTCAGCTTCGAAACTTCTTCCACCTGCGGGTCGCTGGGGCAAAAGGCAAGCAACGTTACATGAGCGCCGCGCAGGAAGGCTTCCGCCTCCTTCGGCTCCGCAAGGCCGATGTGCAACTCGGTCAGCATGCCACCCTGATCGCGGTGATAGGGACCGGAGAGCACGCGATGCTGCGTGAAGCGCAGGATGGGCGAACCCATGTTGGACGGTGCGGAAACGACGCCTGGTTCGAGACCGGCAAGCGGCGCCAACGCGTCTTTTGAGATGCATTGCCCCGTTTCTTCCGCCTTGGCGACCGGAGCGGAGAAGCTGTTTGCGATGCCGTTATTGGCAAGCGCGCCGCCGACAGCCCAGACGGCGGGCACGGAGAGCAGCGTGGCGGAAACATAGAAGAAGGCGGCGCCCATATCTTCCGTATCAGCGGCGGAGATGCGGCGAAGTTCGGCCAGCAGCAGCGCGAGCGGCGGTATGGCGAGCAGATTGGAAAATTCGGCGCCGCGAACCTGCACGAGCGCAATGATCCAATTGACGGCCACCAAAGCCAGAAGAACGAAATGCAGCCGGGCGCGCTCGCCGCGCATCATGCGGAAGATGCAGATGACGATCGCCATGAAGCCGGTGGCATAGAAGGCGCCGAGCGTTTCCGGCTGATAGTGGGACAAGGCCAGGATCGACTGCGCCTCGCTGACGCTGTTCAACCACAATTGCACCAGCAACGGATCGAGATCGGCAAGCGGATTGCGCAGGCATTGCGGCGCGATCGCCAGTGTGGTGGCGAAGACGACGGCGCCATTGGCCACCAGCACCGCCAGACGCCAGGGGCGCGGCAGACGGCTGGCGAACAGCGCCGACAATAACAGGCCCGCGCCGCCGATGCTGGTGATGCTGTAAAAGCCCAGCGAGAGATTGTCGCAGGTGACGGCGGAATAGAGATGCGGCGGCACCAGCGCGAAGAATGCGGCGCTGACGGCGATCGTCAGCGTCAAGGCGAAGGCGCGGGCGGCAGGCGCGAAAATCTCCCCGTCCCAGGCCCAGAGCCCGGCGACCGCCATGCAGGCGACCGCGACGAACGGCGTCGTTTCCGCTCCGATGCCAAGGGCAATGGCAAGGGCAATGGCCGCAATGACGAAATTCCGCGGCCTGTAGCTCTCGTCGGCCAGCATGGCGACGGTGAGCGCGGCAAGCCCGAGCTGGACATTGTCATGATCGATGGAACCCGGCTTGAAACGGCTCGACACCAGAATGAAGAGCCCCGTCAGGCCGAGCGAGAAATGCATGCCTTCTGTGCCGGCAATGCGGCGTCCGGCGAGGCCCATGAAGAACATCAGTGGTAGCACGAGCAGGAGCGGCCAAACCGTGAGCGCTGCGGCCTCCGCGCCTTCCGGCGCAAGAAACAGCCGAAAGAAGGCAATCAGGCCGGCGATCGGCAAATCGATGAAGCGCGACCAGTGCATCAGCGTGCCGCCATCGAGGCCGAGGCGATATTGCACCGTGTCGAACCAGCCCTGACCTCCCAGGAAATCGCGCACTTCGACCAGGCGCATCATGTCGTCATTGTCGGGCCCGACATAATCCGTGGCGTGACGATTGAGGATCAGCAGGGCGGCGATGATGATGACGCTGTAGATCAGTGAGACGAGCGTCAGCCGCGACCAGCGCGAAGACGCCGTCTGCGTGACCGCCAATACCGATCCGCGCGATATTCCGACCGCCTGCACCATCTCGATGAAACCCCGTGTTTGAAGGACATGCAAGGCCGTCACGCTAAAGGGCGCCGATCAAGAAAACGTAAAGCGGGACCATGCCGCAGCCGATATCACGATAATGTTCCCGCAGCGATCACAACCCGCCATTTTTCACCCGCAGCCATAGGGTCTTATTAACGCGCAGCGGGATAAGTTCTCATTCGAATTATCCGTCGAGGCCTCAAGTGAACGTCATGCGTAAGAATTGGCCAGAAACCATGTGGAGTGAGAACCTGAACATTGCCGTTCTCCTGCCCTGCTACAACGAGGCCGCGACGATCGGCCAAGTCGTACGCGGCTTTCGCGAGGCGCTGCCGAAGGCAGGTATCTACGTCTACGACAACAACTCCACAGACGGGACGGCGCTGCATGCCATGCTTGCGGGCGCGACCGTCGTTCGCGAGCGCCGCCAGGGCAAGGGACATGTGGTGCGCCGCATGTTTGCCGATATCGACGCTGACATCTACATCATGGCCGACGGCGACGGCACCTATGCGCCTGAGGATGCGGAGGAACTGATCCGCACGCTTCTGACCGAAGGTTCCGATATGGTGGTGGGCACGCGCCGGGGCGTGCATGACGATGCCGGCCGGCAGGGCCACGCCTTCGGCAACCGGATCTTCAACTGGCTTTATCGAACGATCTTCGGCACCGACTTCAGCGATATCTTTTCCGGCTACCGCGCTTTCTCCCGGCGCTTCGTCAAGAGCTTTCCGGCCGTATCCGGCGGTTTCGAGATCGAGACGGAAATGTCGGTGCATGCCTCGCGGCTGACGCTGCCCGTCAGCGAGTTGGAACTCGATTACGGCCGGCGGCCGGAGGGTTCGCACTCCAAGCTTTCGACTTTCCGCGATGGCTGGAAGATCCTCTGGATGTTCGCGATGCTGATGAAGGAAACGCGGCCCTTCGCCTTCTTCGGCATTTTGGGCGCGATTTCCATGGAAGCGAGCATCGGCTTCATGATCCCCGTCTTCGTCGAATATTTCGAAACCGGCTTGGTCGCGCGCATGCCCACCTGGGTGCTGTCCATGGCCTTGATGATGATTTCCTTCATGCTGTTCACGGCCGGACTGATCCTCGATTCCGTCGCCCGAGCCCGCGCCGAACAGCTTCGCATCCACTATATGAGCCTCGCCAAACCGGCATCCCGGCAGATTGGCGATGAGCGAACGATCTATATGGCCGAACAGGAAAAGCCGGCGAGCCGGAGAAAAAGGGCCAAGGCTGCATGAAGAAGCTTCTGCGCTTCCTGATCGCCGGCGGCATTGGCTTCGTTGTCGATGCGGGCGTGTTGCATCTGCTGCTTTGGTTCACGCCCTTCGGTCCATTCGTCGGCCGGGCCCTCTCCATACCGAGCGCACTGCTCGCCACGTGGTTCCTCAACCGCAACTTCACCTTCGGCCGCTCCAACCGCTCGCTGGCGGTCGAAGGCTTTCGCTATGGTTCGGTCGGCCTGACGTCGGCATTGCTGAACTATGCTCTATTCAGCTCGCTACTCGTCTCCGCGCCGGCGCTTCAGCCGATCATAGCGCTGATTCTGGCATCAGCGGCGGCAACTGCATTCAGCTTCTTCGGCTATTCGCGTTTCGTCTTCCGCCACAGGCAAAATCCGTGAGGAACCGCACTAGACCGGTTCCCAGCCGTCCTTCTCGCTGGCGCGATAGATGGCGTCGATGACCTTCTGGTTGAGCTTCGAGCTTTCGAGCGTCACGACTTCCCCACCCTTGCCCAACGCCGCCGCGGCAAAAGCTTCCGCCTCGCGCTTGTACTGACGGCTGTCGGGGAAACGGAAGATTTGCGATTCCGAGTGGCCGCGATTGCTCAGCTCCAGCTCTTCGGCGCCATAGCGATCCGCATTGAACGGGGACTTCACCTCGATGAAACCGTCCGTGCCGTGGAAAACCATGACTTGGCGGTTGGCCATCTGCGTTGCGATATAAAAGGTCAGTTCGAAATCGCCGAAGTCGGCCTTGACGCTAGAATAGATGTCCGTGCCGAATTCCGGGTCGCGCTCGGTGACTGCCTGGATGCGCAGGGGTTCGCGGCCGGTGACGAAGCGGGTGCTGATCGTCGGATAGACACCGATATCGGGCAGGCCGCCGCCGCCGAGTTCAGGGATGTTGCGCATATTGCCGGCATCGCGGTTGAAATAGGTGAAGGCGCCTTGAATATGGCGCAAGCGGCCGATGGCGCCGGCTGCCAGCAGCGAGCGCACCTTCTGCCACACCGGCGCGTAGGTGACCATATAGGCTTCCGTCACCAGCACCTTGTTGCGGTCGCGGGCAGCAATCAGGCTGTCGATCTCATCGGCCTTCAGGGCAATCGGCTTTTCGCAGAGCACATGCTTGCCGGCATCGGCCGCCTTGATCGTCCATTCGACATGCTGCGAGGTCGGCAGCGGAATATAGACGGCATCGATCGTGTCGGAGGCGAGCATTTCTTCGTATGAGCCGAAAGCATGCGGCAGGGAGAAGCGATCGGCCATTTGGCGGGCGCGTGCAAGATCGCGGCTGGCGATCGCCGTCACTACGCAATTTTCCGCATCCTGGATAGCGGGTACGACAAGCTCGCGGCCGATCTTGGCTGTGGATAAAATTCCGAAACGCAGCATGATTTTTCCTCCTGGAGCACGATCCCGAAGCAAGTGACCGCAGGGCGGCAGGCGCGGAGCGGCTTTCGGACAGGACCTTATGAAATTGGTGGGTGGAGCGAAACGGTAGTTCATTTCGCTCGCGACGAAATCGAAGCCAACTTTATGCGGCGCTTATCCAAGGCGCAATGCCGCCCAGTAGCATCGAGCCAAAAACTGGTCGTTATGCGAGCAGCTCGATGGCCGGATTTGTCCTCATTTTGTCCGGCATATGGCTTTAGCGTCTATTCATCCGGATCTAGCTTCGGCTATCCTTTAAGCACAGGAGATACGAAAATGTCCCATAGCGATACTGCTTTGCTGGTTATCGATGTTCAGGAATCCTTTCGTCACCGCCCTTACTGGCAAGCGGACGACCTGCCCGTTTTCGTCGACCGCCTGCAGATTCTGATCGACGGCGCGAAGGCCCGTGGCATTCCGGTGGTCCAGATCTTTCATGTCGACGGCGACGAGCATTTCAGTCTGGCGAGCGGATATGTCCGCAAGCTCGAGGAGATCACGCTGGAGGCTGATGCCATCTTTCACAAATCGCGCCATTCCGCTCTCGTGGGTTCGGGTCTCGACGTCTGGCTGGTGGAAAACGGCATCCGCAAGCTGATCGTTTCCGGCATCCGCACCGAGCAATGCTGCGAAACCACGACGCGCCATGCCTCCGATCTCGGCTACGATGTCGATTACGTCACTGAGGCGACGCTGACCTTCCCGATGACGCATGCGTCCGGCACAGTGTTTAGCTCCGAGGATATCAAGAAGCGTACCGAGCTGGTGCTGTCAGGCCGTTTCGCCCGCATCGCCACCGTGGAAGAAGCGCTTGCCGGAGTAGCGCTAAGGAGCGCTGCATGAACCAGAGCGAAGGACATCTTCGCGTCATTCCCGTCTATGTCCTGCTGCCGCCCTATACGCTGCTGATGGATGTCGCCGGGCCGGTGGAGGTTCTGCGCCGCGCCAACATCGAACAGGAGGATATCCTGTTCGACTACCGTTTCATTGCCGCCCGGCCGACACAGACGACCTCGATTGGTCTGACGGTTGCCGATCTCCTGCCGCTGCCTGATCGCATTTCCGATGGCGCCCTGGTCGTCGTCTCCGGCAGCGTCACGCCGCCGCCCGATGCTAGCGATATCGAGGAGGAGAACGGGCTGCTCGCCGCCTGGCTGAGGACGGCGATCCGTCCGGGCGTCACCCTCATCACCATCTGCTCCGGCGCGGTGCTCGCTGCCCGCGCCGGCCTGCTCGAAGGCTATGCCTGCACGACGCACGCGGCCTGCATCGAAGAAGTCCAGCACCATGCCCCCACCGCGCGGGTTCTCGACAACCGGCTCTATGTCGAGGATCGCGAACGCTATTCCAGCGCCGGCATTTCCACTGGCACGGACCTGATGCTGCACATCGTCTCCAACCTCACTTCTCCCGTGACGGCGCTGACGATCGCCCGCCATATGGTCGTCTACATGCGCCGCACGGGTGCCGACCCGCAGCTTTCGCCCTGGCTCAGCGGCCGCAATCATGTGCATCCCGCCATCCATCGCGTGCAAGACGCGATCATGGCCGACCCTGCGCATGGCTGGTCCCTCGCGGAGCTTGCCGGCATCGGCGCGATGAGCGCGCGGCACATCTCCCGACTTTTTCAGGAGCATGCCGGGCTATCGATGACGGCCTATGTCAATCTGATGCGCGTAACGCTCGCCCGCGATGTGCTTGCCAATTCGCGGCTGGACATGGAGCGCGTGGCGGAAAAATCCGGTTTCGCCTCGCCGCGGCATATGCGGCGCGTCTGGTCGAAATATAATGAGCTGCCGCCCAGCCACTACCGGCGATCGGCGGCCGAATAAAATAATCGTTAGTGGCATTTCCAATGGTAGGACGATAACCTGCACCGACGTCCCCCTCCCTTTCCGGCCTTTTTCGGCGCCGGTTTTTTGCTCAAACGATTTGGAGAGCCATTATGGAAATGCGCAAGCTTGGACGAACCGATCTTTTCACCGCGCCGATCGTCTTCGGCGGCAATGTCTTCGGCTGGACGGCCGATGAGAAGACTTCCTACGCTCTGCTCGACGCCTTTTTCGACGCCGGCTTCAACACGATCGACACGGCGGACGTCTATTCAAGCTGGGTTCCCGGCAACAAGGGCGGCGATTCCGAAGAAATCATCGGCAAGTGGCTGAAGCAGGGCCGCGTTGCCCGCGACAAGGCGATCATCATTACCAAGGTCGGCTCCGAAATGGGTCCCGGCAAGAAGGGCCTGAGAGCGGATTATATCCTGCGAGCGGTCGAGGATTCGCTGAAGCGGCTGCAGACCGACTATATCGATCTTTATCTCTCGCATTGGCCGGATCCGGAAACGCCGTATGAGGAGACGCTCGGCGCCTATGCCAAACTAAAGGAACAGGGCAAGATCCGCCATGCCGGCTGCTCCAACCTCAATGCCGAGCAGTTGCAGGCCTCCTTCGATGCCGCCGCCAAGGCCGGTCTGCCGCGCTATGACGTGCTGCAGCCGGAATATAATCTCTATGAACGCGGAAGTTTCGAAGGCCCGCTTGCCGATCTTTGCGTGAAAGAGGAGATCGGCGTCATCACCTATTTCAGCCTGGCGGCCGGCTTTCTCACGGGCAAGTACCGCAACAAGGCCGATACCGAAGGGCGTGCGCGCGAAAATCGCGTCTCGGCCTACCTCAACGACAGGGGCTTCCGCATTCTCGCCGCGCTCGATACAGTTGCCGCGGAGACCAAGTCGACGCCGGCCGATGTGGCACTCGCCTGGCTGCTGCGCAAACGCGGCGTCACCGCGCCGATCGCCAGCGCCACCAGCCTCGGCCAGCTCGACGCGCTGATCAATTCGGCGAAGCTTTCGCTTTCCGACGAGGCCATGAGCCTGCTCGACAAAGCCGGCGAATAACGTAAGCAGGAATAAACCGATGACCGTCGTGATCCGCGATGCCAAGCCCGAAGACGAAGCCCGCTGGCGCGAGCTCTGGGCCGACTATCTCGCCTTCTATGGCGTCAGCATCGCGCCTGATATCACCGACAAGACATGGCGCCGGGTCTTCGATCCGGCGTCCGCCATCTTCATGCGCGTCGCCGAGGTCGATGGCGAGGTCAAGGGTTTCACGCTCTGCCTGACGCATGAGGGCACCTGGGTTCGCACGCCGGACTGCTACCTGGAGGACCTGTTCGTCGATGGAAGCGCGCGCGGACGCGGTGTGGGCCGGGCGTTGATGGACGACCTCGTCGCCCTCTGCAAGAAGAACGGGTGGGCGCGGCTCTATTGGCATACGGAAGACAGCAACGCCACGGCCCGCAAGCTCTATGACAGTTATGTCGAGAGCGACGGACACATTCGCTACCGCATCAGTTTTTGAGGCATGATCCCAAAAAGTGCGAAGCGGTTTTTGGACAAGGTCATGCCCGGTCAGATGACCGGCATCGGAAATCCCGCGTAGAAAGCCGAATGATCGCCCTGCCAATTTGCCATGCCGCGCTTGGTCAGCATGCCACGAGGCTGGGCAAAACTCTGGATCGTCCGTTGCGGCCGCTCGTGCCACTGGATGTTGAAGGCCCATAATTTCGGGAAGAAGCAGAGCGAGGCGTAAGGCAGATGATCGTGGATCCACCAGGCAAGCTTCTGCCAATCACCCTCCTCACGGCAATTGTCGATCAGCCATGGCACGACGACGCAGACTGCCGCGCCCATGCAGCCGTCGAGATCGCGCATATCCCAGATGTGATGCGCGGCGGTGTGGGCATTGGTCGAGCAATTCAAGCCGTTCCTGTTGCCGAAGGCGTTGACGGCAGGCGCACGGTAGCCTGAGCGGATATGCAGCCGACCGAAGCTCGCCTCCAGCGGTTCCAGCAGCTCCTCGCAAAGCCGGCTGCCGGACTCGATCGCCAGGTCGGGATCGTCGGGGATATTCGGAATGCGATGAAAATCGGCGATCTCCGAATGCAGGAAATCGCGGAAGAAGAAATTCTTCGACAGCCTGACGCGGCCTAGCTCCTCCAGCCCCTTCATCGATCCCGGCCTTTTCATCGTCTCTGAATCCCTTCCGCCATTCGTTTGGCTGCTGCGGATATTTATCTCACCTTGGCTTATCGCAGGTTGGTACCCCGAATTTTGTCAGCAGCGGGAACAATTAGGATTGCGCCGGCTTGTGTAGGGGTCGCCGCCGGGCGGCATCCGAGAAATTTGGCTCTAAAAACACGGAGAGAGACAATGGCCAAGGACAAGACGCTGGAAGACCTGTTCTACGATACGCTGAAGGACATCTATTATGCCGAACGACAGATCGTTCGGGCCTTGCCCAAGATGGCGCGTGCGGCGCAATCACCGGATCTCAAGGCCGGCTTCGAAAAGCATCTGCAGGAAACCGAAGGACATGTGGAACGTCTGCAGCAGGTGTTCGAAATGATCGGCAAACGCGCCCAAGGCAAGACCTGCGAAGCCATTCAAGGAATCATCGCCGAAGGCGAAGAGATCATGGATGAATTCAAGGGAACGCCCGCTCTCGATGCCGGGCTGATTTCCGCGGCCCAGGCCGTCGAGCATTATGAGATTGCCCGCTATGGCACGCTGCGGACCTGGGCGAACACGCTCGGCAAGCCGGAGGTAGTCAAGCTGCTCGACCAGACGCTGCAGGAAGAGGGAAATACCGACAAGATTCTCTCGAAGCTCGCCATGACCGCTGCCAACCAGAAGGCGGCAGCATGATTTCCCGGCAAGGGCGGCGGGGTCTCCCCGCTGCTCTTGCTATGGCGAATACTTGAAGAAATCGATGAAAGCCCTGAGTGCCGGGCGCATCTGGCGACGGCTTGGATAATAGATGTAGGGGCCGGGGTAAGGCGGACACCAGTCTTCGAGCACACGGATCAACTCGCCGTCGGCGAGTTTCTGCTGAACGCGCATATCGAAGAGATAGGCGAGCCCTGCGCCGTTCAGGGCCGCCAGAACCGCAAGTTGATCCTCTCCGACGATCAGCGGCCCTTCGACGGCGACGATTACCTCGCGGCCATCCTTTTCGAATTCCCAGCGATAGATCGCTCCATTGGTGAAACGCCGCTTGATGCAGCGGTGATGCACCAGATCACGCGGATGCATAGGCTTCGGATGTTTCTCGAAATAGGCGGGAGATCCGGCGATCACGGTGCGGATGTCGGGCGATATCTTCACCGCGATCATATCCGCCTCCAGGCTTTCCTCCAGCCTGATGCCGGCATCGAAACCCTGCTTCACGATATCGGTAAAGCCATCCTCGTTGGCAATCTCCAAGGTGATATCGGGATAGCTATTCAGGAAATCGCCGAGGCGTGGGGCAAGTAGCAGGTCGGTCGCAAAACGCGGCGCGGTGATGCGAAGATTGCCGGCCGGACGTCCGCGGGCGGCGAGCGTATCCTCCAACGCAATATCGATCTCCTGCAGCGCCGGCGCCAGGCGCTCCAGCAGCAGCTTGCCCTCCTCCGTCGGCGAGACGCTTCGGGTGGTACGGGCAAGCAGGCGTACGCCGAGGCTTTCCTCGAGGCTCGACACCGCGTGGCTGACGGCGGAGGGTGCGATCGACAATTCCTTGCCGGCGGCGCGAAAGCTTCGATGGGCGGCAACGGCGGCGAGGACCGCCAATTGGGAGAGCTGTGTTCTGTTCATTGATCTAAATAATAGAACAGCCCATTTGAATTTGCATGCATTTTCATTCGCTATCGGCGGACATAATTTCTCTCTCGTCACGCGGCAGGCGCAAATGCCGTCGCGGACCAGAATTAAGCTCAAAGGACACGACTATGAAAACCCGCAAACTCGGCAAGGAACTTTCCGTTTCCGCTGTCGGCCTCGGCTGCATGGGCATGAGCTTCGCCTATGGCGCAACCGATGACGACGAGTCCATCAGAACGCTGCATCGCGCCGTCGATCTCGGCATAACCTTTTTCGATACCGCCGAAACATACGGCCCCTTCACCAATGAGGTGCTGGTCGGCCGTGCGCTGAAGCCCGTCAGAGATCGCGTGGTCATCGCGACGAAGTTCGGCTTCAAGCTCGATCTGGAAAAATCAGGTCCGGCAGCGATGATCGGCGTCGACAGCCGGCCGGAGCATGTGAAAGAGGTGGCCGAAGCCTCGCTGAAACGCCTCGACACTGATGTCATCGATCTCTTCTACCAGCACCGCGTCGATCCGAACGTTCCGATCGAAGATACCGTCGGCGCCATGGCGGAGCTGGTGAGGGAGGGCAAGGTGCGTGCGCTCGGCCTTTCGGAAGCCAGTGCCGCCACGATCCGCCGCGCCCACGCCGTGCATCCGATTGCCGCCGTGCAAAGTGAATATTCGCTGTGGAGCCGCGATCCGGAGGAAGAGGTACTTGCCGCCTGCCGCGAACTCGGCATCGGCTTCGTGCCGTATAGTCCGCTCGGCCGCGGCTTCCTGACGGGAGCGATCCGCAATATGAGCGATCTCGCGGCCGACGATTTCCGCCGCAACGTGCCGCGTTTCCAGGGCGAGAACTTCGACGCCAACGCCGCCCTCGTCGCCAAGCTTGAAGCCCTCGCCAAGGACAGGGGCGTCACGGCGGCACAACTCGCACTCGCCTGGGTGCTGCATCAGGGCGACGACATCGTACCGATCCCGGGCGCCCGCAAGCTGCACCATCTGGAGCAGAATGCCGCCGCCGACATCACGCTCTCGGCCGGCGAACTTCAGGAATTGAGCGACGTCATCCCGCTCGAACTGGTGGCGGGCAAGCGCTATTCGGATGCCTCGCTGGCCATGACGAACCGCTAGGAGCTTCATCAGCCGTTTTCGCGCAGCATCGGCACCGGCACCCCACGCCGGTGTCGATGCTGCGTAACGCATCTATTCGATGACGAGCTGAATGCGATTGCCGGCAGTCATCGTCATCAGGATGAAACAGACGGTCTGTAAAGCTCCGTACGGCAAACAAGGTATGGACCTTTTTTAAAACTAAGCTTTTCATTTTGCTTCGCTTATTCGTGCCAGATGACATTTTCGCACGCGCGGACTATCGTGAACTGGACAGTTTGGGCTTCACCTTGGGACATGCTTCCGAGTGCTGCGGAAATGTAGCTTGGAATAGCAAGGCACGGCATTCAAACAGATCGGTATAGTCGAAATCGCGCGTTTGCATCTCGACGCTCGGTTGACAAATTAGACCGAAGTTTGAAGAGTGCGGCCAATCGAAACGGGCAGCGTTGGGGGGACTTATGTCTAAGCGCGCGTTTATCGGACTTTCCGTTTTTCTTCTCGCCACCTTCGCCGCTCTGACGCCCGCGAGCGCCGCCGATGCCAAGCGGCAAGTGGTCACCACGCAAGATGGCGATTATTTCGGCTTCGATCTGCGCACCGAGCAGAATGTCACGCTGGATCAATGCTCGACGTCCTGCATCGGCGATAAGTCCTGCAAGGCTTTCACCTATAATCCCAAGGTGAAATGGTGTTTCCTGAAGTCCGATTTCAACCAGCTCAACAGCTTCCCCGGCGCTGTTGCCGGCAAGATCGTCGAAACCGCTGCCGCAAATGAGCCGGATATCGGCGCCGCACCCGCGCTTCCCTTCCTTTCCGACATTTTCTTACAGGCCGCGCGCGATGCGAAGAGCAGGCTCATGCTTGCCAATGAGCTGAAGGGACAGGGCGTCGAAAGCCTAACGGCGCTCGGCCGCATCGAGCTGGCCTCCGGCAACATCAACAACGCATTGAACGCCTTTCAGGGCGCGCTGTCGCTTGCGCCTGACAATGGCGCGCTCTGGGTCGAGATGGCGCGGGCCGCCAATACCATAACGAACGACACGACGGTCGCCACCCAGGCGGCTTACGCTGCACTCAACGGCTATCAGCTTTCCCGCACGACGCGGAGCCGGGCCGACGCGCTGGCAGTGCTCGCCACATCACTGCAGAACGCGCAGAATTATCGCCAGGCACTCAGCGCCTATAAGGCAAGCCTTGCCTTGGCCGGCTCCCCGACCGTCCAGGCCGCCTATGAGGATCTCAGAGCCCGCCAGGGCTTCCGTGTCACCGGCAATACGCTGGACAACGACAACGCTTCGCCCCGCGCCTGCCTGCAATTCTCCGAGAAACTGGTGAAGAGCGGCGTCGACTACACGCCCTTTGTCACCGTCAACGGCGCCGCCCCGAAGGGCGTCGATGCCAAGGACAACCAGATCTGCGTCGAAGGCCTTGAATTCGGCCAGCACTACAAGATTTCGCTGCGCCGCGGCCTGCCTTCGTCGGTCGATGAGGACCTTGCCGCGCAGGTGGACATCGAAGTCTACGTCAAGGACCGCACCGCCTCGATCCGCTTCACCGGCGACAATTTCGTGCTGCCATCGACGGCGCGCCGCGGCATTCCCCTGGTTTCGGTCAACACCACCACGGCCAAGCTGAAGCTCTACCGCATCGGCGACCGCAACATCGCGCAACTGCTCAACAATTCGCAGTTCCTGACGCAGATGGACAGCTATAGCGCCCAGACCATTCAGGACACCAGCGGCGAGCTGGTTTGGCAGGGTTCGATCGATATCCAGCAGGACCTCAACAAGGATGTCGTGACGAGCTTCCCGGTCGACGAGGCGCTGCCGAAGCGCAAGCCCGGCGTTTACGTCCTGACCGCAGTCGTACCGAACGTCGGCCAGGAATGGGATCCTCAGGCAACGCAATGGTTCGTCGTCTCCGATATCGGCGTAACGACCTATGCCGGCACGGACGGGTTGAATGTCTTCACCCGCTCGCTCGGCAGCGCCAAGCCGATCGCCGGCGTCGAGCTGCAACTTCTCGCCAAGAACAATGAAATCCTCGGCACCGCGAAGACCGATGCGAACGGCCGCGCTACCTTCAGCGCCGGCCTGATGCGCGGCACGGCGGGCATGACGCCGGCCGTCATCACGGCACAAAACGGCGATCAGGATTACGTCTTCCTCGACATGACCCGCGCCGGTTTCGATCTCTCCGACCGCGGCGTCACCGGCCGCACGGCGCCGGGCGCGATCGATCTCCTCACCTGGACGGAACGCGGCATCTACCGCGCCGGCGAGACGGTGCATGCCTCCGCGCTTGCCCGTGACGTCAGCTCCATGGCGGTGGAGAACGTACCGCTGACCTTCGTTTTCCTGCGCCCCGACGGCGTGGAGGATCGCCGCGTCGTTACCGATGGCGGCAAGCTCGGCGGCTATAATGTCGACCTGCCGCTGCAGCAGACCGCAATGCGCGGCACCTGGACGATGAACATCTATACCGACCCGAAGGGTGCCTCCATCGGCTCGCAGACCTTCCTCGTCGACGATTTCGTGCCGGACCGCATCGAATTCGACATGAAGAGCGACGCCAAGGCGATCGAGGTCGGTCAGCCGACGCCGGTCAATATCGAAGGGCGCTATCTCTACGGTGCGCCGGCCGCGGGCCTTAGCCTCGAAGGCGAAGTGACGCTGAAGCCGACGCGCGAGAGCGCCGACTATAAGGGCTACGAATTCGGCCTCGCCGACGAAGGCGCCGGGCAGGACAACAGCGATAGCGACAGCAGCAGCGACAACAAGGCCGAGAGCTCGCAAATGCCGCTCGAAGACCTGCAGGCGCTGGACGAAGAGGGCAAGACGACCTTCGACGTCACCATCAGCGACACGCCCTCGACCACGCAGCTCCTCAACGCCAACATCACCGTGCGCATGCAGGAGGCCGGCGGCCGCGCCGTCGAGCGTTCGCTGACGCTGCCGGTCAAGGCGGATGGGCCGCGGATCGGCATCAAGCCCGAATTCGACGGTGATCTCGGCGAAAATTCGATCGGCAATTTCCACGTCATAGCGGTCGATCAGAACGGCCAGAAGCAGGCCATGCAGGGCCTGACCTGGAAGCTGCTCGCCGTCGAGCGCGACTACCAATGGTATCGCGACGGCAATAGCTGGAAATACGAGCCTGTCATGTCGACCAAGCAGGTCGCCACTGGCACGGTAAACGCCACGACGGATGGCGCCAGAATCTCGGTGCCGGTCACCTGGGGCCGCTACCGGCTGGAGGTGGAGACCGCCGATGCGAACGGGCCGCAATCCAGCGTCGAATTCGACGCCGGCTGGTATGTCGCTTCCACCTCGACGCAAACGCCGGACGCACTGGAGATCGCACTCGACAAGGACAGCTACCATATCGGCGATACGGCCAAGCTGAAGGTAACCTCCCGTTATGCTGGGCAGTTGATGGTGACGGCCGGCTCCGAAACCCTGATCTCGGTGACCGATGCCGACATCGGCGGCACCGGCGGCGAGGTCGACATTCCTGTCACCGCCGATTGGGGCGCCGGCACCTATGTGACCGCCACCCTCTTCCGTCCTGGAGACGCGCAGGAGAGCCGCATGCCGATGCGCGCGATCGGCATCAAATGGGCGACCGTCGATCCCGGCGAACGCAAGCTGCAGGTCAAGCTCGATGCGCCGCAGAAAACCTTGCCGCGCCAGCCGCTGAATATCGCCATGCAGGTGTCGGGCGCTGGCGCCAACGAGGATGCCTATGTGACGGTCGCCGCCGTCGATGTCGGCATTCTCAACCTGACGCGCTACCAGCCGCCGGCTCCGGACGATTGGTATTACGGCCAGCGCCAGCTCGGCCTTGAAATCCGCGACCTCTACGGCCGCCTGATCGACGGCTCGCTCGGCGCCACCGGGCGGCTGCGCACCGGCGGCGACGGCGGGCAGGCGGCCTTGCAGGCGAGCCCCCCGACTGAAAAGCTGGTCGCCTTCTTCTCCGGTCCGATCAAGCTCGATGCCAGCGGCAAGGCCAATGTCAGCTTCGATATTCCGCAGTTCAACGGCACGGCGCGCCTAATGGCGGTTGCTTGGTCAAAGGCCGGGATCGGTCATGCGACGCAGGATGTCATCATCCGCGACCCGGTCGTCGTCACCGCCAGCCTGCCGAAATTCCTCGCTCCGGGTGATAAGGCCAATCTCCGGCTCGATATCGCCAATACCGACGCACCTGCCGGCGACTACAAGCTGACGGTTACGGGCAATTCGGCGGTGACTGTCGATGCCAGCGCCGCGCAGCAGACGATCAATCTGAAACAAGGCGGCAAATACGACATCACCCTGCCTCTGACCGGCGGACAGCCAGGCGCCGGCACCGTCGCGATCAAATTGTCCGATGCTTCGGGATTATCGCTCGACCAGTCGGTCGACATACCGGTCCGCCCGGCACAATTGCCGGTTACCGAACGGCGGCTGATCACGCTCGCACCCGGCAAGAGCCTGACGGTCAATGCCGACCTGCTGGCCGACAGCGTCCTGCCGGGCGCTTCCGTCAGCGTCAATGTCAGCCGCTCCAGCGCCTTCGATGTGCCCGCTCTTCTGATGAGCCTCAGCCATTATCCCTATGGCTGCGCCGAGCAGACGGCCAGCAGCTCGCTGCCGCTGCTCTATTTCAGCGAGCTGGCGATCAAGAACGGCCTGGCCGACGACGCTGAAATCCATCAGCGTATTCAGGACGCGATCTATCGCGAAATGTCCTATCAGTCGTCGACCGGCAGTTTCGGCCTCTGGGGGCCGGGTTCCGGCGACCTCTGGCTCGACGCCTATGTCACCGACTTCCTGACCCGCGCCCGCGAGCAGAAATATATCGTGCCAGATCAGGCCATGGTGCAGGCGCTGGAGAACCTGCAGAATTCGCTGAGCATCAACACCAACGTCAAGGACCAGGGCAACGAGATCGCCTATGCGCTCTACGTACTTGCCCGCAACAAGAAAGCGTCGGTCAGCGATCTGCGGTACTACGCCGACACCATGCTGAACGACTTCCCGACGCCGCTCTCCAAGGCGCATCTGGCGGCGGCTCTGGCGCTTTATGGGGATGCACAGCGCTCGCGCAACATCTTCGTCGATGCTCTGCAAATGTCGCAAAAGGCGGCAGTGACGAAGGTCAGCTTCGCCCGGTCCGATTACGGTTCGTCGCTGCGCGACGGCGCGGCCGTGCTGGCGCTTGCCGCCGAAAGCCGCCCCGTGCCGCCGATCATTCCGGAACTGGCTGGTGTCGTCGCCAAGGAATGGCAGACCAAGACCTATACCAGCACCCAGGAACAGACCTGGATGCTGCTCGCCGCCCGCGCCCTGCAGAACGGCGATGACGGCCTGACGCTCGATGTCAACGGCGCTGCCCGTAGCGGCGCCTACATGGCCCAGATGAGCGGCGACGCGCTTATGGGCCATCCGCTGACCGTCACCAATACCAGCCGTCAGCCGCTGTCTGCCGCTGTAACCACCGTCGCGGCGCCGGTGACGCCGCTGCCCGCCGGCGGCGACGGCTTCACCATCGAGCGCAAATACTACACGCTCGACGGCGAGGAGGCGAATGTCAGCCAGGCACAGCAGAACGAACGCTATGTCGTCGTGCTGCACGTTACGGAAACCAACGACTGGCCGTCCCGTATTCTCGTCACCGACCTCTTGCCGGCCGGCTTCGAGATCGACAATCCGAGCATCGTCAACAGCGCGCAGCTTTCGAACTTCGACTGGCTGAGCGATGTGCAGCCGGCTCATGTCGAGTTCCGCAACGATCGCTTCGTCGCCGCCTTCGACCAGTCGTCGAGCAGCGACCGCGATCTCAGCTTCGCCTATGTCGTACGCGCTGTTACGCCCGGCACCTACGATCATCCGGCCGCAAGCGTCGAAGACATGTACCGTCCGCAATTCTCGGCGCGCACGGCGATGGGCCCCATGGAGGTGCTGGCAGCACAGCAGTAAAAACGGGCAATGAAGACGCGGTGGAAAATTGCGATCAGTATCGGGGTGAGCGCCCTCTCGGTGGTGGCGCTCGCCTTTGGCCTTGAGGTCGCCGATCGCGCCTTTCAACCGCCGCTCGACAGGGCCGGCATCGTTTCGGCCGAGGTGCTCGACGCCA
The DNA here is from genome assembly GCF_036528765.1 of Rhizobium sp. BR 362. Classification (NCBI taxonomy): domain Bacteria; kingdom Pseudomonadati; phylum Pseudomonadota; class Alphaproteobacteria; order Hyphomicrobiales; family Rhizobiaceae; genus Rhizobium; species Rhizobium sp. BR 362. Next base: position 165,400 of record NZ_JARWGH010000004.1, on the reverse strand, counting down.
ATGGCGAGCTGCTTCGCGCCTTCGCGACGCCAGAGGGGCGCTGGCGGCTGAAGACCGACGTCGGCGATGTCGATCCGCAATTCCTGCGCATGCTGGTCGCCTATGAAGATCGGCGCTTCTACGACCATCACGGCGTCGATCCGATGGCTCTCGGCCGTGCCTTTCTGCAGCTCGTCAGCCATGGCCGCATCGTCTCCGGTGGCTCGACGCTGTCGATGCAGGTGGCGCGGTTGATTGAGCCGCGCAGCGAGCGGTCGGTGACGGCGAAGCTGCTGCAGATCGTCCGCGCCATCCAGATCGAGCGGCGGCTCAGCAAGGAACAAATTCTCGATCTCTATCTGACGCATGCGCCCTATGGCGGCAATCTGGAGGGTGTGCGTGCCGCAAGCCTCGCCTATTTCGGCAAGGAGCCGCGGCATCTGACGGTCGCGCAGGCGGCCCTATTGGTCGCCCTACCGCAATTGCCGGAAAAGCGCCGGCCCGACCGCAATCTCGCGAGCGCGGAAGCAGCCCGCCGCCGGGTGCTCGACCGCGCCGCCGTTTCGGCTGTGATCGGCGATGGCGAGGCGGAGAGGGCAGCGCTCGTTCCCATCCCGGCCAAGCGGCGGCAATTGCCGGCCTATGCGGCGCATCTTGCAGAAGCCGCGTTGCGCAAGCAGCCCGGCATCATCCAGCATCGCACGACACTGCGCCGGGATATTCAGCAAGGACTGGAAACCGTCGCCGATGAAGCATCGAAGCGGCTGGGACCGAAGGTTTCTGTCGCCATGGTGATGGCGGATGCACATACCGGCGAGATCGTCGGCGAAGTGGGTTCGGCCAATTATTTCGATTCCAGCCGCTCCGGCTGGATCGACATGACCCGCGTTTTGCGCTCGCCCGGCTCGACACTGAAGCCCTTCATCTACGGCCTTGCCTTCGAAGAGGGATATGTCGCCCAGGAAACCATCATCGAAGACCGCCCCGCGGATTTCTACGGCTATCGTCCGCGCAACTTCGACATGACTTATCAGGGCGATGTCAGCGTTCGCGAGGCGCTGCAACTGTCACTCAATGTGCCGGCCGTACGCCTGCTTGACGCGGTCGGGCCGACGCGGCTGCTCGTGCGCTTCCGCCGCGCCGAGGTGAAACCAGTATTGCCGCCCAACGAAGCGCCGGGGCTCGCCATCGGGCTCGGCGGCGTCGGCATCACGCTCAAGGATCTTGTGCAGCTTTATGCCGGGCTGGCCAATCGCGGCAAGCCGATGCGGATCGGCGATGGCATCCAGGATCAGCCCGGACCGATCGAAGGCGAGCCGCTGATGGAGCCTGTGGCGGTCTGGAACATTACCGACATTCTCTCCGACATCATCGCACCGGCCGGCAGCAAGCAGCTCGGCATCGCCTACAAGACCGGCACCAGCTACGGCAACCGCGATGCCTGGTCCGTCGGCTATGACGGCGCGCATGTGCTCGGCGTCTGGGTCGGCCGGCCCGACAATGGCGCGGTGCCGGGATTGGCGGGCTATGTCTCGGCCGCGCCCATCCTGTTCGAAGGTTTTGCCAAGTCCGGCGTCGCGATCGCGCCGTTTCCGCCGGCGCCCATGGGTGCGGTGCGCATTTCGGCCACCGAACTGCCGATCAGCCAGCGGCGTTTTTCAGTGACCGCCGCCGGCTTGCTGTCGACTTCGACCCGCGAGCCGGCGCCGCAGATCGTTTATCCGCCGGAGGGCGCGCGCGTCGACCTCGGCGCGAGCAGCGGTGCCAGCCCGCTCATGCCGCTGTCGCTGAAGTTGCAGGGCGGCCGCGCGCCGTTCCGCTGGCTCGCCAACGGCAAGCCGCTGCCCGACCTCTCCCGTCGCCGCACCAATAAGTGGATTCCGGACGGCGCCGGCTATTCGACGCTGACCGTCATCGATGCCGCGGGCCGGGCCGCCAGCGTGCGGATTTTCGTGGAATAAGACCTGATAAAAACATTGCGATCACGTCGGCGTTTTTGTCCGCTTGAGCGTTTATGCTATATTAACAGGCACTCAAACGAGGAACGGCGAGATGTCGGAAGAGCAAGCAATCCGCGCAGTTGTTCACCTCTATGTCGATGGCATGGCATTTGCGAATGAGCCGGCGCTGCGCAAAGCGCTGCATCCACGGGTCGCGATCATAGGCAATTATCAAGGCGCGGTGGAGTGGATGACGCGCGACGAATTCATCACCGCGATCGTCGAAGAAGGCAGCGCACCGCCCGACACGGTGCCGCTCATGGAAATCGAGCTGATCGATATCGAGGGCGATGCCGCGAGCGTCAAAGTCGTCGACGAATTCGCCGGCATGCGCTTTTCGGACTATCTGTCACTGCTGAAGATCGACGGACGGTGGAGCATCGTCAACAAGGTGTATCATTTGCATCGGTAGCGCTGGCCTCAAGGATACTGTTTCTATGCCGCGCCTGCGATACCCCCCTCTGTCACTCTCGTGACATCTCCCCCACAAGGGGGGAGATTGGTAACTTGTTGCACCCTTTTGCCTCAGCCGGACATCAAGCCTGCTGACGCTGCTGTTGTTATTACAAGGCGAGCGCGGCAAACTCCCCAATAATCTCCCCCCTTGTGGGGGAGATGTCCCGAAAGGGACAGAGGGGGGTGCCGCACCCTCCGCGAACTCTGCAGCAGGCGATTGCAGGTTAACCCCGCAAAACCCCGCCCGTTGTCTTCGTCACATTGGCGACGATCTTCTGCGTCAGCGCTTCGAAATCCTCGTCGGTCAGCGTGCGCTCGGCCGGCTGGATCTGCACTTCGATGGCGATCGACTTCTTGCCATCGCCGAGGGATGCACCCTCGAAAATGTCGAAGACATTGACGCCGGTGATCAGCTTGCGGTCTGCGCCGGTAGCGGCGCGAATGATGGCGCCCGCTTCCACCGTCTTATCGACCACGAAGGCATAGTCGCGCTTGACCGCCTGGAATGGCGAAAGCTCCAGCGCCGGCTTGGTGCGCGTCGTCTTCTTCTTCGGCTCCGGCATGACGTCGACATAGACTTCGAAGCCGGCGAGCGCGCCGGTGACATCGAGCGCTTCCAGCGTCTTCGGATGGAATTCGCCGAAATAGCCGAGCACGACTTTCGGACCCATCTTGATGGTGCCGGAGCGGCCCGGATGATACCAGGCGGGACCACCCTGCTCGATCTGGATGTTGCCCATCGGCAGGCCGCAGGCTTCGATCACGGCCAAGGCGTCGGCTTTGGCATCGAAGACATCGACCGGCTTGCCGCCGCCCTTGGCGGCGTTCGACCACATGCGGCCGGCGCCGGTAAGCGTCGCCGTGCCGCGACGGATACCGCCGGCGACGCGGCGCTGGCCTTCGGGCCTATCGTTTTCATAGGTGCCCGAGACTTCGAAGATCGCAACGTCGCCATAGCCTTTATCGGCATTGCGCTGCGCAGCCGAGAGCAGACCCGGCAAGAGCGAGGGGCGCATGTCGGACATGTCGGCGGCGATGGGGTTTGCGAGTTTCAACGCCGTGGAGCCGCCGCCGAAGAGCTTGGCCTGATCTTCCGGAATGAAGGACCAGGTGACGGCTTCCAGCATGCCGCGGGAGGCAAGCGCACGCTTGGCGGTGCGGGTGCGGATCTGCAGCGTCGTCAGGATCTTGCCGTTGACGGCGTTGTGGCTTGCGAGCGGCGCCGGTTTGATGTTGTCGACGCCATGGATGCGCATGATCTCTTCGACGAGATCGGCCTTGCCATCGACATCTGGCCGCCATGAGGGCACGGCCACCGAAACGCGCTCGCCGGAGCCGGAGACCGAGAAGCCGAGCTTCGTCAGAATCGACCTGCCCTCTTCCATGGAGACGTCGAGACCGGTCAGACGCTTGACCTCGGAGAAGGGGAAATCGACGATCTTGGCGTCATAACCCTTATAGCCTACGACCCTCGCCTTCGCGGCGGTACCGCCGCAGCAGGCGAGCACCAGCTCGGTGGTGCGCTCAAGACCGGGAGCCATATATTCCGGATCGACGCCGCGCTCGAAACGGTAGCGGGCGTCGCTGATGATGCCGAGGCTGCGGCCGGTCTTGGCGATATTCATCGGGTCCCAAAGCGCCGATTCGATCAGTACGTCGACCGTGTTCTCATCACAGCCGGAATGTTCGCCGCCCATGATGCCGCCGATCGACTCGATGCCGTCGTCATCGGCAATCACGACATTGTTCGGGCCAAGCTTGTATTCGCGCTCGTCGAGCGCCAGGACGGTTTCGCCTTCCTTGGCGCGGCGGACGACGAGATTGCCCTTGACCTTGGCGGCGTCGAAGACATGCATCGGCCGGCCCTGGTCGAAGGTCATGTAGTTGGTGATGTCGACCAGCGCGCTGATCGGACGGAGGCCAATGGCGAGCAGCCGCTGCTGCATCCATTTCGGGCTTGGCCCATTCTTGACGCCGCGCACCAGGCGCAGGGCAAAGCCAGGGCAAAGACGCGTATCGTCCAGCTCGATCTTCAGCTCGGTCGGGGTGTCACCATCGACAGGGAAGGTTGGCGTCAGGCGCGGCTTCAGCGTGCCGAGGCCGGAAGCGGCAAGATCGCGGGCGATGCCATAGACGCCGGTGCAATCCGGGCGGTTTGGCGTCAGGTTGATCTCGATCATCGGATCATCGAGGCCGGCATAGGCGGCGAAGCTGGTGCCGACGGGCGCATCTTCCGGCAGATCGATGATGCCGTCATGGCTGTCGGAGATTTCCAGCTCCTTTTCCGAGCACATCATGCCGTGGCTTTCGACGCCGCGGATGTTGCCGACCGTGAGCGTCACATCGATACCGGGAACATAGGTACCGGGCGCTGCGAAGGCGCCGACGAGGCCGGCGCGGGCGTTCGGCGCGCCGCAAACGACCTGGACCGGCTTGCCGGAGCCGTTGTCGACCATCAGCACCTTCAGCCGGTCGGCTTGCGGGTGCTTTTCCGCCGACAGCACCTTGGCGATGACGAAGGGCTTGAACGATGCCTTGTCGTCGACGTCTTCGACCTCCAGCCCGATCATCGTCAGGCGAGCGCAGATCTCATCGAGCGTGGCGTCAGTTTCCAGGTGCTCTTTCAGCCAGGAGAGTGTGAATTTCATGTGCTTTATCCCTTCCTTACACGCTCAAACCGCCGAACAGCGTCGGCATGTCGAGCGGGCGGAAGCCATAGTGGTTCATCCAGCGAACATCGGCGTTGAAGAAGTCGCGCAGGTCGGGCATGCCGTATTTCAGCATGGCGATGCGGTCGAGGCCCATGCCCCAGGCAAAGCCCTGATATTCGTCCGGATCGAGGCCGCCATAGCGCAGCACATTCGGATGCACCATGCCGCAGCCGAGGATTTCCATCCAGTCGGTGCCCTCGCCGAACTTGACGATCGGACCAGAGCGGTCGCACTGGATGTCGACCTCGAAGGATGGTTCCGTGAAGGGGAAGAAGGACGGGCGGAAGCGCATCGTCACATTGTCCACCTCGAAGAAGGTCTTGCAGAACTCTTCCAGCACCCAACGTATATTGGCGACATTCGCCGTCTTGTCGATCACCAGGCCTTCGACCTGGTGGAACATTGGCGAGTGCGTGGCGTCGCTGTCCTGGCGATAGGTCTTGCCGGGAATGATAATGCGGATCGGCGGCTTCTGCGCTTCCATGGTGCGGATCTGCACCGGCGAGGTGTGCGTGCGCAGCACCTTGCGCTCACCCTTTTCATCCGGCTGGAAGAAGAAGGTGTCGTGCATCTCGCGGGCCGGGTGCCCTTCCGGGAAGTTCAGCGCCGTGAAGTTATAATAATCGGTCTCGACATCCGGACCTTCGGCAATCGAGAAACCCATGTCGCCGAAGATGGCGGTGATCTCATCGACAATCTGGCTGATCGGATGGATGCGGCCGCGTTCGGCGGGCGAGGAGCGGACCGGCAGGCTGACGTCCAGCGTCTCCGCCTTCAGCTTGGCCTCGATCGCGGCGTCGCGCAGTTCGCCCTTGCGGGCGTTGATGGCGTCGGTCACCGAATTCTTCAGCGCATTGATCGCCGCGCCCCGCGTCTGCCGCTCTTCCGGCGACATCGAGCCCAGCGTCTTCAACAGTTCTGAAACCGAGCCCTTCTTGCCAAGAGCGGACACCCTGACGGCTTCGATCGCCTGCTCGTCCGTGGCAGCGGCCACGTCGGCCATGAGTTGGGTTTCAAGAGTATCGAGTTCCGTCATCTTGTCCTGCCTTGCGGAGGGCGGGCTCACCGTGCCGCTCATTCCGCAGAATAATTGGTGAACACATACATCAGATAGCTGGTGGCAACGATGAAGCGCTGCAGATCACTACCCATGTGCACGCGGCCAATCAACCGGGCAAATGACAAAAAGCCACTGAGAATGCGGGTCATGTGCCGAAGTTCGGCCACCGCTTCCGGCGGCGCACGCTTCGACCAGGCCACATAGGCCCGATCGCGCCTGCTGCAAACACAAAACCCGCGCCGGTTTTGCCAGCGCGGGTTTGTAATGAATACACGAGATACGTGCGAAGCGGTATTAGCTCACAACAGCTTCGAATTCGTTCTTCGTGCCGGCGTCCTTGAGGTATTCCAGGGCCTTCTTGGAGGCCGCAACGAGCGCGCCGAAAGCTTCCGGCTCATGGATCGCCATGTCGGAGAGAACCTTGCGGTCGACTTCGATGCCAGCCTTGTTCAAGCCGTCGATGAAGCGGCCGTAGGTCAGGCCGAATTCGCGGACGGCAGCGTTGATGCGCTGGATCCAGAGGGCGCGGAAATTGCGCTTGTTGACCTTGCGGTCGCGGTAAGCGTACTGCTTGGAACGGTCGACGGCGGCCTTGGCGGTACGGATGGTGTTCTTGCGGCGACCGTAGAAGCCCTTGGCTGCCTTCAGAACCTTCTTGTGCTTGGCATGGGCGGTAACGCCTCTTTTTACGCGTGCCATTTCATGATCTCCTTAGTCTATAGCGTTACGAATAGTCTTAGAGACCGTTCGGCAAGTAGTTCTTGACAACCTTACGGCCATCCGGTTCGGCGAGAACCATGGTGCCGCGGGCGTCGCGAATGAACTTGTTGGTACGCTTGATCATGCCGTGGCGCTTGCCAGCAGCGGCTGCCTTGACCTTGCCGGACGCGGTGATCTTGAACCGCTTCTTGGCAGAGGACTTCGTCTTCATCTTGGGCATTTTGCTACTCCTTCGATGCTTCCTGGCGCGCTTTGCTAAAAGCCCTTCCCACAGATCCGGCCAAGCCGGGCTGCAACAAGGGTGCCGGAGCGTTTGTTGTTGAACGGCTGAAACGGTGACGAACCGCTCCGCCAGCATTCTGAACTGCCACGGCATGCCCTGCCGGTCAGTTCGGACGCGCGCTTATAACCGCAGTCGCCCGTAAGTGCAACGGGCACGGCGAGGATTATTTTGCAGATCGATGACAGGCATCAACCTGGCGCCATAAAAGGAAAAAGCCGCCCAAGCGGACGGCTCCGGCCTCTATCTCGGCTCGCACCTTACTTCGGCGCAAGCACCATCATCATCTGGCGGCCTTCGAGCTTGGGCTCGGCCTCTACCTTGGCGATTTCGAGCGTATCTTCCTTGACCTGCTGGAGAAGCTTCATGCCGAGTTCCTGGTGGGCCATTTCACGGCCGCGGAACTTCAAGGTCACCTTCACCTTGTCGCCTTCCTCGAAGAAACGGCCGATCGCCTTCATCTTCACCTCGTAGTCGTGGGTGTCGATGTTGGGACGCATCTTGATTTCTTTGACTTCGACGATTTTCTGCTTCTTGCGCGCCTCGGCGGCCTTCTTCTGGTTGGCGTATTTCAGCTTGCCCAGATCGAGGATCTTGCACACAGGCGGTTCAGCATTGGGGGAAATCTCCACGAGATCGAGACCGGCCTCCTCTGCCATTCTCAATGCCTGGTCGGTCGGGACGATGCCCATATTCTGGCCGTCAGCCGTGATGAGCTGAACTTTGGGAATGCGAATTTCCCTGTTGGAACGCGGCCCGTCCTTTACGGGCGCGTCGGCTTTAAAGGGTCTGCGAATGGTCGTACTCTCCACGAATTGTTTCGGATTGCTGCAGCCTCTCGCTCCCGTCGGCGCAACTGACGGAAATGTCGTAAAAGCTGCGGTGAAGTCAATAGCATGATGCCAGGAAAAAATCACCTCCCGCGTACCATTACTATGCCGCGCAGCCGTAAGATGCGCAAACGACACAGTAACATCGCAAAATAGCGCAGCCGCTTCTTCATAAATTGGAAGGATTTTTGCGGTCACGCGTGAGCGAATCTGCTCTATAGAGCGAAAAAATCCGGGAGTTTCCGATGTCCGAAGCACTAGCCAATCTTGAGCCGACCTTTATTTCCGTGGGCAGCGCCGGCGATCAACGGCAGATCGCCGTGCAACTGCGCGCGCCCCGGAAAGGCGCAAAAGGCGCGACGGTTGTCTGGCTCTCCGGCTATCGGTCCGATATGAGCGGCACCAAGGCGCTGGAGCTCGACGCTCTTGCCGAGCGGCTGGGTCTCGCCTGCATCCGTTTCGACTATTCCGGACACGGCCAATCCGCCGGCGTGTTTACAGACGGCACGATTTCGCGCTGGCTGGAAGAGGCGCTCGCCGTCATCGACTACGCCAAGCCGAAGCGCGTCGTGCTCGTCGGCTCGTCAATGGGCGGCTGGATCGCGCTGAGACTCATCCAGGAACTGCGCAAGCGCAAGAAGGCACCAGTCGTCCAAGGTCTTGTGCTGATAGCTCCCGCCCCGGACTTCACCATCGACCTTATCGAGCCGAACCTTTCCGACACCGAACGGAGATCGCTTGCCGAACGCGGTTATTTCGAGGAGCCCTCGGAATATAGTCCCGAACCGAATATCTTCACCCGCGCGCTCATCGAGGATGGCCGCGTCAACCGAGTCCTGACCGGCATCATCGAAACGGGCTGCCCGGTTCATATCCTGCAGGGCATGCAGGACGAGGATGTACCGTTTGCACATTCGTTAAAATTAGTCGAACATTTGCCGGCCGACGATGTCGTGTTAACACTTGTGCGCGACGGCGATCACCGGCTGTCCCGACCGCAGGATATCGAGCGCATAATGACCGCAGCAGAGACGCTGGCGCTCCATAATAATCCATAAAAACATATAGATAGCTGCCGATAAAGCTCGCGGAAGGCTCTTCTGCACGGCAGGTTTCACATGCATTCCGGTAATCATAAGAGGCATTAAATTATGGCAGCTAGCCTTTTAATTGTGCTGAAATTAACCATAAAGGCTGGTTCCCCTGTTAACACTTAAGTAACGATTGACTTGGCGCGCCCCCTTACATTAACAATTTGTTAACAAATGCAGGGACGATACAAGGAAAGTGGGCGTGCGTATAAAGGGCGTATTCGTTGCCTTCGCAGCTATAGTTGCGATGTCGTCGTCGGCCATGCCGGCCCCCCAGAACACCGCATCGATGACCATCGGCGGCGTCACATCGCAACCGATCGGGCACTATGAGTTTTGCGAACGCCATAGCGACGAATGTGGCGCAACGCGCAATACCGGTCCGGTCGATATGAACGCCGCCACCTGGGCGCTGGTCACCCAGATCAACCTGCGCGTCAACAAGACCATCACGCCGGCCACCGACATGGAAGTGTACGGCCAGGAAGAATATTGGGAATATCCGAAGACGGCCGGCGATTGCGAGGATTTCGCGCTCCTGAAGCGCAAACTCCTGATGCAGAAGGGAATTTCCGCCGCCAACCTTCTGATGACGGTCGTGCGCAAACCGGATGGCGAAGGCCATGCCGTGCTGACCTTGCGCACCGAGCAGGGTGATTACATTCTCGACAATCTCGATGACGAGGTGAAGGTCTGGTACAAGACCCCCTATTCCTACCTGAAGCGTCAAGCGAGCTATAATGCCGGCCGCTGGGTCACCATCGAAAACGGCAACGACGTCCTCGTCGGCGCAGTCAAGTAAACACCCACGACCAGATCCATATAAAAGGCCGGCAGGTTTGCCGGCCTTTTTCTATCCGAAAATTCTAAGAACGGTCCTTGCCGTTTAGGCATGGACAAATCGATCGTACCACTCGTTAGTGGTTTTTATGGCTCTGCTGACCAGCCTTGACGTGCTGCTCATGGGTGCCGCCGCGCGTACCGCCCGAGTGCTCCTGGCGCGAGCCGGAAGACGACGCATCGCGAGTCTTGTCATCCGTGTTCTTGTGGCTCTGCTGGCCGGCCTTAACGTGCTGTTCGTGGGTTCCACCTTGGTTTGCCATTGGATTATCTCCTTAGGTTTGCAGACGAGGCCAAGAGCGGCCTCGCAGTGGTAACCAGTCGCATCCAGGAGCGTTCCGAATTTTAACATTTCGTGATGATGGGCCATCCTCGTCCTGAAGACGGGGATAGGACACCGCCTATGCCGCACCTGCCAGCCCTTCGCTTGGGCTCAGGGCGTTCAATGCTCGAAACGATTCACTGGATCGTTTCGTCGGCTTCGCCTAGCGCATCTCACCCATTTCCGATCAATATGCCCGCGGCAAGCACCAGCGAGCCGCCGACGACGACCTGGAAGGCGGCGCGGAGAAACGGTGTCTCCATATATTTGTTCTGAATGAAGGCGATTGCCCAAAGCTCGAAGAAGACCACGATGGCGGCGGTGATGGTGGCCGTCCAGAAATCGGGAATGAGATAGGGGAGCGCGTGACCCAATCCGCCGAGCGCCGTCATGACACCGCAGGCAAGACCGCGCTTGATCGGCGAGCCGCGGCCGGAAATCTTGCCGTCATCATGGGCAGCTTCCGTGAAGCCCATGGAAATGCCGGCGCCGACGGAAGCCGATAGGCCGACGAGGAAGGTCTGCCATGTCTGCTGAGTCGCAAAAGCGGCTGCGAAGATCGGCGCAAGCGTCGAAACGGAGCCGTCCATCAGGCCGGCAAGACCCGGCTGCACATAGGTCAGCACGAATTTGCGGCGGGCATTGGCGTCCTCTTCTTCCTTCACGGATTGCGGCGTGTGCTTGTCGCCAAGCATGCGGGCGATGTCTTCATGCCCTTGTTCCGCCAATGCCAGATCGCCGAGAAGCTGCCGCGTCGAGGCATCGGAAACCCGCTTGCCCGCTTCGACATAAAAATTATAGGCCTGCTGCTCCATGCCCTCGGCTTCAGCACGGATAGCTTCCAGCGACAGGTTCTTGCGCAGCCAATCCGGCTTGCGTTCATAAAAACCGCTGACATGTTCGCGCCGGATCAGCGGGATGCGCTCGCCGAAACGCTTGCGGTGCATGTCGATCAGCGTCCTGCGATGCAAGTCTTCGACTTCGGCCATGTCCTCGAAGACCTTGGCGGAATCGGGATAATTGGCTCTCAGAATATCGGCATAGGCGAGATAGATGCGCGCATCGTCCTCTTCCGAGGCGATAGCAATGGCGAGAATTTCCTGTTCGGTCAAAGAGGCAAAGGAACGTTTGGGCGAGCGGAAAAACCCGAGCAACATTTAGAATCTCCATTTTTAGAATTATTCTAAGCTAGAGTGGACAATCACGCGGGTCAAGGGCAAGAGCCCGGATAATGTTCAGGGATCATGTCGGGCGGCGGCGATCGGTCTGGCGGCATGGCGGGCGTCCTGGTGGACAGCGAGCGGGACCCTACACAATGGGCATGGACGTCGCGTGACGAAGCGCCGAATTCCGTCTTTTTGGAATGGATACGCGCGTCTCCAGCCTTCTGTTTTGCGATGTTTTCCTAAAGTATTTGCCGGTCGTCTCAGCGAGATTTTCTGAGCGTATCAATTTCATTCCCGGCCTCACAAATATGCGCTCCAGCGATTGCCCTTCATTCGCGTCTACGTATCTTGCGCGACGTAAGTGATTGATCTCTCACCATGAAAGCAGGGTTGAACGGCAAAGGCCGTTAGAGGAAAGGCATGAATTACAAACCGACATCAGCGGGCAAAGCCACGCTTCCGACCTGCTATATCGCCGCACCGCGCTATCCTTGCGCGCGCTATTTCAAAAGGATGAAATCGTGAGCGTTCTTTCCTATGCCAGCAACGAGGATCATGTCCTCAAACGCATGGCCATCCGAGGCATAGAGAGTGCACTTGGCCGCCACGCAGTAGAGAAAGTCTATGAGCGTTGGCGTGTCGATGTTCACGGTGTTTCTCAACATCCGTTCGGTCGCCTACTGGAAATGTGTGGAATTGACCTCCGCATGAGCGGCGAGTGGCCGCTGCAGGAAATCCCCGAGGGTCCGATCCTTATGGTGGCAAACCACCCATTCGGTGTAGCCGACGGCATGGCACTGGGCGCCATTGCCGAACATTTCGGCCGACCTTACCGGGTGATCGTCAACGAACGCATGATGAAGGTGCCGGAATTCCGGCCCTATATCTTGCCGATCTCCTTCGACGAGACGCCCGAAGCGATGGAGATCAATATTTCCACCCGCAACGAGGCGATCAAGCTGCTGCGTGATGGCGTCACGATCGGCATCTTCCCATCCGGCGGCGTGGCGACTGCGCCACGCGGTTTCGGGCCGATCGAGGAACTGCCGTGGAAGATGTTCCTGCCAAAACTTATCCAGATGAGCAGGGCCAATGTTCTGCCCATTTTCATCGAGGGGCAGAACAGCCTGCTTTTCCAGATGGTGAGCCGCGTGTCGCCAACGGTGCGTATAGCGCTTCTATTCAACGAATTTCACCGCCTGTCAAAGCAATCAATTTCCGCAAGCGTGGGTCGGCTCATGCCTTATGGCGAACTTGCAGCCATCCGCGACCGCAAGGCGCTGATGGATCATATCCAGCAAAAGGTCATTGCAATGCAGCCTTATGACCGGCGGCGCCTGTCACCAGCGGCGATCAGGGTCAGGCAGCAACATTGGCTCTGGCGCGAGGGCGGCATTAGCCGCAAGTCTCCGGCCTGGGTTTATTGAGGGCGGCCGCTATTTCCACGGCGGTCGCGCAATTGGTCGCGGAGACACCCACGCCTTTGATGGGTGCGGTTATGTGCCAAGCCAATCGACGCGGCTTTGACAGATTGCCGCAATGGCGGCATGACGGCTTGGTTACGTCGCGAAAAGGCATACATAGGGGCGACAAACGCCCGCTCTTGCAGAAGATGCTGCGCGCGGCGGCAGGAGCATCACATGAACATTGACATACAGGGCCGCGCCGCTCACATGGCCGGGATACGTGAGAAGGCTGAAGCCGAGATGGTTGGCATGGGCATCGATGCCGCCTTCATCGACAAGCTGGTCGACACATTCTATGGACGCATTCAGGCGCATCCGAGGCTCGGCCCGGTTTTTAACGGGCGTCTTGCCGGCCGCTGGCCGGACCATATGGAGAAGATGAAACGCTTCTGGTCGTCGGTCGCTTTCAAGAACGGCGCCTATGGCGGCAAGCCGGTGCAGGCGCATCTCGGCGTTGCGGGCATCGCGCCCGATCTCTTTCCGGAATGGCTGGCGCTTTTTTCCGAAACACTTGCCGACATAGCACCCTCGGATGAAGCCAAGGCCTGGTTCATGGCCACAGCCGAACGCATAGCCAAGAGCCTGACGCTATCGCTCTTCTATAATCCGGCGCTCGACGATCCCGCGAAGAAAACTGTCTAAGGCACGCCGCGCAAGAGTGTGGAGTTCGGTGGCAAATTCCCGATCCTGGTGGGGCGTTCACGGCAAATTTGCACCGAAACCGCACAAGCGCGTATAGATCGCGGGTCTCACCTTCTTGGCACTAGAGCAGTTCATCGCTTCACGGAATCGCTGAACTGCTCTATCTCTTTGTTTTCACGCAATTCCGGACGGAAAACCGCTGCGCACTTTTTCTGGAATTGCTTTAGCGCCTTCTACTGATGCGGCGCACATCGACAACGCGGCCATCGCGCTGCCGTACGGTAACCTCGAACCGGTTGTTGCCCCTCCAGGCACGATAGGCGAAGAAACGACCACGGCAATCGATCCGCCTGACGTCCCTAAAACCGCGGTTACGGAGCAGCCTCTCGCCCTGACTACAGCTAATCCCTCTGCCTCTGTTGAGATTGGTACCAACGCTGATGGAGACGTGGGTTTGTGCGCTCGCTTCGGTCGGCACGGATATTGATGTGACGGACAGGCCGACAGCCAGCGCTACTGACAAAAACAACGATGATCTAGGCAAGGTATCCTCCCTTGATAACGAGCTCAAAACCCCACGACGCTTTCCCCGAAGAACTATACAACCGTGGGAGTAGGAGCGATAGGGGGTGCGTAAGTTTAAGCTGTAAAAAGCGGATCCAGGAAATCGTGCTGCGCTTTTGCCTCAGCTTTTTGTAGCGAAAATCGTTGCCCCAATACTGGCGGCAACGACGAGCGCCGTGCCGAACATCTGTGACGGCGTCATCGGCTGCGATAGGATGACGAAGCCAGCAACGGCAGCGATGGCGGGCTCCAGGCTCATGAGGATGCCGAAGGACGAGGTCGGCATGCGCCGCAGCGCCACCATTTCCAGCACGTAGGGAAGGAGCGGAACGAGCAGCGCCAAGCCGGCTAATTCGAGGAGGCCGTAAGCGGTCAGATGCGGGGCGGCGGAGGCGAAGCCGAAAGGTGTCGAAACGACCGCCGCGACCAGTAGCGACATGGAAAGCCCTTCGAGACCCTTGAAGGCATTGCCGACCTTCTTCGTCAACAGAATGTAGCAGGCCCAGCCCACCCCCGCGCCGCAGGCAAAGAGGATGCCCGGCAGATTGCCCACCCATTCCTCGCCGTCATAGGCCAATAGCAGAACGCCGACTCCGGCAAAGACGGGCCAGAGAAGCTGCCGGCTCAGTCCGAAGCCGAGGGTGGCGACAAGCAGAGGCCCCAGAAAATCGATGGCGACGGCAAGACCCAACGGAATATGCGCGATCGCCGAAAAGAAGGAAGCCGTCATCAACGCCGATACGGAGCCAAGTGCCAGCACGCTAATCCATTGCGAACGGCTGTAGCTCGTGATCTTCGGCCGGACGATGATCGCCAGTGCGGCGGATGCGAAGACGAGCCGCAGCCATGTGGCGCCGACCGGCCCGTAGGCGTTGATGATGGGTGACGACAAGGCCGAGCCGAATTGGATGCAGCACATGGACATCACGCACATGAGCACTCCGGCGGCGATGCCGCTGGAGGATGGCGCAACGTCCGGATGCGGCATCAGCGCCGCGCCGCCATCCGTACCACTCTCGATAAGCTGCTGGTTCATGACCTCTCCCGTTAGGCGGGTTTTTTAGAGGTCTGGCTTCGCGCTGGCAAATTCAAACTTTTCATCCTGCGATCAGGCACTTTGATGCAAGATCTTCTCAGGCTTCCAGGCCCGTCAGCACATTGGCGACGTTCAGACCGATCTCGGGCACGCCGTAACCGCCTTCCATGCAGGTCAGAACCGGCAGGCCGGCTCCGCCTACAAGCTTGCCCATGCGGATGAAATCCTCCGAGGTCAGCTTGAAGAAGGAGATCGGATCGCGCTCGAACGTATCGACGCCAAGCGAAAGCACGATCGCCTCGGCACCGAAATCCTTGATGCGGCGGAGAGCATCGGCAAGTGCTGCCGACCATTGTTCCCACGGCGTGCCACGCGGCAGCGGATAGTTGCGGTTCATCCCCAACCCCTCGCCTTCCCCCTCCTCGTCGGCATGTCCGAGGAAATAGGGGAAGGCATGGATGGGATCGCCGTGCAGCGAGGCGGTCAAGACATCGCCGCGGCGATAGAAGATATCCTGCGTGCCGTTGCCATGATGGAAATCGACGTCGAGCACGGCCACTTTCTTCGCGCCATGATCGCGCAGCCGCTGCGCGGCGACGGCGGCATTGTTGATGAAGCAATAGCCGCCGAAGAGATCGAAGCCGGCATGATGGCCGGGCGGACGGCAGAGCGCGAAGGCAAAGCGATTGCCGGCATGGAGCCAATCGGCACCCGTCAACGCGCAGCGCATCGATGCGACTGCCGCTTCATAGGAACCCTTGGTAATCGAGGTATCGGCAGCATTGGCATAATGGCCGATCATGCCGACGATGTTTTCCGGCACGCGCTGGCTAGTGCGTCGGACGGGAAAGGAATTTGCGATCGCCTCACCTTTGTAGCCGGCTGCGATCCAGCGCTCCCAGACGAACCCAAGGAAATCGAGATAGGCCGGGTCGTGCACCTTGCGCGCCGTTTCCAATCCATGCGCTTCTGGCGGAACAACATCAATAAAACCGGCCTCCTTAACGGCGGCGAGGATCCATTCGGCGCGAAACGGCGCTTCGAAGGGCGTGACGAGCTGGCCGTCATGCAGTTCGGTTTTGGCGTCCCTCAGCTTGTGATCTTCCGAATAGATGACGCGCGTGGCAGCCTCCTGTCGCCGGCTAAGTTTCTTCGCGAATGCAGAGGCTTACACGGGTTGAAGACCGGAAAAAAGAGCTGTTTAGGCTCTTGATCGCCGGGAGAAACAACGCCACCTTCCGCAGGCCTTTCAGTGAACTGGGAGATTCGCACCGCATGAAAGTTCTGATGGTGGATGTCGACGGCGTGCTGGTGCATGGCCGGCCTGGCGATGGCCTCCCGCTTTTCACCTATCTGGAGCGTGATCTCGGGCTGCGGCTCGATCTGCTTCAGGAAGAATTCTTCAAAACCCATTGGAACGATGTCGTTACCGGCCGCGACGATCTCGAACCCCGGCTTGCCAGCGTTCTGAAGCGGATTGCACCGGGGCTCAGCGCCGCAACGCTGATCGACTATTGGTTCGCGAACGATTCCGGCCTGAACCGGACCCTGCTCGCCGATCTCGCCGCGCTCAGGGCAAAAGGCATCCCGATGTATCTGGCAACCAACCAGGAGCATCACCGCGCCGCCTATCTTATGGAAAAGCTCGAACTATCCGCCTATTTCGACGGCATCTTCTATTCCGCCTTGCTGGGCTATCAGAAGCCCGCGCCGGAATTCTTCCGGCTGGCGACCGAGCGCGTCGGCATCGCGCCCAATGAAATCGCCTTCATCGATGACTATCCCGCCAACATAGAGGCCGCGCGGCAATTCGGCTGGAAGGCGATGCATTGGGCGCCGGGTTCCAGGCTGGAAGACGCCCTTGCCGCATTTTTGCAATGATTGTGCCGATCACGCTCAAGCAGCAATTCGCTTATAGAAGAGCGTCGTGTCGCAGAGCCCGCCCTCCGGCCACATGGCATAGTCGGGGATGACGCCGACGCGCTGCCAGCCGAGACGCGGATAGATCGCTTCGGCGTCGCTACCGGTCGCGGTGTCGAGGACCAGCAAGGTCTTGCCAAACCTTACCGCCTCACGCTCGGCGGCTTCCATCAGCAGCCGGGCAAGGCCCCTGCCACGGGCGCGGCGATGCACCAGCAATTTCTTCAGGTCGCCGCGATGCGGCTGATTCGGCATCTGCGCGGCGCCGACCTGGACGGTGCCGACGATTTTGCCTTCGATGGCGGCTACCAGCAACAAAGTCGCGCCGGTCTCGACGCTGTCGGCGACGCCCTGCCAATAGGGGGCGGCGTCACCAGGTCCATAGGGCTGCATGAAACCGACGGAAGCGCCGCCATTGACGCAATCGGCAAGCACCTCGCAGAGATCGGCACAGATGGCGCGGGCTTCGGATGAGGAAAGAAGACGAATATCGGGCATGAAAATATCCTTCGACTATGACCGGGGCCGATCGAGAACGACGCAATAGCGCGCCGGTTTGTCGCCCGGATTGTAAAACACGTGGCCGTCGCCGATGCCCATGAACAGGCAGTCGCCGGGCATCAGGTGATGCACGGTCTCGCCGACCGTCATTTCCATTTCGCCTTCGAACAGCCAGACATGCTGGCTCATGCCGCGGCTGGCGGTATTGGGCGGAAAACTGACGCGTGCGCCGGCAGGAAAGCTGACCTCGACAAGATCGACGGGCGACTGCGTGCCGGCCGGCGAGACCGCCCGGCGGACATAGCCGGTTTCCGGATCGCGCCAGACCGGCTGATCATTGCGGCGGGCGAGCGGCGATACGTCCTTTTCTTCCTCCGCGAAGAAGGCGGAGAGCGACAGTCCGAGCGCGGCGCAGAGCCGCGCAAGCAACGAAGCCGTCGGACTCGCCTCGGCCCGCTCGATGCGCGAGATCATCGCACGGCTGACGGCCGAGGCGCTCGCCAACTCGTCGAGCGTCAGGCCGCGGGCGATCCGCAACTGCCTGATGCGCGCGCCAATAGCGCTTTCGAGATCAAGATCCATCATCTTCCCCAAAATTCCACTATAGGAGAAATACACGATCGAATGATGGAATCAAGCCGGGTAGCGCCGCTAATTGGGGCAGCAGCGTCATGAGCCCTGAAGCATGCGGATATCCCTAATAAAACCCTGCTTTTCCGCTTTGCGGCGCGGGGCGGCGCTGCTATATGGCGCGCATGAGCACCAATTCCACCACTCCGCTATCGCATATCCGCAACTTCTCGATCGTGGCCCATATCGACCACGGCAAATCGACACTGGCCGACCGCCTGATCCAGACGACGGGCGGCCTTGCCGAGCGCGAGATGTCGGAGCAGGTGCTGGACAATATGGAGATCGAGCGCGAGCGCGGCATCACCATCAAGGCCCAGACCGTGCGCCTGCACTACAAGGCGAACAATGGCGAGACCTATATTCTCAACCTGATCGACACGCCCGGCCACGTCGACTTCGCCTATGAAGTCTCCCGCTCGCTGTCGGCCTGCGAAGGCTCGCTGCTGGTGGTCGACGCATCGCAGGGCGTCGAGGCGCAGACGCTCGCCAACGTCTATCAGGCAATCGACAACAATCACGAGCTCGTCACCGTCCTCAACAAGATCGACCTGCCGGCGGCAGAACCCGACCGCATCAAGGAACAGATCGAGGAAGTGATCGGCATCGATGCTTCCGACGCCGTGCTGATCTCGGCCAAGACAGGCCTCGGCGTTCCCGACGTTCTCGAAGCCATCGTGCACAAGCTGCCGGCGCCGAAGAGCGCGGGCGGCGAAAAGGCACCGCTGAAGGCGCTGCTGGTCGATAGCTGGTACGACACCTATCTCGGCGTCATGGTTCTCGTGCGCATCATCGACGGCACGCTGACCAAGGGCCAGACGATCCGCATGATGGGCACGGATGCGAAGTATCAGATCGAGCGCGTCGGCGTTTTGACGCCGAAGATGGTCGCGGTCGACAGTCTCGGCCCCGGCGAGATCGGCTTTATCACCGCTTCGATCAAGGAAGTGGCCGACACGCGCGTCGGCGATACCATCACCGAGGACAAGCGGCCGACCGCCGAGCCGCTGCCGGGCTTCAAGCCGGCGCAGCCTGTGGTGTTCTGCGGCCTCTTCCCCGTCGATGCCGCCGATTTCGAGGATCTGCGCTCGGCCATGGGCAAGCTGCGCCTCAACGACGCGAGCTTCTCCTTCGAAATGGAATCCTCGGCCGCTCTCGGCTTCGGCTTCCGCTGCGGCTTCCTCGGCCTCCTGCATCTGGAAATCATCCAGGAGCGGCTCGAGCGCGAATTCAATCTCGACCTGATCGCGACAGCCCCTTCGGTCGTCTATCAGCTCACCATGACCGACGGCACCGAGATCGAGCTGCACAATCCGGCAGACATGCCGGACGTGGTCAAGATTTCCGAATTCCGCGAACCGTGGATCAAGGCGACGATTCTGACGCCTGACGACTATCTCGGCTCGATCCTGAAGCTTTGCCAGGACCGCCGCGGCATCCAGACCGAGCTGACCTATGTCGGCAACCGCGCCATGATCACCTACGACCTGCCGCTCAACGAAGTCGTCTTCGACTTCTACGATCGCCTGAAGTCGATCTCCAAAGGCTATGCTTCCTTCGACTACAGCCTGACCGACTATCGCGAGAGCGATCTCGTCAAGATGTCGATCCTCGTCAATGCCGAGCCTGTTGATGCGCTCTCGATGCTCGTCCACCGCTCCGCCGCCGAAAAGCGCGGCCGCGTCATGTGCGAAAAGCTGAAGGACCTGATCCCGCAGCACATGTTCCAGATCCCGATCCAGGCCGCCATCGGCGGACGCATCATCGCGCGCGAGACGGTAAAGGCGCTGCGCAAGGACGTGACCGCCAAGTGCTACGGCGGCGACGCCACCCGCAAGCGCAAGCTGCTCGACAAGCAGAAGGAAGGCAAGAAGCGCATGCGGCAGTTCGGCAAAGTCGAAATCCCGCAGGAAGCGTTTATCGCTGCGCTGAAGATGGGGGATGAGTGAGGGCTTCTCAGTGGCGGATCATGCGCGTAAAGTTTGCGCATTACCCCGAGAGATGCCTCATGCCCCAAGTGACGGAAAAAGCCGAAGACCCGTCTCTGGACGAGAGCGTTGCTGCCGATACCTTTGAACTGAAAATCAATATTTCGCGTGCGGCCGAAGACGGCACAGCGCGTGCCATCAAAACTGAGCGCGAGCGCTCATGGCTTCGGGAAAATGCTGAGGCCATCGAACAAGCCAATGCCTATGTTGAAAAACATGGCCTGCCGTTCGGACAATATCGGCAATTCTGACGATACGGTTTCGCAGCCAAATTTATGCCTGCTCCCCATACTCCTTGATCAGCCCCTCATACTCATTCATCTCTGGCAGCGCGGCATAGCTGTGAACCGCTGGGGTCGTCACCCAGGGCAATTTTTCTCTCGTCCAGGTCTCGACAAAGGGCGTGAACCAACTGGGGTCGTCAAGCATGGTGGGGCGCAGGTTCACGAACCAGTCGAACCCTTCCAGGCGGGTGAACATCCAGCTCATGCAGTACGGACAGAAATAGTGCTTTAGGTTTTCATCGTGCATCCCGCCGATAACCGGTTCGCCTTGCGTGACTTCGAAACCCTCGCTCGGGATCGCGACGCTCAGCGAATAGGCGCTAGAGGACATGCGTTGGCAGCCGGTGCAATGGCAGGCCATGGTCAATAGCGGTTTGGCGCTGATCTTCAATCGCACCTCCCCACAACGGCATCCGCCTTCCCAGGGTAATTCTGGCTGGGTCATGATCTCGCCTCCTCCGGTCGCTGACGGTTAATTAGCGCCGGATGAGTGGCCGTCGAGTCGACCCCGCTGCGCAATTTCATTGCGACTGGACACGTGGCCGTCACCGCGCCTCGGCGAGGACTTCCCCAAGATCACGCTCACTGGCACCACGTTCCAACCCTTGGTCAACCAGCTCTTGGAGACGCGGGATGCTTTGTTGCGGCTCTTGGAGTGATTTCTTTGCCGCCGCCGCACCAATCGTGCCCACCCAGCCGCGTGCGATCGCCAGCCCTGCGACATCTGCCGCCGCCGCATGCAGCGCAGCGATTTCGGCATAGCGCTCCAGCCAGCCGGGTTCGTTGCGCTCGATCGATGCCGTAAAGTCCGTCCGCCAGCCTTCGACGACAGCGGTATTGGCCTCGAAATGGAATTGCGTGCCATAGGCGGCGCGGCCGATGCGGAAGGCCTGGTTCCTGGTGACCGCATTGGCGGCGAGGTGCACGGCGCCGATCGGCAGCGAAAACGTGTCGGAATGCCATTGGAAGATCGTGAAGTCGTCGCCGAGGTCGGACAGCAGCGGATCGGCCCGGCCTTCCTCGGTAACGCCGACCGTTTTCCAGCCAAATTCATGGGCTATGCCGATGAGGTTTTCGGCCTCGTAGGCGCGGGCGAGAAGCTGGCTGCCGAGGCAGATGCCGAGCACCGCCTTGTCGGCCTCTTCGAACCGGCGCATGAGCCTTGCCAGCTCCGGCAGATAGGGGTGGGTCTCGTCGTCGCGGGCATTCTGCTCGCCGCCGAGCACGACGAGCGCATCATGCGCGCTGGCCTCCCTCGGAAGTCGCTCGCCCTCCCATGCGCGGAACCATTCGATTTCCGCTCCCGCTTCTTCCAGCGCGATGCCAAGCGCGCCGAGCGGCGTGTTTTTCATGTTTTCGACGACTGCGACCCGCATTCTCATGTTCCCCAAAATAGTTCGGGCAAAGATGAGCATGAGCGGATCGACGGCGCAAGAGCCCGGCTTGCGGCCGATTAAAGTTGAGCCTAAATGTCAGCAAACAACAAGGAACCCGACGATGACCGACAAGCCGCGCATCACCATTCTTTATTGCACGCAATGCAACTGGCTGCTGCGCGCCGGCTGGATGGCGCAGGAACTGCTGCAGACCTTCAGCGACAGCGTGGGCGAAGTCGCGCTGATCCCCGGCACTGGCGGCAACTTTGAAATCCGGATCGACGGCGAACTGCTGTGGGAGCGCAAGCGCGATGGCGGTTTTCCCGGCCCGAAGGAGCTGAAGCAGCGGGTGCGCGACGTCATCGATCCCGACCGCGATCTTGGCCATACCGACCGCGGATCATTGGAGAGCTGACTGCAGCACTCCCCGGCGCACCTCGCTGGCGCGCCGGCCGACATTGCACCGGCTGACATATCGAGAAGGCGCGGCCCGCCGGCGCGCCTTCGCTCCGTCATTTATCTTTCCTGCCAAGGCTGACCGTGCTGGTAGCTTGCCTGACGATAGAACCCGGCTGCTGCTTTACAGCGACGATCTTGCCCTTCTTTGGTTTTCGCGCTTCGCGATTACTTCTCAATTGACCCTTTGCCATTTTGGGCTCCTTGCTTCGCCCGCGACCCTGTGGAAGCGGCGAAACTTTAGGGACTGCCCAAGTTGCGAGAAAAGCAAGCGATTTATTTTTGTTTGCTCATATAGACAAGGCGAATGGATGTGCTCTGGGCTGGAACCGGCGCCAGAAGCCCTCCCTTTCAATCATAAGGGGAACGGCAGGTCTGCAAGCCGTGGTGAAGCGTCGTGTAGAGATTGGTGCCGGGATTGTAGGTCCGATAACGTTCGGAGCACCACATCTGATGGCGGGTGCGATCGTTGACCGGCGCAGGGTAGTTGGTTCTCGGCGGGACAATATTGCGCGGCTGGATATAGACCCGCGGATTATTGAAGCGATTCCTTTTGTCGAGGCTTGGCGGCGTATAGGGAAGGGGATAGCCGGGCGGGCGATACCATTGCTGCGAGCCGAAGCCGAAGCAGCCGCGACTGTCGCAAACAGTAGGCCCCATCCTGGGGGGAGGAAGGCCCATCTTCGCGCTGTTCGAGGCCGCATTGGCGAGATCTGGCGGCGACAGCAAAACGAGGCTGACGGTACAGCCAAATGCGATCTTGCCGAAAACAGTCATGGCGGACTCCTGTTGCCGATCGCAGCGACCCCAACACCGCTTTCGCGACGGCTCGAATTATATCTGGGCCTTCACCTGAGGCAAAACCAGGGTGGCGATGGCAGATATCGGCCACGATCGATCGGTTGATCCTTTTCCTCGCTTGTTCCATAAGAGGCGCGACCTTTCCGAGGAGATTGCACGTGAGCAGCTTGAAATTTGGAACCAGTGGCCTTCGCGGCTTGTCCGTCGATCTCATGGGACGCGCGTCTGCCCTCTACGCCACGGCCTATGCCCGCCATCTGTTGAAGAGCGGCCATGCACAGCCCGGCGATCTCATTCTGGTCGGCCGCGATTTTCGCGAGTCCAGTCCGGCGATCTCGGCCACCTGCATCGGCGCGCTAAAACGCGCCGGCCTGACGCCGGTCGATTGCGGCACGGTGCCGACCCCGGCGCTGGCGCTTTACGGGCTGGAACTGAAGGCCGCTTCGCTGATGATCACCGGCTCGCATATTCCGGCCGACCGCAACGGCATCAAATTCTATCGCCCCGACGGCGAGATCGACAAGCAGGACGAAGTGGCGATCAGCGCGGAAGCCGCTGACATCGGCGATGCCGATCTGGATGAAACGCCGAGCGTCGGCGAAAACCGGGCCGCGGAGACCGAGGCGCTGTTCTTCGAGCGTAATACCACCCTACTGCCCGCCGGCAGTCTCGCCGGCCTCACCATCGGCGTCTATCAGCACAGCACGGTTGCACGCGATCTGCTCGGCCTGGTGCTCGCGCATTACGGTGCGCGCGTCGTACCGCTCGGCCGCTCCGAAAGCTTCATTCCCGTCGACACCGAAGCGGTCTCCGCCGAAACCATCCGCCTACTGAAGGGCTGGGCGCCGGAAAATGGGCTGGATGCGATCGTCTCCGCCGATGGCGACGGCGACCGGCCGCTGATCTCCGATGAGAGCGGCGAGCCGCTGCGCGGCGATCTGCTCGGTCTCATCGCCGCGAATTTCCTGGGCGCGGAAGTCGTGGTGACGCCGGTCACCTCCAATTCCGGCATCGAGGCCGCCGGCTCCTACGCCGTCACCCGCACCCGCGTCGGCTCGCCCTATGTCATAGCCGGCATGGATGAGGCCTTGGTGGCCGGCAAGGCCAATGTCATGGGATTCGAGGCCAATGGCGGCACGCTGACGGCAAGCCGCTTCATCATCGAAGGCCAGCCGGTGCGCGCCCTGCCGACGCGCGACAGCTTCCTGCCCATCCTCGCGACTCTTTACGCCGCCGCGCGCGCAAAACAGCCGCTGTCAGTCGTTGCCGCCAGCTACCGCCTGCCCTTTGCCGCCGCCGACCGGCTGGAGAACTTCCCGGTCGAAACCAGCGCGGCGCTTATGGCCCATCTGCGCGCCTCCGACGCCAATCTCGCCGCTTTCCTGGCGCCCGTCGCCGGCGTGGCATCAAAAAGCGACATCGACGGGCTGCGGGTGACGCTGACCGATGGCCGGATCATCCATTTCCGCCCCTCCGGCAATGCGCCGGAAATGCGCTGCTATGTCGAAGCAGCCAATGAAAACGAAGCAAAGGCCTTGCTGGAACAGGGACTTGGCCTCATCCGCGCCTGGGCGGCAGCCCGGGGTTAACCCGGGCTTCAACCGCTTTTTTTCAGATTGCCACGAAAACTTCAAAAACCCTGTTGACACCGAAGAGCCACCCCCTTACATGCGTGTCCGTCGCCCAGATGGCGGAATTGGTAGACGCGCAGGTTTCAGGTACCTGTGCCGCGAGGCGTGGAGGTTCGAGTCCTCTTCTGGGCACCATTTCCTTTTGATCACTGCCAAGATCAAAGTTCTATTTTCCTGATAAATTATGCGGTTAGCACCTTTGACGCAGGCTCGTAGCTCTGCGCTTGAGGTTTACCGCGAGGGCTTCGAAGGGCTCTCCTCATCCCGGATCTCAATCCTGCACCTGGGACCATAGCCAGTCCCGAAGCTTGTCGACTGCTTCCGACTTCCGATATCGCGGTTTCACCAGATAGAAGCCAGCTCGCGCGCGAAGCACGCCGTTGATGATCTGCCTGAGCCTGCCCGCTTCGATGTCCGTCGATACGAAAGCGCGGGTCGCCATGGCGATGCCCTGCCCTGCGATGGCAGCTTCGATCGCGTGCGAGGTCTGCGAAAAGCTGATGCCTCGAAACAGTACCGGATCGCCTCCGCCGAGAAACCTATCGATATACTCCGGCCAGAAATTATGGGCGTCGTGAAGAAGGGTATAGCGCGTAAGTTCTCCTGCATTCTGCGGTTCACTGCCTTCGGGAACAAGGCCCGGATTGCAGACCGGAATGATTTCCTGCTCGAACAACAACTCGGCGGCAAGACCGGGACCAAAGGGAGGCGCCCCGTAGCGGATCGCCAGATCAACGCCGTCTGTCTGGAAGCTGGAGATACGATCTGTGGCTAGGATGTGCAGGTCGAGGCTCGGATGCTTCGCCGTAAAGTCTGGCAGGCGCGGGATCAGCCATTTCGAGGCGAAGGTTGGCGTCGTGCTGACGGTCAGTTTGACCGGTTGCGGCTTCAGATTCGCCGTCGCTGCGGAGAGCAGTTCGAACGCGCGCCGAACGTCGGCAACGTAGGTTCGTCCTTCACCCGTCAGGGCCAATGATTTTGGCAGCCGCTCGAACAATGCCACCCCGAGTTCCGCTTCAAGTCCTCGTACATGCTGGGCAACAGCTCCTTGCGTCACGCCGAGTTCCTCCGCCGCGAGCCGGAAGTTGAGGTGGCGGGCTGCTACTTCGAAGGCCTTGAGGGCGTTGAGGGACGGAAGATTTCCGATGGGCATGAACATTCGATAGTTTTTCTACTGAGAAATTTGAGGAAAACTGGTTCGCTCTCGCATAAGACGCATGGTATTCGAATGACTAGAGCCCGGCAACCGGGATGAAATCGAACAAGGATGGCGGCTATGGCAGTAGAAAAGGTGGCAATTATCACGGCAGGCGGCAGTGGCATGGGTGCCGAGGCGGCGAAGCGCCTGGCGGCCGACGGCTACAAGGTCGCGATCCTATCGTCATCCGGCAAGGGCGAGGCGCTCGCCAAGGAACTGGGCGGCATCGGCGTCACCGGATCGAACCAGTCCAACGACGATCTCAAGCGCCTTGTCGATGCATCCATGGAAAAGTGGGGCCGGATCGACGCTCTCGTCAACAGCGCAGGCCACGGTCCTCGCGCGCCTATCACCGAGATTACGGACGAGCAGTGGCATACTGGCCTCGATGTCTATTTGATGAACGTCATCCGTCCTGTTCGGCTGGTAACGCCGATCATGCAGGCGCAGAAGTCGGGCGCGATCGTGAATATCTCCACCGCCTGGACCTTCGAACCCTCGGCTATGTTCCCCACGTCGGCTGTCTTCCGCGCGGGACTGGCGTCGTATATCAAGATTTACGCTGATACCTATGCGGCTGACGGCATCCGCATCAACAATGTGCTGCCGGGCTGGATCGATAGCCTGCCCGCGACGGAAGAGCGTCGAGACAGCGTTCCAATGAAGCGCTACGGCACAAGCGCCGAAGTGGCCGCGGTGATCTCCTTCCTCGTGTCTGATGGTGCAGGCTACATTACGGGACAGAATCTCAAGGTCGACGGTGGCATCACCCGGTCTGTCTGACCTGAAGCGCTCAAGCGTCGAGGAGAACAGGAATGTCAGGTTACTGGATCGTCAAGGGCGGCGAAATTCAAGATGCCGAGGCGCTTAAAACCTACGGCGAAATGTTTGCCGCGATCGCTAAGCGCTACCGTGTCGAGATCATCGCCGGCCGAGGCGCAATCGAGACCGTCGAAGGAAAACATGCCCCGCGCCAGTTGATCCTGCGCTTCGACAGCTATGAGGCCGCCAAGGCCTGCTATCATGATCCGGAGTATCAGGCCTCGCTCGAGTTCGCCGCGCGCGCCTATTCCCGTGAACTGTCTATTCTCGAAGGGTCAGACGAGGTTGCCCGGTGAATCTCTCCGAGATCGATGCGTCCGCTTGGGCCGAACTTGAGGTCGCGGCGGCCGCTCCGCAGTCCGGCTTTCGCTACGTGAACCTGTGTTCGGCGGACGCTTCCGGCCGACCGCAGGCCCGTATGGTCGTGCTGCGGCGGGCGGACAGAGCACGACGTCTCGTGGAAATCCATACGCATACCAGAAGCTCCAAGTGGCAAGAAATATCCGCCAGACCTGCGGTCACGATCCTCGGCTTCAATGAGCAGTCACGATTGCAGCTTCGCTTTCAGGGATCAGCGGAACTTCATGGACCAGGGAGCGAACTCGCCAATGAGGCCTGGGATCGTCTTTCGCCTTGGACACGCAGCACCTACTCGGGCGGGCCGCCAGGCGACAATCTCGGCGAGATGCCGGCGACCGGAAAGGCGAACGGAGACGCTGAAGGGCGAAACTTCTTTGGGGTGCTGATATTTCGGGCCGAGACAATGGATTGGTTGCAGTTGCGGCAAGCCGAGAACCGCAGAGCGATCTTCAGTTACGATCATCGGGGAGTTCTGGTGGACGCCAGATGGATCAATCCCTGAACGGGCCAGCCCTCAAACGTCACCGTTATTCGCTCGGCTCGTACCCCGCTCACCGGCTACGATTATGCCCCTTGCCCGTCGTCGAGACACAGCGCTGAACCTTGCAGCTCGGATCATCGGACGTCGGTACCGAGGCGCTCGACATGGTGCCGCGGTTTATGCAGGCGGCGGAGTTTGAGACGTATCGATCGTACATCATCAGATTGTTGACGCTGCGCGAGGGGTATCGCAGGACAATTTCGCCCTCTCGGGCGATTTTGTCGTGAAGGGCCGAGCATGTCATGTTGTGGGAGTCATAGCGGGACATTGCCATTGCGCTGGAGGCGGACAGCGTCAATGCTGCGAGGAAAATGATCTTTTTCATGGGGGTTCCTCTTCCAGGTGACAGGCGTCGCTGTCGAAAGGAACCCCATTATTCTGCGTCTATTCTATCAGTTTCGTGACATTGCCATGCGTAGCCGGTAATGCAGCCAATCACGGCTGCGGCAATCACGACCCTGGACATCCTTTCTATAGGGCCGGACTGAGCCGCACGATCGCGGCAAACCGCTCCCAGTTCTTGCCCGCCTTCGGCGTCCAGGCGGCTTCGGCGATGGCCGGCAGTCTGGGGAAGACAAGGCGGTTGAAATAGGCGCGGGTGAGAAAATTCTCGAGCCAGATGCAGGCCTGCACGCCCTTCATCCGATCCTTCAATTCCTCGGGGAACTCGCCTTCCGCCTCATAGGCGTAGGTATGTGCCGGCGGCACCGTGCCGGCCCAGCTTGCACCCGGCTCCTGCCAAGCTTCGGCCTGCACCATATCGAGGTAATAGGCCTGTCCGGGCGTCATCACCACGTCATAGCCTTCGCGGGCGAGCTCGATGCCGACCTCCGGCTTCTCCCAGGCCATCAGCAGCGTGCCGTCCGTGCCGACGCCGCCGCCATGGGCGACCTCGTTCCAGCCGGCAAGCTTGCGGCCGCGCGCCGTCAGCATCGTCTTCACCCGCTTCAGGAAATAGGATTGCAGCGCGAAAGTGCCGGATATGCCCTCCTGCTCCATCAGCTTGCGGGCGAGAGGTGAGGCGAGCCAGGACCCATTGGCCACCTCATCGCCGCCGATATGGATATACTCGGAGGGGAAGAGCCCGACCATTTCGTCGAACACTTTGCCGAGGAAATCATAGGTCGGCTCGACGGCCGGGTTGAGGGCGTTGTTGGGATAGCCCTGGACGGAATGATAGCTTTCCGGCGCCTCCTGCCCGTCGGCCAGATCCGGCAGGGCGACGAGGGCGGCGGTGCTGTGGCCGGGAATATCGATCTCCGGCACGACCTCGACGCCGAGCGTCAGGGCGTGCGCCACGATCTCTCTGACATCATCCTGCGAATAGAAGCCATCCACCGGCTCGGCGCCATTGCCAAGCTGCGGCAGCAAAGGTTCGTCCGGCCCACGCAGTACGCCGGTCGAGGTGAGCTGCGGATAGGCCTTGATTTCCAGCCGCCAGGCCTCGTCGTCGGTCAAATGCCAATGGAATATGTTGAGCTTCAGCCAGGCGAGAATATCGATCAGCCGCTTCACATTCTCCTTGGGATGAAATTGCCGGGAGACGTCGAGATGGCAGCCGCGCCAGCCGTAGCGCGGCTGGTCGGAGATCGTGCCGGTGATCGGAAAGCGGAATTTGCCGGGTTCGCGCCGCGCGCCGTCCAGAAGCTGCGCCAGCGTTGTCAGGCCATAGAGGCGGCCGGCATCGGCGGCATAGGCAAGCGTGATCTCGTCGGGGGAAAAAGTGAGTTCATAGGCCTCCTTGGCGAGAGGCGACCGCTCGACGAAGCGCAGAGCCCTGCCCTGCGGTGCGGTAATGAGGCTGAACGGCGCGTGATTGGCCGGGAACAGGCGCTGGAAGAGCGCCAGCGCCATCGCAACGGCCTTCAGGCTGGCGCCATCGGTTCCCTTGACGGGATAGAGCGCGACGGGAAAGCTCTCGCCCGGCTTGGCATCGACTGCCGCCGGCCAGGGCTGAATGGCGAAAGGAAGATCGAGCTTGCCTTCCGGCAGCAGCACCGGCGGCGGCTCGCTGACGCGGCCTTCGAGCAGCAGGTCGGTAACGGATACCGGAACGTGGGTGCCATCGGAGAGTGTCAGATAGGCGGACTTGGCGCCATCGGTGCAATGTTTCGCGGTGCGGTTCAGCCCGCTGACGCTGAAGGTCCAGCTTTCGGCCGATGCAAGCGACAGGCCGGCAGGCGGGGCAAATTCATGGAAATTGGCGTTGCGGCGAAGGAAGACGGCATTGTCGCAGGCCTTGGGGTCGATGACCCGCGTCAGCGAGGTATAGACGAGCCGGAAACCGGCGAGCGGCGCATTCGACAGATTGACCAGGGTAAAGGTCAGGCGGCCGTTCGGTCCGCCATCGGGAGACCAGGTGTTTTCGAGATGATAGGAAGCCGGCTGCATATCTATTCTCTCCTTAACGACAAGCGTTCAATAATGATCGGACTGTGAAAATGTATGGGCGAGCTCGGCCTGTCCCGCCGTCAGGCCGCAATCGACCGGCAGGCAGATGCCGGTGATGGCAGCGGCCAGCGGGCCGGCAAGAAAGGCGACGGCATTGGCGACATCTGAGGGATCGACGACGCGCTGCAGCGGATACCAGCGGCGGGCCTCTTCGAAGACATTGGGATTGGCTGACGCACGCGCCTCCCATGCCTGCGTGCGCACCGTGCCCGGGGCGACCGCATTGGCCCGGATGCCGAACTTGCCGTATTCGACTGCAACCAGCCGGGTGAAATGCAGCAGCCCGGCCTTGGCGGCGCTGTAGGCCGGGTGGCCGAAGACCGCCATGCCATTGACCGAGGCGATGTTGATCACCGATCCCTTCGACGCCTTCAGCATGTCCTCAACGGCGCGGAAACAGAGAAAGGCGGCTTCGAGATTAAGGGCATTGTCGGCGCGCCAGATACCCGGCGTCGTGTCGTGCAGGCTGACGGCGCGGGCCGCACCGGCATTGTTGACGAGAGTCCTGACCATACCCAATCCCGCAGCCGCCCTTGCCATCTCAGCCGTATCGATCTCGCTGGTGACATCGGTTTTCAGGGCGACGAAGCATTCTGGCGGCCCTAGATCTTCCGCAGCCTTTTGGACTGCCGCAGCATCGATATCGACCAGCAGGACGATATCGTGATCATCCGCAAGACGCCGGGCAATGGCGCGGCCGATATCGCCGGCAGCTCCGGTGACGATGGCGACGGATCGAGTCATGCTTCTGCCCCTGATAAATCCTAGTTGTTTAGTCCCCGAGAAGCTGGCGGTCGTCGCCGTCGCGATGGGTCACGAGCTGCTGCTTGATGCGGCGCAGCGTGACCGTCGCTTGCGGCTGGATGCGATAGGCAACGAGGCTTGCGATGATGTCCACGACCGCGAGATAGGCGATACGCGTCGATGTCGGGCGATAGATATTGTTGCCCTCGGGCAAATCCACCGGCACGGCAATATCGGCGGCCAGCGCCACCGGGCTGTGGCTCTGCGTTAACGCAATCGTCGGCACCTTGGCCTCGCGGGCGAGCATGAAGGCCCGCACCAGCTCGGCATTGCGGCCCGACAGCGACGAACCGATCAGCACATCCGCCGGCTTGGCGGCCGCGGCCATCATCAACTGCATGCTGTGATCGGAACTGGCGGTGACGCGCAGCCCGAGACGGAAAAGCCTGTTCTGCAGCTCGCTGGCAATCATCGAAGAATTGCCGCCGGAGCCGAAGGCGTAGATCATCTCCGCGCCGGCAAGCCTGTTCGACGCCTGCTCGATGGCGGGAATGTCCAGCCCGCGATGCAGCAGGAACAGCGCATTCTGCGCCTTGGTGATGATGTCCTGGGCGACATCCGCCGGCTCGATGCTCTTCGGCTCCGGCTTGATATAGCGCATGCCGACATAGGCGGTGCGGGCAAGCTGCACCTTGAAGTCGGAAAAGCTATCGCAGCCGAGGCGGCGGCAGAAGCGCGTTACGGTCGGCGGCGAAACATCCGCCTTGCCGGCAAGCTCGATGATCGAGGCGTTGACCGCGAATTCGAAGTCATTGAGGACAATGTCGACAATGCGGTTTTCCGACTGCGACAGCCGCCCCCTTTCCTCCTGCATGGTCGTGAAAATATCCACGAACTTCCCCCTTAATGCATGGCCTTATCCAAAAGCCGCTTCACGCTTTTCAAAGCCATGCTGCCTCCCCCGAAGTCTTGCCGATTCAGCCTTCCGGCGCCTTATAGGCGATGCAATCGATCTCCACCTTGCAATCCACCATCATCGACGACTGCACGCAGGCGCGCGCCGGCGGATGCGCGCCGAAGTAGTCCTGATAGATTTTGTTGAAGCTCCAGAAATCACGTGAATCATCGAGCCAGACGCCGACACGGACGACATGCTCGACGCCGTAGCCGGCCTCATGGAGAATGGCGATGAGATTGCCGATCGCCTTGTGGGTCTGGGCGATGATACCGCCGTCGATGATCTCGCCGTCTTCCATGGCGACCTGGCCCGAGACATGGAGCCAGCCATTGGCTTCGACCGCACGCGCAAAGGGCAGCGGCTTGCCGCCCGCACCCGTCTGGCCGGTGCCGTAACGCTTGATGGACATTTCCGAATCCTGCAAATTATTTTCTTATTGCGTTGACAAATGACCATAGAAAGCAGAATTTGACCAGTCAAAATCGTTGTTTATGAAAAGAATTTCAATATCGGCGGACCCAATGCGCGATCCCTTTAAAAATCCCTTCCCTGCCGACGATACCGCCCGGCACGCCATCTGGGAGATGCTGGTGCCGCGCGACATCGGCGCCTTTCTCGCCGCCGACTGGTCGCTGGTTGCGGACGATTTCGTCGAAGAGGGCTTTATCGGCATCGATGGCCGCCGCGAGGTCAGCCCCGACAAATGGCGCCTCGCCTTCCCGACACTTGCGGCCTATCGCGACGAATGGTTGCGGCAGGCACGCGATTTCGCCGGCCAATCCTTTGCAGAGGACCCGCGCACCGCAATCTTTACCACGACCACGCTGGAAGACATCGAGATCGAAGGCGAGACGGCGCTGGTGCGCAAGAAATTCGATGGCAGCCTGAAGAAAGCCGATGGCGGCGTCGATGTGCTGAAATGGCAGACGCTTTATTATTGCCGTCTGCATGAAGGCCGCTGGAAGATTTCCGGCTTTACCGGTTACCTGCCGAACCCAATGGAATAGAGGCGACGGCGTTGCGCATTTTCACCGCGGTGCTCGCGACCGAGACGAACACATTCTCCCCGATCTGCGTCGATCGGCGCGCGTTCGAGGCTTCCCTCTATGCGCCGCCCGGCGAACATCCGGAGACGCCGACGCTCTGTTCCGCGCCGATTACGGTCGGCCGGCAGGTGGCCGCGGAAAAAGGCTGGGAGCTGATCGAGGGCACCGCCGCCTGGGCCGACCCGGCCGGTCTGGTGAACCGCACGGCTTATGAAGGACTGCGTGACGAAATTCTCGACCAGCTTCGCGCCGCCATGCCGGTCGACGCCGTCGTGCTTGGCCTGCACGGCGCGATGGTTGCCGCCGGCTACGAGGACCCAGAAGGCGATTTTCTCACTTGGGTCCGTGAGATCGTTGGGCCGGACATTCTTGTCTGCGCCGAACTCGATCCGCACAGCCATTTGACGAAAAAGCGCCTCGGAGCGGCGAATTTCTTCGTCTACTTCAAAGAGTTCCCGCATACGGACTTCGTCGATCGCGCCGAAGACCTCTGGCGCATCGCCGTCGATACGCTGCAGGGCCGGGTCAAACCGGTCATGTCGGTCTTCGATTGCCGGATGATCGACGTCTACCCGACCTCGCGCGAACCGATGCGCTCCTTCGTCGACAAGATCATGACGATCGAGAAAGATGATGCCGATATCCTGTCCATCTCGGTAATCCACGGTTTCATGGCCGGCGACGTGCCGGAAATGGGCACGAAGCTGCTCGTAGTTAGCAATGATAAGCCGGCTAAGGGTGAGGCCCTCGCTCGCGACCTGGGCTTGGAGCTCTTTTCCAAGCGCGGCACCTTCATGATGCCGCAGATCGATGAAAAGCAGGCAGTGACGGAGGCCATGGCCGCACATTCAGGTCCGGTCGTCATTGCCGATGTCTGGGACAATCCCGGCGGCGGCACGGCGGGCGATGCGACTGTCATTCTGGAAGAATTGCTGGCCCGGGGCGCCCGCGACATGGCGATCGGCACGATCTGGGATCCGATGGCGGTGCAGATATGCATGGCGGCCGGCGAAGGTGCGGAAATTCCGCTGCGCTTCGGAGCAAAATCGGCGCCTGGCACCGGCAATCCGATCGACGGCATCGTCAAGGTCGTGCGGCTCGTTGCCAATGCCGAAATGCGCTTCGGCGAAAGTTTCGCGCCCTTCGGTGATGCGGCGCACATCGAACTCAACGGCATCGACATCATCCTCAATTCGACGCGCGCCCAAAGCTTCGATCCCAGCCTTTTCTCGGTGATGGGGATTGACCCCACCCGCAAGAAAATCCTGGTGATCAAGTCGACCAATCACTTCTATGCCTCCTTCTCCAAGATCGCGTCGGAAATCCTTTACTGCTCGGCTGGAACGCCCTATCCGAACAATCCGGCGCGCACGCCCTATCGCCGCGCGCCGAAAGATATCTGGCCGATGGTTGCCGACCCGCATGCGGCAAAAGAGGGAGCTGCCTGATATGGCGCACGACATCGTCTCCGAGATCAGCCCCAGGCCCGGCGACCGCATTGGCGATCTCTCGACGCCGCGCCCGATCATCGACGAAGACCGCATGGCGGCGAATATCGCCCGCGTGCAATCCTATATGGACGCGCATGGGCTTAACTTTCGGCCGCATATCAAGACCCATAAGATTCCTGCGCTTGCGAGCGCCCAGGTGAAGGCGGGCGCAAAGGGGATCAACTGCCAGAAGATCGCCGAGGCCGAAGTGTTCGCCGACGCCGGCTTCGAAGATATCCTCATCACCTTCAACATCATCGGCGCCGAAAAGCTCGCCCGCCTCTCCACGCTGAACCATCGTATCGCCGGACTGAAAGTGGTCGCCGACAGCATGGCGACGGTGGATGGCCTGTCCGCCCAATTCGCTGCGCGGAAGCCCCTCACCGTGCTGGTGGAATGCGATACCGGCGGCGGACGTTGCGGCGTGCAATCGCCTGAAGAGGCGGCGGCTCTGGCCAGACAGATCTCCGGCAAGCCCGGCCTGATTTTCGGCGGGCTGATGACCTATCCCAGGCCGAACAGCGCTGGCGCCATACAGACCTTCCTGGCCGAGACCATTTTGCTCCTACAACGCGACGGCATCGAATGTGCCATCGTCAGCAGCGGCGGCACGCCGAGCCTCTACGAGGCGCATCTGGTAACGGCGGCCACGGAGCACCGTGCCGGCACCTATATCTATAACGACCGCTCGATGGTGCGCGCAGGTCATTGCGGCGAGGAGGATTGCGCCATGCATATCCTCGCCACCGTCGTCTCGCGCCCGACGCCGGACCGCGCCGTCATCGATGCCGGTTCCAAGGCGCTGACCTCCGATCTCCTCGGCTTTTCGGATTACGGCGCCGTGGTCGGCTACCCCGAAGCGGTGATTACGAATCTCTCGGAAGAGCATGGGGTGATCGATCTTTCGAAATGCAGTGGGCCTCGCCCGGCGATCGGCGACAAGATCCGCATCGTTCCCAACCACACCTGCGTCGTCTCCAACCTGTTCGACAGCATGGTGTTTCACCGCGATGGCATCGTCACCCGCGTCGAAGATGTGACGGCACGCGGGCTGGTCTGGTAGGCAGTGCCTCTCTTCTCTCTTCGGAGAGAAGGCGCCCAAAGGGGAATGGCGCTCGCTTCCTTCTTCTTACCGGTGCGAAGGTGTGCTCAACAGCTCCATATCGACATCCGTCAACTCCACTTTGCGCTCGAAAGCGACACCGTTCTCGTCGAAAAGATGGCAGTCGGACAGGCGAATGCCGGTGAGCAGCGGCACGTCCGTGCGGATGGCGACGCTTCCCGGCAGCGTGGCGCAAAAATTCTCGCCGCTATACCGTTCCAGCGCCGCATAGGCGACCGTCTGCGCGCCCAGCCGCTCGATTACGGTCGGCATGACCGTCAGGGATATATCGCCGCTGCCGAGCTGCACATGCTCCGGCCGGATGCCGAGCGTCAGCTCCTTGCCGACGGCGCCGTCTCGGGGGGTCACAGGCAGCAAAGCCGTCTGGCCCTTGTAATCCACCTCGACGCCTGCCTCGGTGATGCCCTTGCAGGTCACGGGTAGGAAATTCATCTTGGGATTACCGATGAAGCTGGCGACGAATTTGTTTGCCGGCTTATGATAGAGTTCCAAGGGCTCGCCCGTCTGGGCGATCTCGCCGGCATTGAGGACGACGATCCGGTCAGCCATGGTCATGGCTTCGACCTGATCGTGGGTCACATAGATCATCGTCGCCTGCAATTGCTGGTGCAGCTTGGCAAGCTCGATCCGCATGTCGGCGCGCAGGGCCGCGTCGAGGTTCGACAGGGGCTCGTCGAACAGGAAGATCTTCGGCTCACGGACGATGGCTCGGCCGATGGCGACGCGCTGTCGCTGGCCGCCCGACAGCATGCCCGGCTTTTGCTGCAGGCGCTGATCGAGATGCAAGATGCGGGCGGCGTGCTCCACCCTCGCCTTGAGCTTGTCTTCCGCCATCTTCTCGACGCGCAGGGGAAAGGCGATGTTCTCGAACACCGTCATGTGCGGATAAAGCGCGTAGGACTGGAACACCATGGCTATGCCGCGCTTGACCGGCGGCAGGTCGTTGACGCGCGCGCCGTCGATGATGATGTCGCCGCTGGTGACGTCGTCGAGACCGGCGATCATTCGAAGCAGGGTCGACTTGCCGCAACCGGAAGGGCCAACGAAAACGACGAACTCGCCTTTCGTCACATCAAGCTCGACGCCTTTGATGACTTCGAAGTGGCCGTAGAATTTCTTGACCTTGTTAAGGTGAAGCTGTCCCAAATTCCGTCTCCGCTCGGCACAATTATAGAGGAGGCATGGCTCCCAAAAAAGCAGCCGCGCGCAAGATGCGCGCGGCCTAGTTGCTGGGAGTTATTTATACTGCTCAAGATCGGCAGCCGCCTTCTTCAAGGCATCCGCCGGCTGTGCCTTGCCTGTCACGACCGACTGGACCATCTCGATCATAACGTTCTGAAACCCCTTGTAGTCCTTGAACAGCGGCTCGGGACCGCCATAGCTGATGCCGTCAATGAACGGCTTCCAGAAGGGGTCCTTCTTCTCGAACTCATCGACCATCGGGGACGGACGCAGAGGCGTGAGGCCAGCGCCGCCCTGCAGTTCGTATTCACCCTGCGGACCCGGAGAGGTAATGAACTTGGCAAATTCGATCGCCTTGTCCTCGACGCCGGTGCCCTTGAAGACTGCAAGACTATCGGTGATGAGCAGCGTGCCCTGACCCTTGGCCGAAGGGCCGAGCGGCAGCGGTGCGACGCCCCAGTTGATCTTCGTTTCCTTCAGGCGATAGGCGGCACCCGAGCCCGCCTGGATCATGCCGACCTTGCCATCCAAGAAGATGGCGCGCACTTCGTTCTGTTCGTAGGCCGTCGGACCCTCGACGGAGTAAGGTGTGATGTCCTTATAGGCTTGGAGCGCGGCCAGCACTTCCGGGCTGTCGAGGACGATCTTGTCACCGTCGACCACCTTGCCGTTGTTCGTGTAAACCCAATGCAAGAACTGGTGCATGGTGTTGTCGAACGTCTTAGCCGATAGGCCATAGCCGGGAATGCCGGTCTTTTCCTTGATCGCCTTGGCGTCGGCAATTTCCTCGGCCCAGGTGGTCGGCGGCTTTTCCGGATCGAGGCCCGCCTGCTTGAAGAGGTCCTTGTTCCAATAGAGCGCCTTGGTCGAGAAGGCGATCGGCACGCCCCACTGCTGGCCATCGGAGGTCACCGTATCGACGATATTCGGATAATAGCTCTTCTTCTCCTCGTCCGTCATCGGGATCGGAACGATAAGATCGTTCTCGGCAAACTGTTTCAGCGTGCGCGAACCGACATAGGCCATGGCGACCGGCGTGCCGGCTGCCGCGAGCGTCGTCGCCTTGTCCTGGCACTGCTCCCATCCGACGACCTCGGGCTTGACGGCCCAGCCCGGATTCTTGTCTTCCCATTGCTTGATATATTTCACATGGATCGGATCGATGCTGTCGCCGCAATAGATCCAGCTAATTTCCTTGTCGGCGGCTTGGGCATTCACGGCGCCAAGCGCGGTGGAGCCGAGCAAAGCAAGGGCAAGCAGCCCTGTTTTGAAATGGAATGTCACGTTTAAGCTCCCGTTCTCTGGTGATTTTTACATGTTTTATTGCTTCACCGCGCCGGCGGTCAGACCGCTGACGAGATAGCGTTGCAGGAAGAAGATCACGACCAGCGCCGGCGCGATGCCGACAAAGCTTGCGGCCATGAGCTCGTTCCAGACAACCTCTTGCCGACCGAAATATGCGAACAACCCAACCGGCAGCGGCATGTATTCGGTCTTTGAATTGAAGGTGAGCGCATAGATGAACTGCTGCGCATAGGCTTCGATGAAAGAGGAAATCGCAACCACGACGATGCCCGGCATGGCGATCGGCAGGATGACGCGGCGCAGCGTATAGAGCTGGCTTGCGCCATCGACATAAGCAGCCTCATCGAGCTCGCGGGGGATGCGCCTCATATAGGTGTGCAGCAGCCAGATTCCGGTCGGGATGATGAAGGCCACGCCCGGCACGATCATGGCGAAATAGGTATTGAGCACGCCGAAGGAGCGCATGAGCCGGAACAGCGGGATCAGCAGGACCGCGCCGGAGAACATCTTGACAGCGAGAAAGGCACCGAGCAGCAGTCCGGAACCTCGGAACTCGAACCGGGCGAAGGCATAGGCGGCGGGCACCACAAGGATCAGAACAATAAATGTGATCGAACCGGAAATCAGGAACGAGTTGAAGATATACCAGCCAAAGCCCGGCACGCTGGTCCACATCGTTCGATAGGCTTCGAACGAGCCGTTTTCGGGAATGAAGCGGTAGGGCGAGGAAAAAAGCTGGCTGAGGGGCTTCAGCGAGACCAAAAATCCCTCGATGAAGGGCGCTAGGACAAAGGTGAGGAATACCAGGATTCCGACATAAATTCCGACCAGCTCATACCACTTGTAGCGGTTGATCATCATTGGATGGCTCATCGCTTGTCCCCCGTGGCAAAGCGGCTGGTGACGCGGAAATAGGCAAGGCAGAAGAGCGACAGGAAGATGCAGATCAGCACCGCACGAGCCGCGCCCTCACCGTACTTGTACGACCCGATCGCCGTCTTATAGGTGTCGATGATCATCGTCGTCGTCTCGCCGTTCGGCCCGCCGCGGGTCAGGATCCAGATGATGTCGAAGGAGTTGAACGTCGAAATCAGCGACAACATCGACATGGTGACCAGGGAGGGCACCAGAAGTGGCAGCGTGATGCGGCGAAAGCGGTAGGCCCGTCCGGCGCCGTCCGTCCAGGCGGCCTCGTACAGATCCTGTGGAATCGACTGCATGGCAGCCAGCATGTAGAGCGTCACCATCGGCACGCCGATCCAGACGTCGGTTACGATCGTCGCCCAGAAGGCGGTGCTGCCATAGGCCAAGAAGGCCACCGGGCCATCCACCAGGCCGAAGCGCTGCAGCAGGCCGGAAATCATGCCGAACTGGCCGTTATACATCCAGCCCCACATGAAGATGCCGATGGCCATCGGCACGATCCAGGGCGGCATGGTCAGTACCCGGAAGAGCGAGCGGCCAGGGACCGCCGAATTCAGCATCAGCGCCCCGAAGGTGCCGATGATCATCTTGATCGACACGGAGAAAAACGTCCAGATGAAGGTGCGGACGATGACCTCAGCGAAGGTGTTGTTGAAGATCTTTGCGTAATTTTCGAAGCCGACCCAGTTCGTCAGCTTCTTCAGCGAGGCATCCGTGAAGGACAGGATGACGGTGTCGACCAGCGGATAGGCAACGATGACGACGACGTAGAGGACGGCCGGAAGAAGCAGGATCCAGGCGAAGATGATCGTGCTGCGTTGAACACCCATCTTGCGCCTCCCTCTACGCGGCTCGCGAATGCAGCGCCTCGTCGAACTGGTCCCATATGGGCCTGAGATCGACGACGGTCCTTTTCATGCGGGCTTCGTCCATTGACAAAGCGAGAATTCCAGCCTCCAAGGCATTGAGCGTCGAGACCGGCAGGGCAGCGCCCGTTTTCACATGGGCGATGAGATCGGCGGCCATCTGCTCGTCGGCGCCATAATGCTGCGAAAGTTCAGTCGCGGCATATTTTTTTTCGATGACCTTCTTGCCGGTCAGCATCTCATGCACGTCGAGATAGCCGCGGATGAAATCACCCTCTGCCATGCCGCGCGAGCCCATGACGGCGAAGCGACGAAACTGGTCCGGCACGTTGAGATTGGTGTGAAAATTCATGCCGACGCCATTGGCATATTCAATGATCGCCACCTGGTAGTCGATGATGTCGCCGTCGCTGTCGAAAACGCGGTTCGAGCCCATCCAGCCGCTTGGCTTGCGATGGAAGATTTCCAGGTCGTTGATCCCCTCGCGCGCGGGATCGTTGGCGGGGATGAAACTCTTGCGGCCGCCGAAGCTTGCGACCCGCTCCGGCCGGGAACCGACCACGCCGTTATAAAGATCAAGATCGTGGCAGCATTTTTCCAGCATGAAACTGCCGGAATAACGCTCATAGCGCCGCCAATCGCGCATGAAAAAAGCGCCATGGTAAGGCTGGATATGCTCGGCCGCCTCGATAGAGACGATCTGGCCAAGCGTCCCGGCAGCCTGAACCGCCCGCAGATCGCGATAGAGCGGCGAATAGCGCAGCACAAGACCGACCATCAGGCGTTCTTGACCGAATTTCGCCATCAGATGGGCCAGTTCGATGCTCTGCTCGATGGTGGAGACGATCGGCTTTTCGCAGAAGATCTTCAGCCCGGCCTCAAGACCGAGGCGAATATGATCGAGATGCATGTGGTTCGGCGAGCCGATCATCAGCAGGTCGAGTTTTTCGCCCGCAATCAAGTCCTTAGGCGACTCATAGGCCTTGCCGGCCGAAATGCCCTTTTCGGTAAGCCCCTGCAGGCCCGCCGGCTCGGGATCCACATAGCCCGCGATCTCGAAGCTGTCGTCGATGGCTTTGAAAACATAACCCAGATATCCCAGACGGAATCCGAGTCCAATGATCCCCACTCGCATACTGGTATGTTCCCGCTGCGTAATTTATTTTCGTCAGCTTGAGCGAAATTTTCGCATCCGTCAACGAGCTTCCGGAAAATACTCGTGGTGATGAAATTCATTTTCAGATTGGTCGTAGAGAATACACGATCGCTTCGACGCGGGACCGTATGGGATCGATCTTGCTGCCGGTTATTTTTTGAGGAACGGCCGAGCTTATCGGTTCGGACTGTTATATTGCCAATACTGATAGTTCGGCTTGCTGGTGCCTTCGGAGATGACGCCGTTTTGTTCGCAGATATAACCGAGGCGCGGCATGTTGTGATAGAAGATGCCCTCGTGAAAACCGCGTATCCGCACCGTCGTCGTGCGGCACTCAAATTTTTCGTCGGCAGCCATCTTCGGTTCGGTCACGCCCGGAAGGTCCTTAAAGGGATAGACGGGGCGGACATAGGGCTTGGGAAGCAGCGGATTGTCGGCAAAAGCCGGCACAGGCACGAGGCTGGCGAGAAGCAATGCGGCAACGACGATTTTCGGTTTGGTCCACATGGATTTCCAGGATCCTTCCGGCACGCGGGCGCAACAACAGACGCCTTCTATCGCAGATATAATAATGCCCGCGCAGCCCGCCAACAAATGCTCGTGAAAATGAACCGAGACTCGGGGCATGTCCGCAACCGCCCATTCGTTCACAGCAAATTACGTCGACGAAAACGCTTTTACTTGAGCATACACCATAAGCGTGCAATCTGAGTTTGCGAAAAGTAAGAAGCCTGCTATATACTAAATCGGCTGTCGCTCCAGTTTATTGTCGTCAAGATTTCTGTTTGTGGGAGTAAAGGTGATTCTCGAGCGAACCAATCGGATCATCGCATATGAGCAAGTACCCAGCGCCGACAGTCTGGCACCGCAGGTTCATATTTACGTCATCAATCTCGATCGTTCGCCCGAACGCTGGGAAAGATTGCGCGGGCAGGCCGCTCAATATGGCCTGAGCGTCACGCGAATTCCTGCTATCGATGGCAGCACGATTCCGGAACGTGACCGCGTCGATTTCCAACCTCGACAATTCATCTATCACAACGGGCGTAAATTGCTGGCGGGCGAATATGGTTGTTATCGCAGCCATCTGCTGGCGCTGCAGCAATTCGTCGCAAGCGGCGACAAGATGGCCATCATCATGGAGGATGATGTCGAACTCAACCAGAGATTGATACCGCGTGCGCTCGCCGCCATGGACTGCGTTTGCGGCGCACGCCTGGTGAAGCTCGTCAATCATCGTCTGGTCGGCTTCAAACCGATATCCGAAACCGCCGAATACGACATTGTCGGCCGCTGCATGCATGGGCCGCAGGGATCGGCCGCGTGCTACATCGTCAACCGAAAGGCGGCGAAGAAGCTGCTGGTCGCGCTGAAGCCGATGCTTCTTCCCTATGACGTCGCGCTCGAACGCGGCTGGTCGACCGGAGTGGAAACCTTCGCCACGCTTGAAAATCTGGCGGATTTCAGCCCATTCCGGGCCGATACCACGATCGGCAAGCGCGTACATTACCGCGCCGTGAAGCGGCCTTTTCTGCTGCGGGCAACAGCGCATTGGTTCCGCGTCTGCGATCAGCTCCGCCGCTGGATCTATGCCGTAAAGGCAAAGCCTCAATCGATTGTCGGAAGCGCCGAACAGCGCTGAGGCGGTTCAGCTTCCAGGAAACCGCAGAACTGCTGCGTCTTTCGGTGTTCCCGTCGAAACCGCTGTGCTTTTCGAAGGCTGCCGCCCCGCGACGCTGTCGAAATCCGGTTGATCGATGGCTAGATCCATCTCGCGCTCGCGGAAAACGAGGTCTACCACTTCGCCGTTGGGCACGTAGCCGGAGACGAGCTTCTGCAGCAGGGTTCTTGCCTGCGGGATGTCATTTTCATCAAGCGCCGCCTCAAGGGCCGCGAGCCTCTTCGACAGCTCCGGCCAGGGCAGGAAATCCTCCTTGGCCCGCATGATGCGCGGATGGGATGTCGCCTGCGGGTTGTCGCCGATCAGGAGCTCTTCATAGAGTTTTTCGCCAGGCCTCAGGCCAGTGATCTCCAGTTCGATATCGCCCTCCGGCTCATCCTTGTCCCTGACGGTCAGACCGGACAGCTCCACCATCCGGCGGGCAAGATCGGCGATGCGCACCGGTTCGCCCATATCCAGCAGGAAGACATCGCCGCCGCCGGACATGGCGCCGGCCTGGATGACGAGCTGCGACGCTTCGGGGATCGTCATGAAATAGCGGGTAATATCGGGATGCGTCAGCGTGATCGGACCGCCATCGCGAATCTGCTGGCGAAAGAGCGGCACCACCGAACCCGATGAACCCAGCACGTTGCCGAAACGAACCATGGCGAAATTCGTGCCGCCGGCACCCGGCTTGCGGTCCGCGTCCATGGCCTGCAGCACCATTTCCGCCAACCGCTTGCTTGCGCCCATGATGTTGGTCGGACGCACGGCCTTGTCGGTGCTGATCAGAACGAAATCCTCGACGCCGCAGTCGCGCGCCACTTCCGCTGCCGTCAGCGTTCCCAACACATTGTTGCGAATGCCTTCGACGGGATTGTATTCGACGAGAGGCACATGCTTGTAGGCGGCGGCGTGATAGACAGTCTTCGGCCGCCAAGCCTCCATGATCTGCCTCAGCCGCCGACCGTCGCGGATGGACGCCAGAAAAGGGATGATGCGGATATCACCGTCGCCAGCCGTGGCCGCCGATTTCTCCAGCTCGCCGTGAATGGCGTAGAGCCCGAATTCATTCTGCTCCACCAGCAGCAGGCAGGACGGGCCGTTCTTCAAAATCTGGCGGCAGAGTTCGCTGCCGATCGAGCCGCCGGCGCCGGTGACCATCACCACCTTGCCGCGGATATTCTTCTCGATCAACGCGCGATCTGGCGCGATGACGTTGCGGCCGAGCAGGTCTTCAATATCGAGTTCGCGCAGGTCGGAGACCGCGACGCGGCCTTGGGCGAGAGCCGTCAGATCGGGCATGGTGCGCACGGTGACGCGCGCCTTACGCATGCTTTCGAGAATTTCGTTGCGGCGCTGACGCGTCGCGTTTGGCAGTGCAAGCAGCACGTCGCTGATCTCGCTCGAGATACTCAAGGCAGACAGGTCGGCGGGATCGTAGATGGGGAGGCCGCCCATGATGCTGCCTTGCAGATGCTTGTCATCGTCGAGATAGCCGACGACATTCAGCTCAGCGCTGTTGGCGAGCGCGCCGGCGAGCTGCCGGCCGGACGAGCCGGCACCGTAGATCAGCACCTTGGCGAGCTGATTGCGGTTCAACAGCCGCTGATAGGCGTTGCCGAGCCAGTAGCGTGTCCACATGCGCGACAGGCCTATGGCGATCAACAGCAGCAGCGGCTGCAGGATGCCGACCGTGCGGGGCACGCCGGGCACGCTGATCGCGGTAAAAATGGTCATGAAGGCGAGCGCATAGATCGACACTGCCTTGACGACCGTCATGAAGGCCGACATCCCCGCGTAGCGGAAGATAGCGCGATAGAGGCCAAGGACGATGAAGATCGGTATGGCGACGAGGAGCGAAACGATCGCCGGCAGCCATTCCACGCCCTCGAGAATGACCCAGTCATCCAGGCGCAGACAATAGGCGAACCAGACGGTCAGTACGCAAAGGCTGGCATCGACAATCAGCGCCAGCGCCCGTTTGGTCGAGCGCGGCAGCGCCAGGAACGGTAGGACGAGCTTATCCGCGGGCACCATGGGTCAGTTTCCCCTGGCGCCGGTCAACGGAACAGCAGACCGCTTCTCTCGCATAAATTGTCCCACCACGTCTTGCACAGCACAGTAAGATTGTCTTTATGCCTTCATTAGCAAAATGCAATCACTCTCTGCATCAATTCACTTTTAGAACAGCGGACGCGCAATTGCATCCCCGATCTTGAAAGAACCACCGGAAGCAAGGGTGGCGACGA
Source organism: Rhizobium sp. BR 362 (assembly GCF_036528765.1). Classification (NCBI taxonomy): domain Bacteria; kingdom Pseudomonadati; phylum Pseudomonadota; class Alphaproteobacteria; order Hyphomicrobiales; family Rhizobiaceae; genus Rhizobium; species Rhizobium sp. BR 362. The sequence continues at coordinate 120,569 of NZ_JARWGH010000004.1, read as the reverse complement.
AGATCACTTCCCCAAATAGCCGCGGACGACCGGATGCCGGAACAGACCGGCTAGGATCGCAAAGGCGGCGCCAAGGCTCATGCCGAACAGGGCGCCGGCGATCAATCCGGCCACCATCATCACCTTTCGGCTCGGTCCATTCGCCGTCAGCGGCGGTTCGGCTTCGGAGATAACACGGACATTGTTCTGCGACAGGTCCTGCGCGTCGCTCGTCTGGCCGGAACGCTTCAGCAGCGCCTCATAAACCTCACGTGCGGCAGCCGCCTTGCGCTGCAGTTCGTTCAATCCGACCAGTTTGCCCGACGTATTGACCTGCGAAGCCTTCTGCACCGCCAATTCCTTGGCAATATCCTGCTCGGCCTTCTGCGCCTGCTCGTAATCGGCGCGGGCCGAGGTCGTCTGCCGCTGCAGCTCGCTGCGAATTTCGGCCGCAAGGCTGTCGAGCGAGGATTTGGCTGCGAGCAGACGCGGATGACGGGCACCGAGCTGGCTTTGCAGGCTGCCGACGTTGGCGGCGAGCGTCGCATATTGTTGGCGAAGACTGCTGAGCGCTGTGGACGTAGCCGTCGCATTCGCCGGAGAGCCGTTGGAAACGACATCCTCGAAACTCAATTTATTGGCGGCATCGGCCCGCGCCTTCGCCTCGATCGTCTTTTGCTGCGCAGTCACCAGCATGTCGTTCAGCGCGGTCAGGCGCTTGTCGGAAATCAGATTGCCTTCAACGGCGACCATATCGTTGTCGGCACGGTAGACTTCGACTGCCCTTTCGGCGGTAAGCACCTGCTGGCGCAAATCTTCAAGCCGGCTGTCCAGCGCGGTGTTGCTGGTCCGGTAGCTATTTGCCGCCGCCTTGCTCTCTTCCTCCATGAAGGAAGTAACAAGCTGGTTAGCGATTTTGGCAGACATCTGCGGATCGCGCGTCGTCACCTTCAGCGACACGACATAAGTGCTGGCCTCGCGGGCGATCTGCACCGCCTTCGCCAACGCTGCCGTCGCCACGTATTTTGCAGCATCGCCGGTGGCGCCGCCGCTGAATTGCGGGTCCTGATCGAGCCTCAACGCATCGACGACTCGGCCCAGCACTTTGCCGGAGGAAAGAATCTGGGTCTGGCTGTCGATCATCGTCAGGATCAGCTCCGGCGCAATGGGAGCGGCCTGCGGGGAATCAGAGCCTCCCACCTCGCGAGGATCGAAATAGAGGCTGGTTTCCGCCGTGAATTTCTGCGGCAGCAGCGGGATGACGGCGGCGCCGAGCACCGCCCCGACGGCCGCGAGCGCAAGAACCAGCAGCTTCTTCGCCCAGATCGATCGGACAGCCGAGCGCAGATCGAGGAGCGGCGCATCGGCCGCAGGCATCGGCGCAGGCAAGGTCGTTTGCGGTTCGGCAGCCACCGCCGGCTCAGTGGCCAAGGGGGCTGCGATAACGACCGGCCCCACGATCGGCTGTGGAACGGCTTCCGATTTCCGCTCGAATTCGCGAAGAATTTTATTTTGGGCGGAGTTTGGCGGGGCGGAGATTGCCGGCGTCACCGGACCGGCCAGTTCTTCGGCGGCAACAGGTCGAACCTCATGGACAAAGTCCCTCGGCCGCAGCACAGGAGTGCGCGAGCGCAAGCCTTCGCGCCGTGCTTCCGACGGCTCGGTGCTGTGCCAACCCGGAAGTTGGCTCGATCGCTTGCTTCGTTCCAATGAGCTCATGACAGACTTTCATGGGTCCGCCCGCAGGTCCTGCGTAGCAGATGCCCAGAGTTTAGAAATGTTTGGCTAACGGAACATTAAGGACGTTCCCAGGAAGTCCCGTGACAAGACGCCGGCGAGAGCCGGCCCAGCCCATCTCTTCATCAATATTCAACCGGGAAGTTCATATGAAACGGTCACACCAGCGACGAGGAAGAACAGGAGCTTGCAATGACCGGACTGGCAAAGAGGCTGCTGCGCCAATCGCTCGCCGCCGTTGTTCTGCTCGCCTCGGCGGCGGAGACCGATCCCAGCTTTGCCGCATCGCAACTCTGCTACCGGGGTATTAATCTTTCCGGGGCCGAATATGGCGACCGCACCGGCGTGCTCGGCACCAACTACACCTATCCGTCTGAGGATACGGTGCGCTATTTCGCCAACAAGGGCATGAATGTCGTGCGCCTGCCCTTCCGCTGGGAGCGGCTGCAGCCGGTGCTCGGGCAGCCCCTTGATGATGCCGAGCTGCAGCGGCTCAGGGATGCGGTCGACCTTATTCAAGAGCATGGCATGGCCGTCGTCCTCGATCCGCATAATTTCGGCTATTACGACAAGGACCAACTGACGCAGGCGCCTGCGACCGATCTCGCTTTCGGCGACTTCTGGGCGCGCCTTGCCATTGAGTTTGCCAATCAGAAGGGCGTGTTTTTCGGGCTGATGAACGAGCCCCACGATATCAAGGCTCCCGATTGGCTGGAGGCCGCCAATACGGCCATTCGCAGCATCCGCACGGTCGGCGCCCGCAACCTTATCCTCGTACCGGGCACGAACTGGACCGGCGCAGCGAGCTGGGCGGCCGACAAGCTCGGCGGTGGTGCGAACGATGCCGTCATGCTCGGCGTCAAGGACCCGCTCGATTTCTATGCATTCGAGTTTCACCAGTATCTCGACGCCGACAGTTCCGGCACGCATCCCGTCTGCGATGGCAGCGCCCAGGCCAAACAGGGACTGACCGACGTGACCGCCTGGCTGCGCAAAAACGGCAAGCGCGGCTTTCTCGGCGAATTCGGCGTGGCAGCAAACCAGCCCTGCCTCGACGGGCTGAAACAGGTCTTCGATGTCATGTCGGACAATAGCGACGTCTGGCTCGGCTGGACCTATTGGGCCGCCGGCGACTGGTGGCCATCGCAGGAACCGTTGAACGTGCAGCCGCGCGGCGGCAAGGACCGGCCGCAGATGAAGACGATCACCGCTGCCGTCGGCCGGAAGACGCCGCTTGCACCGGCCTGCGCCAGCGTCAAGCCAGAAGGCTGATCGGCGAAAACGAACGGGCGGATAGCGCTTTGTGCCGAATCACGGCGCTGCTATGGTTGCGCCCGGCCGATGGATGCGGCAGCCCTGGACATTTCATGAAAAGCCTCACGGACAAGCAGCGCATCGACTACCCGATCCTCGCGATCACGCTGTTTTCGGTGCTTTACAATTGCGTCCTTGCCTATATCAACCACAACATCACGCCGCTTGCCGTCTCGCATGTCGTGCTCTGCGAAGGCATGATGATGCTCTCCAGCGTCGCCTATCTTTTGAAAAAGGGCATCTACGAGGAGGATCTGCCGATCTTCCTCTATCTGATATTCACGCTGATCATCACGATCTACATCACCGTGATGAACCGGGTGCCCTTCATCGACCAGTTCCGCAACGTGCTGATCATCGTCGCCTTCGCTGGCATCGGCAGTTGGGCGAGCGAACGGACGGTGAAGCTTGCTTTCCGCATCGGCTGTTTCTTCGTACTGCTGTTTCTGGTCTGCGAGATCGTCAGCACGCCCTTCTATGTCAGCCTGTTCCATCCCGGCGAATATTTCGAGAATACCCGCGGTATCAAGCAGGCAAGCTTCAATAGTACCGGCCTGTTCGCCAATGCGCTCGGTTTCCAGGGCCGCTTCTCCTTCGGCCTCATCGACCACCGTTCCTCATCGATCTTCCTGGAGCAGGTGTCGCTTGCCAATTTCTGCGGCGTCATCGTCATTTATCTGCTCTCGTTCTGGCCGAAGCTCGGCAAGATCGAGAAGGCGCTCTTCGTTTCGACGGTGTTGCTGATCCTGCTTACCAACGACACGCGCACGATGCTGATTTTCTCCCTTATCAGCATCATCGGCTATTTCGTCTTCCCGAAGATCCCGAAGGCCTTCGATCTCATCCTGATGCCGCTGATCATCCTGATCGGCTTCTTCGTGCATTTCATGAAGCCGGACGAAGTGGGCGACAATTTCACCGGCCGTATCGGCGTCACGATCAAAAAGATGTTGGACCTCGATTTCCAGGCGATCCTCGGGCTGGACATTACGCGTATCGGCGAATTCGCCGACAGCGGTTACGTCTATCTCATCTACGGTTCGACGATCTTTGGCCTGATCATGTTCTGGCTGTTCGTCTGTCTTTTTCCCGCCGGTGAAACACCGGCGCAAAGACGTTGCGCTCATTCACTCTCTCTTTTCATTTTTCTGAATATGATGATCGGCGGCACTGCGATCTTTTCCATCAAGATTGCCGGCCTGCTTTGGCTGCTGATCGGGTACATGCGCGTTTCTGACAAGCCGCGTACTGCCCGGATACAGCCGGCAAATATGGATGGCAGCAGAGTGCCGGGCTGACCTTGCCTTGCGTCGGCCGAGGCCGCATGAGGATCGGGATGCTTGTACAGTTGCAGTATCTACGCGCCATTGCTGCGCTGATGGTCGTCTATTTTCATTCAGTGCTGCAGGTGCCGAAGGTCAATTCCGGATTCGATTGGCAGTTCCGTCTCTTCGGCGAGACCGGTGTCGATATCTTCTTCGTGCTCAGCGGTTTCGTCATGTGGCTGACCACGACCGGCCGCGAAGTGCGCCCGCTCGATTTCTATCGCCGCCGCATCCAGCGCATCGTGCCGCTCTATTGGCTGGCGACGTTGTTTTCCGCCGCCGTCGCTCTCATCGCGCCATCGATCCTGAAATCGACGGTGTTCGACATTCCTCACCTTGCCGCATCGCTTCTGTTCCTGCCCTGGCGCAATCCCGCCGATCCCAGCCTCATAGCTCCCGTCGTCGTGCCCGGCTGGACGCTCAATTACGAAATGTTCTTCTATTTCGTCTTCGGCCTGTTGCTGCTCGTGCGTGAAAAATGGCGGCTTTATGCCCTTTTCGGCACGATGACGGCCATTATCCTCGCCTGCCGCCTGTTTCCGGTGGAAACCACGGCCACGACGGTCTATGGCAACCCGATCATCTACGAATTCCTGGCGGGGGTCGTTCTCGCCAAGCTTTATCTCGAAAAAGTGCTGCTGCCGCAGGCGGTCGCCTGGCCGGCTCTCGCGGTCGGATTCGCCTTCCTGCTGATCAATGAGACGCTCTGCGATGCCAGCATGCGCTCTTATATGTGGGGCATTCCGGCTGTCGTCATTCTCTACTCCGCCGTCTCGATCGATTTCTCCAAGCTGCCCGTCATTGGCTGGCTGAACTATCTCGGCGATTCCTCGTACAGCATCTACATCACCCATGCTTTCACGCTGGCCTTTCTGCGTGTTGTCTGCGGCGTGCTGAAAATCGATATCTTGGCGCATGGCCCGGTCTTCGTCAGTTGCTGCATCGTCTGCTCGGCGATCGGAGGTGCGATTGTCCATGAGCTGACGACACCCAGCCGCTGGGGGAAGTGGAGAAAGAAGCAGACGGCCATCGCCTGATCGGTTTCCCGTCGATCTGCCACAGCTTTCCTTCAGAACGACGGGGATACGCGGCTGAAAGGCGCAATAGGAACGGAATTTTTCGCCACCTATCATAATCTCTGTCGCGAGGAATGGGCGGGGAGCTTTCCCGTGCCTTTCGATTGCTATAAGCGAGCGGCCAACAGATGGGCCGCCTTACGAGGGAAGAGATATGAAGAGCTATGTACTACGGGTATCCTGCCAATCGACGCGCGGGATCGTTGCGGCGATAGCGAATTATCTGGCCGATCAAGGCTGCAACATCGTTGATTCCAGCCAGTTCGACGATCTCGATACCGGCAAGTTCTTCATGCGGGTCTCCTTCATCTCCGAAGAAGGGATCAACCAGCAGAAGCTGGTCGAAGGCTTCAAACCGGTCGCCGACAAATTCGAGATGGATGCCGAGATYTATGATGCCCARAAGCGCATGAAGGTGCTCTTGATGGTGTCGCGCTTCGGCCATTGCCTCAACGACCTTTTGTACCGCTGGAAGATCGGCGCGCTGCCGATCGACATCGTCGGCGTCGTCTCCAATCATTTCGATTACCAGAAGGTGGTYGTCAAYCACGACATCCCCTTCCACCACATCAAGGTGACRAAGGACAACAAGCCGCAGGCCGAAGCCCAGCTCATGGATATYGTCGAGCAGACCGGCACCGAGCTCATCGTGCTTGCCCGYTACATGCAGGTGCTGTCGGATGCGCTGTGCAAGAAGATGTCGGGCAAGATCATCAACATCCACCATTCCTTCCTGCCGAGCTTCAAGGGCGCCAATCCCTACAAGCARGCCTATGAACGCGGCGTCAAGCTGATCGGGGCGACGGCGCATTACGTCACCGGCGATCTCGACGAAGGTCCGATCATCGAGCAGGACACGGCCCGCATCACGCATGCGCAGTCGGCCGAAGACTATGTCTCGATCGGCCGCGATGTCGAAAGCCAGGTGCTGGCGCGGGCCATCCATGCCCATATCCACTACCGCACCTTCCTCAACGGCAACCGCACCATCGTCTTCCCGGCAAGCCCCGGAAGCTATGCATCCGAGAGGATGGGTTGAGCTGCGGGCGGCGTAGCCGATGAAACGACCTAGCCGATCGTTCGAGCATCGAAGCCATGAGCCCCAGCGAAGGGCCGGGAGTCCCGCATTTGCAATCAGCGGCCCGGCCCCAGGAATAGTTTGAATTGTTCCGCTCGCCATTGCTGCCACCTCCGACGAAGCTCACCGGCACGCAAGCTGATGGCTTCGTCGCACAGTTTCGCAGCGCTGATCCTGTCGCAGCGAAAGTGCCGGAAATCCTGCCTTAGTTCGCACCAAGCGACGAGCAGTCGGTGACTCTCCGCATAACCGAGTATGACCGGCCACACGATGCGGTTCGTGATCTCACCTTTCTCCGCCTGATAAGTCAGCGCAAGTTTGCGCTTCTGACGGATCGCTTCCCGAATGTTGGCGAGGTCAATGATTTCCACCGGCGGGCGCAATCCGGGCTTCACACCCACGCTTGGCTCGGCGATGAACGGGTGCAAATTTTCAGGAACTGCCGCTTCAATTTTGGCAATGACATCGAGGGCGGCGTTGGCGATGAGCGCATCACCATGGCCGGCAACCCATTGCGCGCCCAGCACAACCGCTTCAATTTCATCCGGGGTAAGCATAAGAGGCGGCATGTCATAGGCTGGATCGAGCAGGTAGCCGAAGCCTGCTTCGCCCGAGATCGGAACTCTTTGGCCGATCAGATCGCCGATGTCGCGGTAGACGGTGCGTTTGGAGACCTCAAGTTCTTTGGCAATGGCGGCAGCCGTCACCGGTCTGGTGCTCCGGCGCAGGATTTGAATGATCTGAAACAGTCGGTCGGCTCGACGCATTTGTGCTGACTCCTGCTGCCATAATGATGGCAGCAGGACTGTGCGACAAGCTCCAATACCGCAAAAGCCGCAAAGGAGCCCTCAGTGAAATTCGCATCGACCCGCATTATCACAGCAGACATAAAGCAACTGGTCGCCTTCTATGAGATGATCGCGACCGTTAAAGCGCAATGGCTGGCGCCGGTTTTCGCCGAAATCGTCATGCCCGGCGCGGTGTTAGCGATCGGCGCTTCGGAAACGGTGGCGCTGTGGAAGGAAGGCAGCGCCGAACCCGGCGCCAATCGCAGCCTTGTTTTAGAATTGCAGGTCGACGATATCGACGCGGAATATACTCGTCTCAAAGACAGGGTACCCCTTGTGCATGAACTTAAGACGATGCCTTGGGGCAATACGACCTTCCAGTTTCGCGACCCGGATGGCAACGCCGTTTCGCTCTATATGCCCGCCACGGAAGACGCAAAGAAGCGCTTTGCTTCCCGTTAAGCGGATCCTACGGCGAAACCCACCCGCAAAGTCGAGGTTTCGCGATAGATATTTTCGAGAGGAACTGTTCCACATTTCCGTCCGGGGTCTGAACGACCCCATTTCCTTTTCCCGCAAAATTGCGATTTAATGCGGCCGATATCGAGTCGCTTGGAGGTTGCGGGGGAGGAAAATGCGATCATATCTGGATAAAATCCTGCCGCTCTCGGTTTTTGCCATGCTGCTCGCCACGCAGGTGTCGACTGCCGCGATGACCTCGCAAGAAGATCCCTCGAAGATCGATCTCGCCAAGCTGATCGAATGCACGACATACGACGTGCAAAGCTATAACAGCTTTGCCATGTGGCTGACCGGACCGGAAACGACCGAGGCGATGAAACGGTTCGGAATTACCGAGCAGCCGTCGAACAGCCTTCTGCTGCGAGAATTCAAGCTGACAAAGCCGATCACCGTCTTCGGGCGACAGACCGACAGGATCGCTTTCGCTTCCTCCGGTCCTCTTGCCCTGCTCGACGAGGCCGATCCGCATCCTATTGCCAAGGAGCTGGATGTTACCGCCGCCGTCGACAGGTTCGACAAGTTCCTCGCCGAGAAGGAAATCTTCTCCAAGAAAGAGCAAATGGAGAATTCCGACACGGTGCTGCATACGCGCATTGCCCTCGACGTCTCGACCGATATCAACCATCCCGGCAAGACGCTCGCCGGCTGCAGCTATTCGATTGAGGTCGAGTGAGGTCGGAACGAGTGGCCGACTTTTGTACATTCAAATGAACGCACGTCACTCTTGAGCATCCGCTCAAGTTTCACAAAGCCAGGCGACCTTTATGCGTTCATTTGAAGGCACTGCGCTCTAGGCAGGCGTAATCAGGAGCCTATGTTCCGTCTTATCGTTAGGTCACCCTATTCGTTTTCGGTGATTTTCTTTTAGACGGAATGGTTTAGTGTCGACGCAGATGAACCATCCGGGGGTGCCATGACCGACGCCGCGCTCGTCAATCGTATGCAACTGCCAAGGCCGGATACGACGCCGGAGGCGGCGGCGGAAATCTTGCAGACGCATTATGGCCTGACCGGAACGATCACCGAACTCGGCAGCCAACAGGACCGCAACTACCGCATCGACGCGGGTGACAACAGCTATGTCCTGAAGATCTGCCGGACGGAATATGCCGCGGTCGAGCTGGAGGCGCAAAACGCCGCCATCCGCCATCTGCATACCAAAGCCGACGCGCCGCGCGTGCCCAATATCGTGCCCTCGTTGAATGGCCGGGACATTGTCGTCGTTACCATTCGCGAGCAGGATTATCTCGTTCGGCTGCTCAGCTATCTGCCCGGTCAATCCCTGACGCGGCGCAAGCATCTGCCCGCCGCCGCCGTCGCGGCGCTGGGGGCCCTTTCGGGCCGGCTTGCCCGCGACCTCGCCGATTTCGACCACCCGGGCCTTCACCGCAGCCTGCAATGGGACCTGCGCCGGGCCGGGCCGGTTGCCGTACAGCTTCTGTCGGCGATATCGGATCATGAGGCGCGCGACCGCATCGCTAAGGCGATGGTCGCGGCCGTGAAGCGCATCCAGCCGCTTGCGAGCGGGCTTCGCGTGCAGCCCGTCCATCACGACGTCACCGACGACAATGTGGTCAGCCACCCGGACGCGCACGGACAGCCGATCCCGGATGGGGTGATCGATTTCGGCGACATCATCCAGGGATGGCTGGTGGGCGACCTCGCCGTCACCTGCGCCTCGCTCCTCCACCACGCCGAAGGCGATCCCTTCTACATCATTCCTGCCATCAAGGCCTATCAGGCGATCTATCCCCTCAGGGAAGCCGAATTGAAGGCGCTCTGGCCCCTGATCGTTGCCCGTGCGGTGATTCTCGCCGCCAGCGGCGAGCAACAACTCGCCATCGATCCCGATAATGATTATGTGCGCGGCAATCTCGAATTCGAGCGCAAGATTTTCGACGTCGCCACCGGCGCGCAACCTGACGTGATGGAAGCGGCGATCCTACGGGCCGCAGGCTTCGACATCGCCCCGCTCGCCACCGAAGGCTGGTCCGCCTTGCTGCCGGAGATCGCATCGGACCATATTGCCGCCGTCGATCTTTCCGCGACCAGCCCGCATTTTGTCGACGGCAACTGGCTGAAGCCGGACATGGACTGGCGATTGCTTGCCAAGGCGGCGATCGCCTCCGGCTCTGCCGCGACCCGCTACGGGGAATTCCGTCTGTCGCATGCCGATCTTCTCAGCATGACGCCGCCGCACAATTTCGCGCTGCACAGCGATATCTGCCTGCCGGCCGGCACTGCGGTCACGGCCCCCTTTGCCGGACGCATCCAATGGCATGGCCAGCATCTGGTTCTGGTCGGCGAAACCGTCAGTCTGCATCTCGATGGCGTCGAGTGCGCGCTGGAAGAAGGAGCCGGGGTAGAGCAAGGGGCGATCATCGGCACGATCGGCAGCGAAGGCTCGGCCGTCGGGGGACTGCGCGTGCAGCTCTGCCGCATTCAGGGGCTGGTACCGCCGCTCTTTGCCACGGCCCATCAGGCCGATGGCTGGTCGGCCATCTGCCCGTCGCCGGCCGCCCTCCTCAATCAGGCCTGCGAAGCGCCGCGGCTGGACAACGCCGAACTTCTTACGCAACGCGAAGCGCATTTTGCCAAGCCGCAAAAACATTATTACGACGCCCCGCCCCAGATCGAGCGCGGCTGGCATGAATTCGTGTTCGACACGGAAGGCCGCGCCTATCTCGACATGGTCAACAACGTGACCATGCTCGGCCATGCGCATCCCCGGCTGACGGCGGCCATCGAACGGCAATGGTCACGGCTCAACACCAATTCCCGCTTCCATTATGCCGCCGTTGCGGAATTTTCGGAACGCCTGGCGGCCTTGGCGCCCGATGGTCTCGACAGCGTCTTCCTCGTCAACAGCGGTTCCGAAGCCAACGATCTCGCCATGCGGCTTGCCTGGGCACATACGGGCAAGAAAAACATGCTGTGTCTGCTGGAGGCCTATCATGGCTGGACGCTGGCAAGCGATGCCGTCTCCACCTCCATTGCCGACAATCCGCAGGCGTTAACGACGCGACCGGACTGGGTGCATCCGCTCGCTTCGCCCAATACCTATCGCGGACCATTCCGCGGTCCGGATTTGGCTGCCGACTACATGGCTGGCGTTACCACCCTGCTGGAGACCATCGACGAGAAGGGCGAGGGTCTTGCCGGCTTCATTGCAGAGCCGGTCTACGGCAATGCCGGCGGCATCGCCCTGCCGCGCGGCTATCTCGCCGATGTCTACGCCGCCGTCCGGCAACGGGGCGGCCTCTGCATCGCCGACGAGGTGCAGGTGGGTTACGGTCGGCTCGGCCATCATTTCTGGGGCTTCGAGAGCCAGGACGTCGTGCCCGATATCATCACCGTCGCCAAGGGCATGGGCAATGGCCATCCGCTCGGCGCCGTCATCACCAGGCGGGAGATTGCCGAATCACTGGAGAAAGAGGGCTATTTCTTCTCGTCGTCCGGCGGCAGTCCGGTGAGTTCGGTCGTCGGCCTTACCGTGCTGGACATCATGGAGGACGAAGGCCTTCAGGAGAATGCCCGAATCATCGGTGACCACCTCAAGGTGGGGCTGATCGGACTGATGGACCATTTCCCGCTGATCGGTGCCGTACACGGCATGGGCCTTTATCTCGGCGTCGAATTCGTCCGGGATCACGAGACGCTGACACCTGCCACGGAGGAGACGGCCGCTATCTGCGAACGGCTGCTCGAGCTTGGCGTGATCATGCAGCCGACCGGCGATCACCTGAATGTGTTGAAGATAAAACCGCCGCTTTGCCTCTCGGCTGAGAGCGCCGATTTCTTCGTCAAAGCCTTGGAAAAGGCGCTGAATGACGGCTTTTAGGCTCGTCATCCCAGGCGTTAACCATTGGGGTGATTTGGTGACGGCGCGATTTTAGTCCTCCGGGGGCATTGTCGAATCTCATACCAATTCCTATCTGTGTGGCGGTGATCGGCAATGCCGCTCGGGAGAAAGTTGATATGCTCTTTCTCGCAACCAACCCCAGCGCGGAATTTTATTTTCCTGGTCGCCGACATTTTGACATCTTTCGGAATATGTTTCTGGGGATGAAATTGTTATTCTCTACTAAGATTGTAGATAATAACTGCCGTATCGCGGGCTTCGTCATCGGAGCCCATACAAGTACAACGCCAACTAAGGAAGTGACATGCTGAATTTTAAAGTCATCGCTTCGATCCTTGGGCGGTCCGTGCTTGGCCATGACCGCTCGGGCGTGCTCTCCCGCCCGCGCTGTCGAATGTGACGTTCGTCCCCTTATCGGATTCAAACAGTCAATTCGCCATGTCTGCGCCGCTAGGGCGCGGAGGGAGTATTTTTTATGAAGAAGCAAGTCATCGAATATGCTGGCGTTCCCGTCGGCATCGTCATTCCGGATGAAGACCGGCTGAAGTTCATCGCAGTGAAGTACCATGTCCACGATCTGGACGAGCAGCGTTTCAGAAGCGCTGACGAGGTCAAGCTCGCCATCCGCGATCTCCTCACCCGCCAACAGGCCAAGCCGATCCACGTTTGATGGATCGGCTCGCCTTCGTTTTCTCATCATCACATCACCCGCCCTCGTGGTTCGAGACGGCCTTGTAGGCCTCCTCACCATGAGGGCTGGTCTTTCGCACTAAGCAGCCGCACAGACTTTTCGTCGATTCGCCGCATTTTTTCCGGTCTCACGGTGAGGTGCATAGACTGAAAGCCGGAGCCTCGAACCACGAGGGTCGGCCCCAACGGCACTCCCCTTCGACAAACCCATCTTGTCTTTTCTCCTTCTTTGCGATCCTATCGCCATGACGACCTCGCGCTTCGAAGGCGAAGGATTTTTCATTGGCTGATCTGCTCAATCTCCTGACCGATATCGAAGGCGTCGCCGTCGGTCATTGCACCGATCCTGCGCTGGGCTCCGGCGTCACCGCCATCATCTTCGATGAGCCGGCGGTCGCCTCCTGCTCCGTGCTCGGCGGCGCGCCGGGAGGGCGCGACACGGCATTGCTCGATCCGGCAATGACGGTCAGTGCGGTCGACGGGCTGGTGCTGTCGGGCGGCTCGGCATTCGGGCTGGATGCGGCGGGCGGCGTGCAGGCGGGCTTGCGCAAGATCGGGCGCGGCCTGCAGGTCGGCACTGCGCGTGTGCCGCTGGTGCCGCAGGCGATCCTCTTCGATCTCATCAATGGCGGCAACAAGGATTGGGGCCTGCATTCGCCCTATCGCGACATGGGTTATGCCGCCTTCAAAGCCGCGGGCAAGGGCGCCTTCCCGCTCGGCACGGTCGGTGCCGGCACGGGTGCGACGACCGCGACGGTCAAGGGCGGGCTGGGCTCGGCCAGCGCCGTCAGCAGCCAAGGATATAGGATAGCCGCCATCGTCGCCGTCAATGCTTTGGGTTCGGCCACCATCGGCGAAGGACCGCATTTCTGGGCCGCGCCCTTCGAGATCGGCGGCGAATTCGGCGGCCTCGGCATGCCTGAAACCATCGACACCCGCCTCAGGCTGAAGGGCGCGAATGTTACGGCAACAACGATCGGTGCCATCGTCACCGATGCTGCTTTGACCAAGGCGGAAGCGCACCGGCTGTCGATCTGCGGCCATGATGGCTTTGCCCGTGCGCTCTTGCCCGCGCATCTGCCGCTCGACGGCGACACGGTTTTTGCCGCATCGACCGGCAAACACGAAAGAGACGACCTGCAAAGCTTCATGGAACTCTGCCATCTCGCCGCCCTCGTCATGGCGCGCGCGATTGCTCGAGGCGTCTATGAGGCGACGTCTCTGCCCGTCGAAGGCGCGCTGCCGGCCTGGCGGGACCGCTTTCCGGACCGGATGGTGTCGCTTGGGATTTGACAATGCAGACTCGGGCACTGTTTCGACCCTGCGGGATGACACAATTTTAGAAAAATGGCCGCATGCCGGAGGGAGAACCGGGATTGCGAGCTGCAGCAAGGGAACTGAGATGACCAAGATTTTACGTCCGGGCCTGGAGGATTTGGCTCGCCGTCTGGCCTGTGGCGCTGCGATGTCGGCCGGGCTGCTGATGCTGAGCCTGACGCCGGCGGAAGCGGCCAAGACGACGCTGAATATCGGCATGAGCGTCGAGCCGACCGGCCTCGATCCGACGATCGCCGCACCCGTCGCAATCGGTCAGGTGACCTGGCAGAATATCTATGAAGGGTTGGTCACCATCGACGAGAGCGGCAAAATCGTGCCGCAGCTTGCGAAGAGCTGGGACATCTCGCCTGACGGCCTCACCTATACATTCAAGCTGCAGACCGGCGTCAAATTCCACGACGGCGAGGCCTTCGATTCGTCGGCCGCGAAATTCGCGCTTGACCGCGCCCGCGACGGCAAATCCGTCAATCCGCAAAAGCGGTTCTTCGCGACCATCACCTCGATCGACACGCCGGACGCGGAAACGCTGGTGCTGCATCTTTCGTCTCCGACCGGCAGCCTGCTCTATTGGCTGGGCTGGCCGTCTTCCGTCATGGTCGGTCCGAAATCTCCCGACGACGACAAGACGACGCCAGTCGGGACCGGCCCGTTCAAATTCTCGGCCTGGGCCAAGGGTGACCATGTCGAGCTCGTGAAGAACCCGGACTACTGGAACAAATCCGTCAACGTGAAGCTCGACAAAGTGACGTTCCGCTTCATTTCCGATCCGCAGGCGGAAGCGGCGGCGCTGAAGGCCGGCGACCTCGATGCCTTTCCGGAATTTGCGGCACCGGAGCTGATGAGCTCTTTTGACGGCGACGCACGGCTGATGACCAAGATTGGCAATACCGAGCTCAAGGTCGTCGCCGGCATGAACAACACGCGCAAACCCTTCGACGACAAGCGGGTGCGTCAGGCCCTGATGATGGCGCTCGACCGCAAGACAATCATCGACGGCGCCTGGTCCGGTTTCGGCACGGCGATCGGCAGCCACTACACGCCGAACGACCCCGGATATCAGGACCTGACCGGCACGCTGCCCTACGATCCCGCCAAGGCCAAGGCGCTGCTTGCCGAGGCGGGCTATCCCAACGGCTTTACCTTCACCATCAAGACGCCGCAAATGGCCTATGCGCCACGCAGCGCCCAGGTGATGCAGGCGATGTTTGCGGATATCGGCGTCACCATGAATATCGAGCCGACGGAATTCCCGGCAAAATGGGTGCAGGACGTCTTCACCGGCCGCGATTACGACATGACCATCGTCGCCCATGCCGAGCCGCTGGACATCGACATCTATTCGCGCGAACCCTATTATTTCAACTATAAGAACCCGGTCTTCGCCGAGCTGATGAAGAAGATTCAGCTAACCGCCGATCCGGCCGCGCAGAACAAGCTTTATGGCGAAGCGCAGACGATCCTCGCCGAGGATGTGCCCGCGCTCTTCCTCTTCGTCATGCCGAAGCTCGGAGTCTGGGACAAGAAGCTGAAGGGGCTCTGGGAGAACGAGCCGATCCCCTCCAATGTCCTGACCAGCGTCTCGTGGGAAGACTGATCTTCCTCGGCTTCGTACAAACGGAAGGGCGGATTGCTTCGCCCGCTGTGGAATGCTTCGATACCGGACCTGATCCGGCGGTGGACATGCAATGGTCGTACTTCTTACCCGTCGGATCACGGGCCTTATTCTGACCCTGATCGCCGTCTCGCTGCTACTCTTTGCGGTAATGGCCCTGCTGCCGGGCGATCCCGCCGCCATCACGCTCGGCACCTCGGCGACGCCGGAGACGCTTGCCGCATTGCGGCACGGCATGGGCCTCGATCAGCCGCTGATCATCCGCTACGGACAGTGGCTTGCCGGCGTGCTAACAGGCGATCTCGGCAAATCCTATACCTATGGGGTGCCGGTCGCCGGTCTCATCGTCGAGCGGCTGGCCGTCACATTGCCGCTTGCTGTCCTCGCCATCATCCTTTCCGTGCTCATCGCAGTGCCGCTTGGCGTCGCGGCCGCCGCCCGGCGCGGCGGCTTCTTCGATATCGTCGCGACGCTGTTCTCGCAGATGGGCATTGCCGTGCCGGGCTTCTGGGTGGGCCTGCTATTGATCCTGCTGTTTGCCACTTCGCTCGACTTGATGCCGGCGGGCGGCTTTCCCGGCTGGAGCAATGGATTGTGGCCGGCCTTGAAATCGCTCGTGCTGCCCGCCGTCGCGCTTGCACTGCCGCAGGCGGCCGTATTGACCCGGGTCACCCGCTCGGCCGTGCTCGACACGCTGCATGAGGATTTTGCCCGCACGGCGGTCGCCAAGGGCCTGTCGCGCCGCCGGGTGCTCTGGCGACATGTGGTGCCGAATGCACTGGTGCCGGTGCTCACCATTCTCGGACTGCAGTTCACCTTTCTGGTCGCCGGCGCCGTGCTGATCGAAAACGTCTTCACCCTGCCCGGTCTTGGCCGCCTCGCCTATCAGGCGCTCAGCCAGCGCGATGTGGTCGTGCTTCAGGATGTCGCGCTGTTCTTTGCCGGTCTCGTCATCGTCGTGAACTTCCTGGTGGATATCTCGTATCTCGTCATCGATCCGCGATTGCGCAGTGAGGGTGCACGATGATTGCCGTCGAAACCGCCGCCCCCGCCCCGCCCCATCGCTCCCGTTTCCGAGCTTTGCGCCGTGCCAATCTGCTCGTCGGCGCCATCATCATTCTCTCGCTCGCCAGTGTCGCGGTCCTGTCGCTCTTCTGGACGCCGGTGCCGCCGGCGAAAATGCAGATCACCCATAAGCTGCAGCCGCCCTTCGGCTTCGGCCTTCTTGGCACCGATCAACTCGGCCATGACGTGCTGTCGATGCTAATGGCTGGTTGCTGGAATTCTCTGTCGATCTCGGTGTCGGCGGTCGCAATCGGCGGCACAATCGGCACGGTGATCGGCATCGCCGCTGCTGCTCAGCGGGGATTGTTCGAATCGCTGGTCATGCGGGCCTGCGACGTGGTCTTCGCCTTGCCGCCGATCCTCTCGGCGATGATCCTCGGCGCTTTTCTTGGCACCGGGCGTTTTACCGCCATCATCGCCATTGCCGTCTTCATGATTCCTGTGTTTGCCCGCGTGGCTTTGGGGTCGGCGCTGCAGGCCTGGAGCAGGGACTATGTCATGGCGGCGCGCGCCCTCGGCAATACGCGCTTGTCGATCACCTTGCGGCACGTGCTGCCGAATATCATCAGTGGCATCATCGTGCAGGCGACGATTCAGCTTGGCCTTGCGATCCTGACGGAGGCCGGGCTTGCCTTCCTGGGCCTCAGCATACCGCCGCCGGCGCCGACCTGGGGACGGATGCTTGCGGATGCGCAGACCTATTTCCAGGCCGCGCCGTGGCTGGCTCTTCTGCCGGGCCTTGCCATCGCCCTCTCCGTCCTCGGCTTTAACCTGCTCGGCGACGGGCTGCGCGATCTCCTCGACCCCCGTGAGGCGAGGCGTTGGTAATGACATGAAGAGTGTAGGCCATGACTGAAGCGATCGATCTTTCCATCCGTGAACTCAGGCGCAAATTCGCCGATAAAAGCCTGTCTCCCAGCGAATACTGGCTGGCGGTGGAACAGCATATCGAGGCATGGGAGCCGACGATATCAGCGCTTTATGCCTACGATCCCGAGGTTGCGCGCAGGCAGGCGGCCGCTTCCACTGAGCGCTGGGCAAAGAGCGCGCCGCTCGGGCCGCTCGACGGCATTCCGGTGACGCTGAAGGAGCTGATCGCCACCAAAGGGCAACCGGTGCCGCTCGGCACGGCCGCCGTCGAACTCGTTCCCGCCGCCGAGGACGCACCGGCCGCGGCCCGCTTGCGCGAGGATGGCGCGGTGATCTTCGCCAAGACCACGTGCCCGGACTACGGCATGCTTTCCTCCGGTCTTTCGAGCTTTCACAAGCTCTGCCGCAATCCCTGGAACCCGACGCAAAATCCCGGCGGCTCCAGCGCCGGCGCTTCGGCGGCGACTGCTGCCGGCTACGGGCCGCTGCATATCGGCACGGATATCGGCGGCTCCGTTCGCCTGCCGGCCGGCTGGACCGGCATTTTCGGCTTCAAGCCGAGCCACGGCCGCATTCCGGTCGACCCTTATTATGTTGGCCGCTGCGCCGGACCGATGACGCGCAGCGTCGAGGACGCCGCATTTTCCATGGCAACACTCTCGCGGCCCGACTGGCGCGACGGCACCAGCCTGCCGGCGAATGCCATCGACTGGATGGATCTCGACATCGACATCAGCGGCATGAAGATTGGCCTGTTGCTGGATGCCGGCTGCGGCCTGCCTGTCGATGACGAGGTGCGCGACGCAGTCGTTGCCGCCGCCAAGCGCTTCGAAGAAGCGGGCGCCGTGATCATCGACGTCGCGCCGGTATTGACACGTGAGATGCTGGACGGATTGGATGTTTTCTGGCGAGCGCGTCTCTGGGGCGATATCGTGGGTCTCAGCGAGGAACGACGCACGAGGATCCTGCCCTATATCTACATATGGGCGAAAGGCGGCGCCGATGTCAGCGGCATCGATGCAGTGCGCGGCTTCAATCAGACACTTGAGATGCGCAAGAGTTGCGGAAGGCTGTTTGCCGAGGTCGATGCGATGCTGTCGCCGACCAACCCGATCGTCTCCTATCCGGCCGAGTGGGCCTCGCCCACCAACGACCCGGCCCTCCCCTTCGAACATATTTGCTTCACCGTTCCCTGGAACATGTCGGAGCAGCCGGCTTCGTCGATCAATTGCGGCTTCTCCCGCTCCGGCATGCCGATCGGGCTGCAAATCGTCGGTCCGCGTTTTGGCGACATGCTGGTGCTGAAACTCTCGAAGGCATTCGAGACCTGGACCGCCGGCGTGAAGAACTGGCCGAAGCCTCCCAATCCTTAATTCCTTCTCCTCGGCGAGAATGTGCCCGCCCATCGACAAGCTCAGGAGGGCGGATGAGGGGGTGGCGCGTCATACTTTGAGCGAATCTTGGCGGTTGACGAAGAGCATTTTCCCGGTAACGCCCCCTCACCCCGCGCGTGCCGCGCGACCCTCTCCCCGCCGGGGGAGGGTGAGGGCCTACAGCGCAGCCGCACCCTTCTCTTCGCCATCGGCGCCAAGCTGCCGCAATGCCTTTTCGATAACGCGAAGATCGTCCTGCAAGCCCTCATCGATGGTTCTCATGCTTTCGCTGCCGGCACGCTGGATGCCGCGAGCCTCGCTCTGCAGCTCAAGCAGTCGATCGATCTTGCGGCTGCGCCTCAGATGCGTGTCGCGCAGAATATCCCTGATCACCTGTTCCATCGCCGTGATCGGCATGATGCTTCTCCTCTCGAACAAGAAGGTGTTCAATCAAGGAAACAACGGTTTAGATTCAGGCCTGTTCCAGGCGGCTCTCAATCCGCCAGGCGGCGATAGCCTGTCGGTTGCTCGTAGAGCCAGCCGATGCGCTCGACAGCAGCGGCAAAATCTTCGCGCGCCGTGGTCATGGTATGGCCGTTGGCATGCACGATGGTTTTCTCGTCTTCCATGATGGCCACATGTCCCTTCCAGAAGACGAAATCGCCGCGGCGCAATTCCTCGCGGCTGATCGCTTCCCCGAGACCGGCCGCTTGCATGTCCGCGTCGCGCGGCGCGGCGCGGCCCGTCATCAGCAAGGCGAGCTGCACTAATGCGGAGCAATCGATACCGAGGCCGGACCGGCCGCCCCAGAGATAGGGCGTTTCCAAAAACCGCAAGGCGACCTCGACATAATCGCCGCCATAATTGTAGCCGATCGGCTGCACATGCTTGGCGAAGATGGCCGCGCCGCCTTCGAGGACGACATAATGGTTCCCACGCGCCTCGGCCGTGCCGGTGACGCGCACGCGGCTGCCCATAGAGAGTACATCGGTATGGGGCTTGCGGAGCTCCGGCTCAGGATAGAGAAAAGTCCGCTGCGTCACGACGACATGCGTGGGCGGCGCCAATTCACTCCGGATCGTATTTTCAGGAAGATAGCCGACATAGCCGTCCGACACCGCTTTCACCCAGCACCAGCCATCCCTGCGCTCGAAGACATCGACCTCTTCGCCGAACAGGAGCTCGGTATCGATGCCGCGCGCCGGATCCGGCTGCGGGCGAAGGGCAGCGACGGGGGCGATGATTTGCGCCCTGGTGCCCTCGACAAAACGGCCGGCCTCGACCTTGCCCCGAAGCGAGGCTTCGGCAAGATCGGGACGAAATGCGTTGAGACGGCGGTCGAGCATCATGAACTTGGTCCCCTAGACGGATAGTTTGCGGCCTTGCTCGATGACGAGATCACCGAGCTTTTCCAGATAGAGCGCGCCTGCGACGGTGCGCTTGATGATAACGTTGCGGCGATCACGCTCGTCACGGACGCGGTCGACCAACCCCATCTCGCCCATCGTGTCCAGGGCACGGGTGATAACCGGCTTGGTCACGCCAAGCGTTGCGGCAAGCCCCCGCACCGTATGCGGCGGCGGCACGAGATAGATCTGCAGGAGGATCGCCATCTGCCGAAGCGTCAGGTCATGACCCTCGCGACGCACCTGCTCGAGCGCCACGCCTTGCCAGAGGCCGAGAGCCTGCGAGGCAGAGAGTTCAAGCGGCAAAGGCAACCTCGGAGATCGTTACGCTACCGTTTCAGTCTCGGCCAAGATCATGGCGGTTTCAAGGGTATTTGGATCACCTTCTCCCCAGCGGGGAGAAGGATGCGCGTGAGCGCGGGTTGAGGGGGCATTACCGGGAAAGGAGACGCTGGTCATTATAAATTTCGGTGCGACGCCCCCTCACCCGGCGCCCCTTCGATAAACTCAGGAGCGCCACCCTCTCCCCGATGGGGCGAGGGTAAGTTTTACCGCACGCTCTGCCGGATATGATGATACAGCGCCCGGATCGCCTGCGCCTCGCCGCCGCCCGGCGAATGCGGGCGTTCGTTCTGCGCCCAGCCGAAGATGTCGAAATGCACCCAGCTCGGCGTCTTCGTCACGAAGCGCTTGAGGAACAGAGCAGCGGTAATCGACCCCGCCATGCCGCCGGAGGGGGCGTTGGTGACATCTGCGAATTTGGCACGGATATCCTTGTCATAGCCCATGTAGAGAGGCATGCGCCACAGCGGATCGTCGGTCTCCAGGCTCGCTTCGGTCAGATCGCGGGCGAGATCGTTGTCGTCGGTAAAGAAGGGCGGCAGGTCCGGGCCGAGAGCGACACGGGCGGCGCCGGTCAGTGTCGCCATATCGATCATCAGATCGGGTGCCTCTTCGTCAGCATAGGACAGTGCATCGGCGAGGATCAGGCGGCCTTCGGCATCGGTATTGTCGATCTGCACGGTCAGGCCCTTGCGGCTCTTATAGATGTCGCCGGGACGGAAGGCATTGGAGGAGATCGAATTTTCGACGACCGGAACGATGACGCGCAGATCGACCTTCAGCTTGGCGTCCATGATCATCAGCGCCAGGCCCATGACATTGGCGGCGCCGCCCATATCCTTTTTCATCAACAGCATGGAGGATGCCGGCTTGATGTCGAGCCCGCCAGTATCGAAGCAGACGCCTTTGCCGACCAGGGTAATGCGGCGATGACCCTTCTTGCCCCAGCGCAGTTCCAAGAGGCGCGGCGCATCGGCGCTGGCGCGGCCGACAGTGTGAACCAGCGGAAAATTCTCCTTCAGGAGGTCGTCGCCGATAATGACGGACATATCCGCCTTATAGTGCTCGGCGAGGGCCCGGAAAGCTGCTTCGAGCTGTTCCGGCCCCATGTCGTTGGTCGGCGTGTTGATAAGATCGCGGGCGAGGAAGACGCCGGCGAGCTGGCGTTTGATGTCGGCCGCATCGGCATCCCGTGGGATCATCAGCGTCGGAGGCGCTGCCTTTTCGGATTTGTAGCGCTCGAACCGATAGCTGCCGAGACCGAAGCCGAGGGAAAGCCGGTTTGCCGTGAGCGGTGCGGTTTCGATATGCCAATCGCCGGCCGGCAGGCTGCGCGCCAGCCTGCCGGTCAGGAAGGGCTGTTCCGAGGGGTTGGAGCCAAGGCCGAACAAGGCGCCGCCGAGATGGCCTTCTTCGGTTGGAATCAATAGCAACGAGCCGCTGTCGGCCTTATAGCCGGCCTTGCGCGCCCAATCGAGCGCGATGGGATCGATGGTGCCGGTCTCGATATGTGCCGGAGTGACGGCAAAGATCGGCAGCGTCGCGCCACCCTTCGAATTGAAGGGGCTTGCGCGCTCGATGTACTGATAGGGGGCCATAACTATCCTTTGGCAATGATTTCCGGGAATCGCGGATTAACTCTCTGTTAGGGTTAACAGATTATTGCTGGAGCGAACATTGCGTCAAACCTTTCCCTGTTCCGATTTGAGGCCAGGCGCAGGACTCAGGCATTCCGGGATAGGCGCTATGGCCACTTCGTCAACTACGTCTTCACTCAAGACTTTCCTGCTCCACGGCGCTTCGGCAGCGCTCGTGGCGCTGGCGCTCGCCGGCTGCTCGACGACCGGAAAAGACAAGATGACGACCGGCTCGATCCCGACGATGTCGAAGAAGCCAGTCGAAGAGATGAGCGGCTCGGATCTCGCGCAGGCGACCCTTACCCTTGGCAAGGCCTATGACGCCAATCCGAAAGACCGTGACACCGGCATCAACTACGCCAATGCGCTGCGCATGAGCGGCCGCAACGATCAGGCGCTTGCGGTCATGCAGCAGGTGGCGATCGCAAATCCCAATGACCGCGGCGTGCTGGCTGCCTACGGCAAAGCGCAGGCCGCTGCCGGTCAACTTCAAGAGGCGCTCGCGACCATCGACCGCGCGCAAACGCCGGACCGGCCGGACTGGCGGCTTGTGTCGGCCGAAGGCGCGATCCTCGATCAGCTCGGCCGCTCGACCGAAGCGCGCGGCAAATACCGCGACGCCCTCGTGCTGCAGCCGAACGAGCCGTCGATCCTTTCCAATCTGGGCATGTCCTATGTGCTGACCGGCGATCTGAAATCGGCCGAGAGCTATCTTCGCTCCGCCGTCAACCAGCCGGCAGCCGACAGCCGCGTTCGCCAGAACCTTTCTCTCGTGGTCGGGCTGCAGGGCCGGTTCGCCGAAGCCGAACAGATCGCCCGCCAGGAACTGTCAGCACAACAGGCAAACGCCAATGTCGCCTATCTGCGCGCCATGCTGGCGCAGCAGAATTCCTGGCAGAAACTTGCCGCCGGCGACGCCAAGAAAGCTGTCAACTAAACCTTCACCTCCAAATGTGGCGTGGCAGGCCCTCCGCTACGAGCCTAGCGCCGAGAGCGCCCATGACCGCGCCGGCAATCCTGTCGATCCAAAGCTTGGCTCCGAGATAGAGCGCGCGTGGACCGTTCGACGAAAAGGCGAGCGTCACCACTGTGTACCAGCCCACCTCGACGGCGAAGACCGCCAGCGGCACGGCGAGCATCAGCCCGGGAGCGGGTTCGGCCGGGAGAAGCGCTGCAAAAATGCTGCCGTAGAAAATTGCCGTTTTCGGATTGCTGAGCTGCGTTCCCAGCGCGAACAAAAAATTGCGCCCGATGCTGCCGCCGGTCGGCGTGGCCGGGGCGTGGAGAGCAAGATCATGGGCGGCGCTCCGCCAAATGCGGATGCCGATATAGATCAGATATAGGCCGCCGGCGACCTTCAGGGTAAGATACAGCCATTCGACCTGCATCAGCAGCGCGTTCAGACCGAAGAGGGTCAAAGTCGCGAAGGTGACGCTGCCCACGCCCATGCCAAGGGCTGCCGCAAGGCCCGCCTTGCGCGAGCGGGAGACGGCGATGCGGGAAACGAGAACGAAACTCGGACCGGGACTGACCGCCCCGATGAAAACGGCAGCGACGATGCTGAAAAAGATGGCGATGAACGACATGCAGATCCTCCCGACCTAGCGTCGGGGCGAGTGGCGCTTTCCTCCCGCGCCGATACACCTCATCGCCCGTGACGTAGGATTGGAAACTAGTCACGTCCCGCGCCGGCGGCAAGTTTTCTATCTCAGAATTTATCCATCACCTGGATGGCTGCCGGGCCAAGGATAACGGCCATGAGGACGGGCAGGAAGAAGACGATCATCGGCACGGTCAGCTTCGGCGGCAGGGCGGCCGCCTTCTTCTCCGCTTCGTTCATGCGTTCGTCGCGACCTTCCTGCGCGAGCACGCGCAGCGCCTGCGAGATGGGCGTGCCGTAGCGCTCGGCCTGAATCAGAGCCTGCGTCACCGATTTGACGATTTCGATCTGCGTGCGGCTGGCGAGATTGTCGAAGGCCATGCGGCGATCCTGCAGGAAAGAGAGTTCTGCCGTGGTCAGCACCATTTCTTCGGCGAGCGATGCCGACTGTTCCGCCATTTCCTCCGAGACGCGGCGCATGCCGGCTTCGATGGAAATACCCGATTCCACGCAGATCAGCATCAGGTCGAGCGCATCCGGCCAGGCACGCTTGATGGATTTCTGCCGTTTGGTCACGCGATTGGAAATATAGATGTTCGGCGCATAAAAACCGAGATAGGCGGTGGCGATAACGCCGAGAAGGCGGATCGCGAACGGCTTGGCGGCGAAGTAGCCAAGGACGAAAACGAAAATGGCGGCAACGGTCAAAAACAGGAACGGCAACAGAAAACGCGCCACCAGGAACATGTTCAGCGCATTTTCCGAGCGCAGCCCGGCGGCCCGCAGGCGGTTGACCGTATTGGCATCGACAAGAGCATTGCGCAGATTGAAGCGCTCAACGATCTGACGGACATTGCGGTTGTTCTGGCTGCGCAGCGAGGCCTTGCCGCCGTCGGCGCTCAAGCGGGCGCGTTCCCGGGCGCGGATTTGTTCGCGCTCGGTGGACACAGCCTTCATGCGCTTGTTGAGATCGCCGCGCTCCAGGAAGGGCACGGCGATGGTGTAGAAGGTGGCGAAGACGGCAATCGCGACGAAAACGGCGAGGATCGTGCCGGGGTCGGTCAATCTGCTGGCGAAATCGGCGGACATGGCTCGGCGTCTCCTTCGGTCAAATCTCGAAATTGACCATGTTGCGCATGATGTAGATGCCGAAGGACATCCAGATGCCGGCGACCCCCAGGATCAAATGGCCGCGCGGATCCTTGAAAAGGATCAGCATGTATTGCGGCGAGGTCAGATAGACGAGCGTCGCGACGATGAAGGGCAGCGAGCCGATGATGACGGCCGAGGCTTTTGCTTCCATCGACAGGGCGGTAACCTTCGCTTTCATCTTCTTGCGCTCGCGCAGCACGCGCGCGAGGTTGCCCAGCGCTTCGGACAGGTTGCCGCCGGCCTGCGCCTGGATGGCGATGACGATCGAGAAAAAGTTCACCTCCTGCAACGGCATATGGTTCCTCATGCGCGCACAGGCATCGGGCATGCTGAGGCCGACCTGTTGGGCTTCGACGACGCGGCGGAACTCGGACTTCACCGGCTCGCGGGCCTCGCTTGCCACGAGCCGCACGGCGTCATTGAGCGGCAGGCCAGAGCGGATCGAGCGGGTGATGAGGTCGAGAGCATTGGGAAATTCTTCCAGGAATTTGTTCTGCCGGCGCTTGATGAGGAAACCGATGACCCAGCGCGGCAGACCGAAGGCGGCGGCGAAGGGAAGGCCGGCGACGACGGCGAGCGGCGCGCCGACCAGGAAGACGACAAGCATGACGAAAAAGCCGAACAGCACGCTGAAGAGATAAAAACGCGCCGGTGTCACCGGCAGGCCGGCCTGCCCGAGGCGCATTTTCAGCGATTGCTTCTGCTTGGTGTTCTCCAATTGGCGCTTTTCCAGATCCTTCAGCGAATCCTGCACCGATTTGCGCCGTTTCGACATTTCCTGCACGCGATCGCGCGCCGCCTTGACCTTCATGCGGTCAGTCTCGGCCGATTTGATCCGGTTGACGCGACTGTCGGCTTTCTTCTGCGCCTCGATCCGCGAATAGAGAATGCTGTAACAGACAGCGGCCGCGGAGACGGCTGCGAGGACGACAATCAGAAGCACCACCGGATCGACACCGAACATCGGGAAAGTCCTATTTCGACTTGTTTTCCATTTCGTCGAGGGCAGCCGCCAGGCGCTTTTCCTCGTTGTAGTAGCGGGCGCGGTCCCAGAAATTCGGCTTGCCGATGCCGGTCGACACATGCCGTCCGATGATCTTGCCGCCCGCATCTTCGCCTTCGATCTCGTAGCGCATCAGGTCCTGCGTGATGATCACATCGCCTTCCATGCCGATCACCTCGGTAATCTGGGTGATGCGGCGCGAACCGTCGCGCAGGCGGGCGGCCTGGATGACCACGTCGACGGAGGTGGAGATGATTTCGCGCACCGTCTTGGCTGGCAGGCTGAAGCCGCCCATCGCGATCATCGATTCCATACGGCTGAGGCACTCGCGCGGCGTGTTGGCGTGGATCGTGCCCATCGAGCCGTCATGGCCGGTGTTCATCGCCTGCAACAGGTCGAAGACTTCCGGTCCGCGCACTTCGCCGACGATGATGCGCTCGGGACGCATGCGTAGGCAGTTCTTGACGAGATCGCGCATGGTGATCTCACCCTCGCCTTCGATATTCGGAGGGCGGGTTTCGAGGCGAACGACATGCGGCTGCTGCAATTGCAGTTCGGCCGTGTCTTCGCAGGTGATGACGCGCTCGTCGCGGTCGATGTAGTTGGTCAGGCAGTTCAAAAGCGTCGTCTTGCCCGAGCCGGTACCGCCGGAAATGACGACATTGCAACGAACGCGGCCGATGATCTGCAGCAGCGTGGCGCCCTCCGGTGTGATGGCGCCGAAGCGGACGAGCTGATCGAGCGTCAGCTTGTCCTTCTTGAATTTGCGGATGGTGAGCGCCGGGCCGTCAATCGACAGCGGCGGTGCGATGACGTTGACGCGCGATCCGTCCGGAAGGCGGGCGTCGCAGATCGGGCTCGATTCGTCGACGCGGCGGCCGACCTGGCTGACGATGCGCTGGCAGATGGAAAGGAGTTGGGCATTGTCGCGGAAGCGGATTTCCGATTCCACCGTCTTGCCGCCGACTTCGATGAACGTCTGGCCGGCGCCGTTGACCATGATGTCGGCGATGTCGTCGCGGGCAAGCAACGGCTCGAGCGGGCCATAACCGAGCACGTCGTTGCAGATGTCCTCGAGCAGTTCCTCCTGCTCGGAGATCGACATCGCGAAATTCTTGATGGTGATGATGTCGTTGACGATGTCGCGGATTTCCTCGCGCGCAGCCTCGGCATCGAGCTTTGAGAGTTGTGACAGGTCGATCGTATCGATCAGCGCGGAAAAGACCTGCGACTTGGTGTCGTAATATTCTTCGGTGCGGGCCGGCCGGCGTCGTGTCGGCGTCTGCATCGATGGCGGCGCCACTTGCTGGCGTTGCTGCGCCCCTTCACGCGCCGGCTCCACCAGTACGGTCGATGCCGCAGGCGCAGGAGCGGACGGTGCGCGCGGCGGCGACGGCGGAGGCGTGACGCCGCCGCTCTTTGCAGGACCTTCATTTCCGCGTCTGCCAAACATGCCGTCGATCCAATTCTACGCTAGAGCATAATCTCAAAAACACGAACCGGCCTTCGAACGAGATCATGCGACATCAAACAATTACTTCCGCTTCAGGAGACCCAACAGGCCGCCCTTCTTGGCCTTCTTCAGCGCAATGCGCCCGGTAACGATGTGCGATATCTGCGAGAAGGTCTCGGCGACCGGTGATTTCGGATCGGTCTCCGAAATCATGCGGCCGCTGTTGGCGGCGTTGCCGAACAGGTTGATATCGAAAGGAATGATGGCGATCGGGTCGGTCTCCAGCGGCTCGCAGAACTCCGAGGGACCGATTTCCGGGCGCTTCGGCATACCGACCTGATTGAGGATCAGATGCGGCGCCTTGTCGTTGGGGCGCAGCTTGCGCAGCGCATCCAACATGTTCTTGGCGTTGCGCAGGTTGGCAAGATCGGGCGCTGCGCAAATCACGACTTCGTCGACGGCCGAAAGCACGGAGCGCGTCCATTCCGTCCAGAGATGCGGCACGTCGAGGACACTCACCGGGGCGCTGCGCTGCAGGACGTCGAGCACCGGCAGAAAGGCCTGGCCGTCGAAATCATAGGCGCGGTCGAGCATGGAGGGAGCAGCGAGCAGCGACAGGTGCTGTGAACATTTGGTCAGAAGGCGGTCGAGGAAAACCTCGTCAAGACGCTCCGGCGCATAGACCGCTTCGGCAATGCCTTGCGCAGGGTCCTGATCGAAGTCGATATTGGCGGTGCCGTACGGCAGGTCGAGATCGGCGAGAATCGTCTCGGTCGAGAACAGGTTCGAGATGCCGAAAGCGCAATTATGGGCGATGGTGGACGCCCCTACCCCGCCCTTGGCGCCGATGAAGGCGACGCTGCGGCCGAGCGGCTCGGCATCGGGATCGACGAAGATCGCCGTCATTGCTGCCATGACATCGACCATGGCAACCGGCTGGACCATATATTCGGAGATACCGTTGCGGATGAGTTCGCGATAGAGGCCGATATCATTGTGATAGCCGACGATCACCACCTTGGTGCTGGGATCGCAGACGGCGGCGAGCGGCGCGAGCTCTGCCAGCAGATTGCCTGGATTGGCCCGGGTTTCCAGAATGATCAGATTGGGCGTCGGCGTCGAGGCGAACATGTTTGCCGCCGCCGCCGTGCTGCCGCTGGTGATCCGGAGGCTGACCTTGGACATGCGCCGGTCATTGGCGCATCGGTCCATCACCTGCTGCAACTGCTCGCTTTCGCAAAAGGCATGCACGGAAATGCGCGGCAATGGCCGCATGTTCTCAAGATCGCCCGTGCGGGGCGCGTCCTCGGCCTCCATCTCGGGCTTTCTGATATCGTAGTTGATAGCGCTCATAATTCTATCCTGTTCCGCCGGCCAGCTATCCTCATGCTCAGGAACCGCTGCTGAAGCCGCCGATCGTCGCCGTGCTGGTCGGGACGTTGCCGCTGCGGTAATTATCGATCACCTTGCTGCGCTGGTCGGTATCGATCGGCGACATGGCACGCGGCGCGATGAGGTCGGTCGGGTTTGCCACCTGCGCTGCGAGGTTGTTCTGAGTAGCGCAGCCGAAGTTATAGTAATTCTGATTGTCGAAGGCGTTGGCGGACAGATCTTCCGGCCACTGGCCGCAGGCATTGGTGGCCGCAGTGGTTGCCATGAAGCGCAGGCGGATCGGCGCAGCATCGCCGGGGCCGCCGGATTGATAATAGCTGTCGACGATGCGCGACGACGGGATGCCGCTTGCGACAAGCTCTTGCCGAATCTGTCGGCGGAACACAGAAACCCCAGGCGAATTGGCCGAAGAGCCAGGCGCCAGGATTTCGACGGTGCCGGAAGCATGCGCCTTATAGTCCTGCACGAAACCGCGAACCGTGTCGCGGGCGCCGGTCGTAAGACGACGATCGCCTGCAATGACGGGAACGTCGACGTGATGTTCTTTTTCGGTCAGCACGATAGGGTGGCGCTGACGATAGTCGTCGGAAATAGCGCTGGTCGTCATGCCATCCGGCGAACCGGCACATCCGCTGACGGCGGAAGCCATCATGATCAAGGCCAGGGTGGCAAATCGCGGCCTGGTGATACGGGGCGCATTGCGATCGAGGCTGGCCATTTTTTGGTCTCTCGTTGTTCCGGTTGAAAAGGGATGCGTCATTGTCCGTCTCCCCCTCACTTGTAGATAAAGCCGACGGTGCCGTGGAAATCGGCATCCGCAACCGGCGGCCCATCCCTGTGCCCGTAGATCTTGTTGACGCGATTCATGAAGAAGGCGGAGACATCGTTGCTAGGTGAGAAATTGTCGTCGGGACGAGCGAGCTGAGCCCGCGCGACCGGCCGCACCAGATAGGGCGTCGCGATGATCACGAGTTCGCTTTCGTCGCGTTCAAAACTCTTTTGACGGAAGAGTGCGCCGAGGATCGGTATCTTCGAGGCGCCCGGGGTGCCGTTGGTGGTTTGCTGGACACTATCGCTGAGGAGACCCGCCAGCGCGATGGAGCCGCCGGAGGGCAACTCGACCGACGTATCAGCCGCACGTTGGTTATACGTCGCGGTTCCCGAGGTGCCGACGGGGTTGGACACTTGAGTCTGGATATGGAGACTGATGCGTCCCGCTGAAAGAACCACAGGCGTGAAGGCCAGGCTTACGCCATAGGTATAGGGAGTGATCGTGACGTTGCCGTCGCTATCGGTCGTGGAGTAAAGCTGCTGACCACCGGAATTGAAGGTTGCGGCTTGACCGGAGATTGCCGTCAAGGTCGGCTCTGCCAGTGTGCGAACTGCGCCGGCTTGTTCCATGGCGGAGAGATAGGTGCTGATGTTGTATTTGCCGAGCGCAGTCTTGAACAGAGCGGCGATACCGCCGCCGCCCGCAGCCGCTGTCGTGTCACTAGTAATACTGCCGAGTTGAGCGACGGTCAGGCCGGAGGAATTGCTGACGAGATTGTCGAAGCCGATTTGCTTCAGCACGCTGCGCTTGATCTCGGCGACGGTGACCTTCAGCGTCACCTGATCCTCGCCCTCGATCTGTAGAAGGTTGACGATCTGTGATGTCTGGCGCGCTTCCGCAAAGAGAGCGACGGAATTGTCACCGCCGCTGGCGCTCGCGGTTTCGTTGCGCGTCGTCGCCTCACCGCCCTTGAGGAAAGCCTCGGCAAGCTGTTCGGCGCGCGTCGAATCCTGCGGCGTACGCACCGTGCCAGTCATGACAATGTTATCGGAGACGATCTCGACATTGATGTCTGAGTCCGGAATGAAACGCTTGATATTGGACTGAAGACTGGAGATATCGCGCTCGATCTGGAGGTCGAGGCTGACGATCTCCTTCCCGTCGGCACCGAAGACGAAGATATTGGTCTGGCCCACCGTCTTGCCGAAGAGATAGATGCGACGCGAGGTACGCGTCACGGCATCGGCCATCTTGGGATCGGAGACGAGAATATCATGGGCATCTGCCGGCAAGTCGACGACCAGCGCCTTGTTGAGGCCGAGCTTCAGCGTGCGCTTGGTGCCGAGGCCGGCAATGGTGACAATGCTGTCGGAACCGTCGGCTTTCGCCGTCGCAATGCGCAGGAAAGCCGGCGCCTCTGCGAAGGGCAGACCGATGAAAGCGGTCGAAAAGGAGAGAGCCGCAAGTGAGAGGAGGCCGATCGGTTTGCTGGTCTTGAACATGGTCCCGCCCCTTCTCATGGCGTCTTGGCTGCGGTTGCGCCATTGGTGACGATCGCGCCGGATTTGATGACCTGGACGACGGCACCGCCATTGTCCCCGGCCAGCAGGTAATCGGCGGCGGTCGTGTCCGGCTGCTGGGCATCGGCGACGGAGCGAAGCGCCAGCGTCAGCCGGTCGGCTAACTGCTGGGCGACCGCAAGCACCTTGGTTTGATCCGGCGTCAGCTCAAGCGTCGCGGTCGTGCCGACGACGGACTTGCTACCATCCTGCTTTTCCTCGACCTGCTGATCTATGGCGAGCACGCGGACATTGCTGAGCACGGTCTCGGTTACGAATTTCTGGGTATCGCCCTTGCGCACCATGATCACGTCGACCCGGTCATTGGGAAGAATGAAGCCGCCGGCACCCGTCGCGACGGAGATTTCGGTGGAGACTGCGCGTTTGCCGGAGGGCAACAGCGAGGAAAGAATGTGGCTGTTGGAATCGGCGACCTTCTCTTCGCGGATAGGTTCGCCTTCAAAGATCGGCAGACGCACGACTGCGCCGTTCAAGTCTTTCAACGCATCAGGGCGATCGGTTTCGGTGATGAAACCTTTGACGACGCCGCTTTGCGGCCAGGCCATCCAGTGAATCGACTTGTCATTCAGGCGCGAGCCGACAGGAAGATTGGCGTCGGCGACGAGCACATTAACCGTCGCCTCTTTCTCTACTACCGCTTCGATCTGCGGCACGACAGTGCGTGAGCCGGCCAGACGCATCGCTAGCAGTCCGGCAAGCCCTGCCGCGACAACTGCCACCGCGAGTATCATTAAGCGAGCGGGTTTCATGATCATTCCTTGGGGAATACGATTCTTCGCCCCGCAGAATGCTCTGCAATTGGTGTAATTATGGTTAATGGTATATTACATTTACAGTTACTTAAGAATGACTATCGAAGTCATGCAAAATATAAAATCGGCAATATACCGTTAATACTTAGAAAGTTCTAATTTAGATAATTTGCGATGACACTGCCGCGACCATCGGCGAGGAGGGAAAAGCCAGGAAGCCGCCGATGGCGATGGCAATGCCGTAGGGGATCTTTTTGGCAATCAGCAGCGAGTTCGGCAGCGGCAGTCCCATGGCCATGATGGCATTCGACTGCGAGCGTATCATCAGGATGACAATCGTCACCACGCCGCCGAGGAAGGCGACATAGATAAGGAAAGAGAGAAGCGACGCATCGAAGCCGAACCAAAGTGCGGAAGCTGCCAACAGCTTAGCATCGCCGCCGCCCATGACGTTCAATGCGAAGAGCGCAAAACAGGCGCAGAAAACAATGGCCGCGCCGGCGAAGTGCATACCGATCTCGGGCAGCGTCAGACCAACGAGCGGCGCCAGCACGATGAATGAGCCGGCCAATATGAGCGACACCCGATTTGGTATCGTCATGGTAAACAGGTCAGTGAGGGCTGCGACCGCCAGACACAGCGGGAAGATCAGCAATGTCGCGGCTTCAAGCATCAAACATCCCCAACTCAGCTATAAAAGTCAAAAACCGCTCATGATACTGAGCGGTTTTCGCCTGAGACATGAATTCGCAGCACCCGCAATTAATTAATGTGCGGTCGAAGCGGTGGTCATATTGCTCGAAATACGATTGAAAACGTTGCTGAGCGAGTTGCCCAGGGTCGTGGCGCCCGCAATGATGGCAACGGAGATCAGCGCTGCGATCAGGCCGTATTCGATTGCGGTCGCACCGGATTCATCTTTAAGGAAACGCGAAAAAAGCTTGGTCATAGGTTAACTCCACTCACTTTGTTGACAGCACGTCCGCCAACTGTTTGCCGTTGATCGGATGAGTTGCACGGTACCGATTGGCCGTTTCCATCGCTTTAAAGAAGTGGGTTAACAGATTGGAAACTCGGAAACGCAAATAGACTAGTTAACGTCAATTCAGGTCTTTCCGAGCATTTTTAAAGAAAATCTTCAGCCTCTTCGCAATGTTTAGGGGTTTATATATTAGCGATTAGCGGGAGTTGTCCCGGTATATTGCAGCTCCCGTAGGGAAATCCCAAAATGAAAGAGGAAGAGGCGGCGCTGCATCGGAATTGAACGAGTAGCCCTTCTCTTAATTGTTCGTTCACCATTCTTTCTCATTCTATTTGGCAATCATTTTGCCATCAGCTTCACGAGGCCAAACCATGCCGACCCGCGGCAGAATCGCATTCTTTGCCTGCGTCGCCGCAACAGTGGGCCTAGTGCCGCAGTTTTCGTATGCTGCGGACGACGGCATGCTGCGTGTCTATATGGATCATGCGCGCGTATTGAAGCTCGATCGTCCGGTCAGCAAGGTCATCGTCGGCAACTCGCAGGTTGCCGACGCAACGGTCGCCGATCCGAAGACCATCGTGCTTACCGGCCGCAGTTTCGGCACGACGAACATCGTCCTGCTCGATTCCGACGGCAATGCGATCGTCGACGAACGTATCCTGGTTTCGATCGATGAGGGTAATACCGTCCGCGTCTACCGCCAGACCAGCCGTTCGGTGCTGTCCTGCACGCCCAATTGCGAGCAGCACGCCCAACAGAACAACACCACCACCGCCGCATCCGCCACGCCATAGCGACGGCATCGTCGGCCACTTATTATATTCAATTATACTACATAAGACATCTCTTTCTTAAATAAATCCAAGCATCCCTTCAATATGGAGGGAGATGCGAAACGGATTATCAAGAAAGCAGCTCTAGCCTTACCCCCACTTAAATCGGCGCGGATTCCGGTATGATGCCAGATGACGATCTTCTTGGGGGCAGGATTTTTGCACAGCGACGTGCGTACGGGCGCTTGCACGATTTCGTGCGTTCTCGCGACGGGACTGCGGCCATCGAATTCGCCCTTCTGGCTATTCCCTATTTCCTGATCATCTTCGCAATTTTGGAAACCTTCGTCGCCTTCACGGCCGAACAAGTGGTTTCCAATGCGGTCGATACAGTGTCGCGCGAGATCAGAACCGGGCAGATCACCTATAATCACAACGCGACGACCGACATGACCGCGACGCAGTTTCGCCAGGCCTTCTGCAACGAGATCTCCGTGATCATCGTCTGCTCCGCGGCCGAGCTGGCGACGCCGACCAATCTCTATCTCGATGTCGAAAGCTACGCGACCTTCGCCGCTATGCCGACAACCGTGCCGCGCACCTCGTCAGACCCATATTCCGATCTGAACACGACGGGCTTCACTTTTGCGCCCGGCGGTGCCGAGTCGAAGAACATGGTGCGTGCCTACTATCGCTGGCAGGTGATGACCGATCTGCTGCGGCCTTACCTCACCACCATACGTCCATCTGACGGTTCTATGCCGACGACCTATCTCATCGTCGCGACATCGGCCTTCCAAAACGAGAATTATCCGTGAGGAGGGTCGCGATGGATCGGAAGAAGCTGATGGCTAGGTTTTGCGCGCCCCTGCGGCGCCTTGCCCGAGACGAGCGGGGCATCGGCGCGATCGAATTTGCCATTCTTTTCCCGGTGCTGCTGATGCTTTATCTCGGCGCTTTCGAGCTTACCGTGGCGCTCAGCGTTGAAAAACGCGCCAGCCGGTCGGCCGGATCCATCGCCGACATCCTGACGCACCAATCGAGCGTCAGCAAGACGCTGCTCGCCACCATGCCTTCGGTTGCCAGCGCCATTTTCACGCCCTACGACACGACCGGCCTGACGCTGAAAATCACCGGCATTCAGCTCGACGCCAGCAGCAACGCCACTGTCGCCTGGTCCTGGGCACAGGATGGCAGCAAACCCTATTCGACCGGCAGCGCCGTCACCGTTCCCAGCGATATCGATCAGCCAAGCACGTTTCTGGTGCGCACCGAGCTCGCCATTCCATATCAGCTCATCAGTTTCGGCTCGGATTTCCTGCCGGCCGGCAGCAGCCAGATCACTATCGGCCGCGAATATTTCTATCGCCCACGCACCGAAAGTGCGATTACCTGCAGCGATTGTTGAACAGAACCCCTGTGAATTCCTGCTATATTGCGAAGTTGAACAGGAAATTGCCAAGTTGACGTCGCCGTTATATGGGTGACGTTCAATGCGCTCGACGCTGGGCGTCGCGCGTTGAGCAATCCTATCGGGTGGACCATGGCGCGCGCCTTTCTCTTCGTTCTTGATTCCTTCGGTGTCGGCGGCGGTCCGGATGCCGCCGCCTATGGTGATGAGGGTGCCGATACCCTCGGCCATATCGCCGAGTTCTGCGCGGCTGGTGCCGCCGACCGCGAGGGCCTGCGTTCCGGCCCCTTGTCATTGCCGAACATGTCGGGCCTCGGCTTGCTGGAGATTGCCAAGGCGGCCACTGGCCGCTATCCGGACGGTATGCCGAAGCCGGAACAGCTTTATGGTCTTTATGGCTGCGCCAATGAAGTGTCGCGCGGCAAGGACACGCCATCCGGCCACTGGGAAATTGCCGGCACGCCGGTCATGTTCGACTGGGGTTATTTTCCCACCGAGGGCGACGCATTTCCGCCGGAACTGGTCGAAGCGATCTGCGAGGCAGCCGATCTCCCCGGCATTCTCGGCAACTGCCACGCATCCGGCACCGAGATCATCGCCAAATATGGCGAGGAGCATATAAGCAGCGGTAAGCCGATCTGCTACACCTCGTCAGACTCGGTCTTCCAGATTGCCGCGCATGAACATTATTTCGGCCTGGAACGGCTGATTGCTCTCTGCCAGATCGTCCGCACCCTGCTTGATCCCTATAATATCGGCCGCGTCATTGCCCGCCCATTCGTCGGCGAAACGCAGGCGACATTCGAGCGCACGGGCAATCGACGCGATTTTTCCGTCTTGCCGCCAGAACCCACCCTGCTCGACCGCCTGGTCAAAGCCGAACGCACCGTGCATGCGGTCGGCAAGATCGGCGATATCTTTGCCCACCAGGGTATCTCCAAAGTCATCAAGGCCAATGGCAACATGAAGCTGATGGATGCGACGCTCCGGACTATGGACGAGGCAGCCGACGGCGATCTCGTCTTCACGAATTTCGTCGATTTCGACATGGTCTATGGTCATCGCCGCGACGTGGCGGGCTATGCGGCGGCCCTTGAAGCCTTCGATGCAAGACTGCCGGAGGTGCACGAGAAGCTGAAGCCCGGCGATCTCGTCATCCTGACCGCCGACCACGGCTGCGACCCGACTTGGCGCGGCACGGACCATACGCGCGAGCGCGTGCCTGTGATCGCTTACGGGCCTGGCATTCGCTCACGCTCGATCGGCGTCCGCCAGAGCTATGCCGATATTGGCGAAACCGTCGCCCGCCATTTGGGAATAGCGGCAGGGCCGCATGGAAGGAGTTTTTTGTGACATCGCATTTGAAGAAGGTCGAGCTGCACTGTCATTTGGAAGGTGCTGCTCCGCCGGCGCTGACGCTCGCACAGGCACGAAAATATAACGTCGACACCAGCGCCTTCATGCGTGACGGAATCTACCTCTGGAATGATTTCACCGAATTCCTCGTCTGCTACGACAAGGTCTCTGAGCTCTATCGCACCGAGGAAGACTACGCGCTGCTGACCGAGACCTATCTCGAAGAGCTTGCGGGCATCGGCACGATCTATAGCGAGCTGATCGTCTCGCCCGACCATGGCGACCGCATTGGGCTCGGCGCCGACGCCTATATGGCCGGTGTTTCGGCCGGCATTCGCGCAGCACAGGAAAAGAGCGGCATCGTCGCCCGGCTGCTTGTCACCGGCGAACGTCATTTCGGATCGGAGCGCGTCATCAAGGCCGCCGAATATGCGGCCAGAAGCGATAATCCGTTGATCACGGGCTTTAATATGGCGGGTGAGGAGCGCATGGGCCGCGTTGCCGATTACGCGCGCGCCTTCGACATCGCCCGTGAAGCCGGCCTCGGCCTCACCATTCATGCCGGCGAAGTCTGCGGCGCCTTCAGCGTCGCCGATGCGGTCGAACTCGTCCGTCCGTCCCGCATCGGCCATGGCGTGCGAGCCGTCGAAGATGCCGACCTTGTCAAGCGCCTTGCCGATCTCGGCACGGTGCTGGAAGTCTGCCCCGGCTCGAACGTCGCTCTGAATGTCTTTCCGGATTTCGCAGCGCATCCGCTGCGCCAGCTTCGCGATGCGGGTGTGCGTGTCACCATCAATTCCGACGACCCGCCCTTCTTCCACACCTCCCTGAAGCGCGAATACGAACTGGCATCGACGGCCTTCGGCTTCAGCGACAACGAGATCGATGCCATGACCCGCACGGCGGTCGAGGCGGCGTTTGTGGACGACGCGACACGGACGTCCCTGTTGGAAAGGCTGGCATAATTTGGTTGTCAGGATTGAAATTTGTCCCATGGAGCGGTACACTATCTCACAGCGGAAATTAAATGATCGTAAGCTTTCGAGATGAATGGTTGCGTGAGTTCTTTGTCGAAGATGTATATTCGAAGAAAATACCAGCCGGTCTGGATAGCCGACTGTTTCGCAAGCTTCAAATGATCGATGATGCAACGACGGATCAGGACTTGCGGGTCCCGCCGAGCAATCATTTCGAGAAGTTGCGCGGCAACCTCGAAGGCTTTTGTTCTATTCGCGTCAACAAGCAATGGCGGCTTATCTTTCGATGGAGCGGCAACCATGGCGAAGCAACGGACATCTATTTGGATGACCATAGCTACCGGTGAGATGAATCATGTTGATGACAAAACGCAAGCCGGCAAGCGTCGGTGAAATATTGGTCGAGGAATTCATGGCACCGATGGAGCTGACGCAAAGTGCGTTGGCCGAGGCCATGGGCGTGCAACGAAAGCATGTTAATGAACTGTGCAATAATCGTCGTAGCGTGACAGCGGCGACGGCTCTCATTCTTGCGCGCGTATTTGGTAACAGCCCTGAGTTTTGGCTTAATGTGCAGCGGCGCAATGACTTATGGGACGTGATGCACTCTCCGCAAGAACGCGAACGGATCGAACGCGCGCGCCCGCTGTCGGCGGCATGAGCTTGGGGATGATGTAGGGCCATCAGTCCTATTTTCTTGCACCAGAGACAATTTCCGTGGAAGAAACATCTGACATCGCGGAATTACTGGAAGGCTGAAACCATGGACGGCGTCACTGTCATCGATCACCCGCTCGTGCAGCATAAATTGACCATCATGCGCAAGAAGGAGACGTCGACGGGAAGCTTTCGCCGGCTTCTGCGGGAGATTTCGACGCTCCTCTGCTACGAAGTGACGCGCGACCTCGAACTGACGATCGAGACCATCGAGACGCCGCTGCAGCCGATGGATGCCCCGATCCTGGAAGGCAAGAAGCTGGTCTTCGCCTCGATCCTGCGCGCCGGCAACGGTCTGCTGGAAGGCATGCTCGACCTTGTGCCCTCGGCCCGCGTTTCGCATATCGGCGTCTACCGCGATCATGAGACGTTGCAGCCGGTCGAATATTATTTCAAGGCGCCGGAAGATGTTTCCGAGCGACTGATCATCGTCGTCGACCCCATGCTGGCAACCGGCAATTCCTCGATCGCGGCAATCGACAAGCTTAAGGAACGCGGCGCCCATAATATCCGCTTCCTCTGCCTGCTCGCCGCCCCGGAAGGCATTGCCAATTTCCGCAAGGCGCATCCGGACGTGCCTGTCTTCACGGCAGCGATCGACAGCCATTTGAATGAAAAGGGCTATATCGTCCCCGGCCTCGGCGACGCCGGCGACCGGATGTACGGCACGAAGTAAGTCCTGCCATCATATCTGCTTTTTTTGCCTGGCAGCCCCCAACTGCCGGGCTTTTTATTGATCTGTTTAGCGCCCTGTCAGCGAAGCTGCTTTAAACAGTAGAGATCAATCAATGGGCTCGACATGCGAAGCTCATAGGAGGGATCTCGCCAATGCTCGTTCGCGTGGTTGTCATTGCCGGCATTATCGCCGCCGCGGCTACACAA
Organism: Rhizobium sp. BR 362; assembly: GCF_036528765.1. Lineage (NCBI taxonomy): Bacteria > Pseudomonadati > Pseudomonadota > Alphaproteobacteria > Hyphomicrobiales > Rhizobiaceae > Rhizobium > Rhizobium sp. BR 362. The sequence continues at coordinate 81,753 of NZ_JARWGH010000004.1, read as the reverse complement.
GTCCCCGCGTTGCTCGGCACGCAAACGGCAATCAGCGAAAGCGCGACGCCCGTTGTCAAGGTTGCCGTGCCGCAGCAGTCGGTTGCGACGCCGGCGGCGGCATATGGAAGCGTAACGTTGCCTGCGGGCGCGGGCGGTCACTACGAGGGCGACTTCAAGATCAATGGCCGGCCGGTGCACGGCATGATCGACACGGGCGCGACCTATGTGGCGATCAATGAGAGCACGGCACGCCGCCTCGGCATCAGCGGCAATGATCTCGATTATCGCTACACCATACAGACAGCCAACGGCCCATCTAAGGTGGCTCTCGTCAAACTCGACCGTCTCGAAATCGGCACGATCAAGGTTCGCGATGTCGAGGCCGTGGTTGCGAAAGACGGCGCATTGAGCACGACACTGATCGGCATGAGCTTCCTGAAAAAGCTCAATTCCTACAGCGCCGAAAACGGCTCATTGCGTCTGACGCAATAATCGTCCGTCAAATCCGCGCAACGATCACCGGCGGCAAAACGGGTGCGGCGTCGCCGATGCGGTAGTTTGCGCCGAGATCGGCTGCGGCTCTTTCGGCGCTCGTCTCGTCCGCGGCATGGACGGTTGCGATGCGGTCGCCTTTGCTGACCTTTGTTCCGAGCGGCAGGATATCGCTAAAGCCGACGCGATGATCGATCTTATCCTGCGGATGACGGCGACCGCCGCCGAGATCGATGACGCTCATGCCGATGGCGCGGGCATCGCAGGCCGCAAGCCAACCATCCGAAGACGCAGGAACAGCCTTCTGCACCGGAGCGGCGGTCAGATATTTGTCCGGGCGATCCAGCAGATCGGCAGGGCCGCCGAGCGATTGGACCATGCGGGCGAAAAGCTCGGCCGCCTTGCCGGAGGAGAGCGCTGCGTGCGCTTTTGCCTCGGCATCGAGCAATGTCTTTGCGATCCCGGCCTGCGTCAGCATCTCGGCGGCGAAGGCCAGAACGACCGTTTCCAGACGCGTGTTCGCCTTGCCACCCTTCAGGAAATCCAGGCAATTGCGGAGTTCGACGACATTGCCGGCGGCATCGGCCAGCGGCTGGTTCATGTCGGTGATCAAAGCCGAAGTCTTGACCCCAGCGCCATTCGCCACCTCGACCAGCGAGCGGGCCAGCGTCTCAGCCTCCTCCAGCGAGGTCATGAAGGCGCCATTGCCGATTTTGACATCAAGGACCAGGGTCTGAAGACCGGCCGCCAGCTTCTTCGACAGGATCGAAGCGGTGATCAGCGGCACGGAATCGACGGTGGAGGTGACATCGCGCACGGCATAAAGCTTGCCGTCGGCGGGCGCTAAGGTCCCGGTCTGGCCGATAATGGCGCAGCCCACCTCGTCTACCACCTTGCGGAAGTGGCTCGCATGCGGCGTGATGCCGTAGCCTGGGATCGATTCCAGCTTGTCCAGCGTGCCGCCGGTATGCCCCAGGCCGCGGCCGGAAATCATCGGCACGGCAAGCCCGCAGGCAGCGGCGATCGGCGCCAGCATCAATGACACATTGTCGCCAATGCCCCCCGTCGAGTGCTTGTCGGCGATCGGCCTGTCTATGCCGGCCCAGGAAAGCATATCGCCGGAGCGGGCCATGGCGAGTGTCAACGCCACGGTTTCCTCGCGCGTCATGCCGCGGTACCAGACGGCCATGGCGAAGGCGCCGATCTGGCTTTCGGCCAGCTCATCGCGGGCAAGGGCCGCGATGAAGGCGTCGATATCGGTAACGTGAAGCGTGCCGCCATCCCGCTTCCGACGGATGATCTCCTGCGGGATCATCGCTCAGTAGCCGGAGGCCGCCGCGGTGGACTGCCCGCCGCCAAGCACGTTGAGGATATCGTCGAGCAAACTCGACGCGCCGAAACGGAACGTCGAAGGCATGGCCCAATCCGGCGCCATGATGGTCTCGGCAAGGCTGAGATAGAGGGCCGCATCGGCGACGGAGCTGATGCCGCCGGCCGGCTTGAAACCAACCTTACGGCCGCTCTGGCGGATCGCCCGCAGCATGATATCGGCCGCTTCCAGCGTTGCGTTGACGGCGACCTTGCCGGTGGAGGTCTTGATGAAATCGGAGCCGGCCTCAATCGCCAGTTCGGAGGCACGCCGGATCAGCGCCACGTCCTTGAGTTCGCCGGTTTCGAGAATGGTCTTCAGCAGCACCGGCCCGGTGCATTCGGCTTTGACCGCGGCGACCATGTCGGTGACGGCCTGCTCATTGCCGGCCAACAATGCACGATAGGGAATGACGAGATCGATCTCGTCGGCGCCATCGGAGATCGCCTCGCGTGCTTCTGCGGCGACATCGGCGACTTCCATATCGCCGGCCGGGAAATTCACCACGGTCGCGATCCTTACCGCATGGTCGGTCCCGAGAATACCGCGCGCCTGGGCGACGAAACGCGGCCAGATGCAGATGGCGGCGGTGTTGCCATAGGGCGATTGGGCGCGCGCGCAGAGCGTCTCGATCTGGGCCGGCGTGCAGTCGTCCTTAAGATTGGTAAGATCGAGAAGGGAAAGCGCAACGGCCGCCGTTTCTCTGAGGGAATGGCTCGTCATTGTTCGTCTCCTCCGTCCGCAATCATTTCCTTCAAGATGGCGGCAAGGCGAGTGCCGCCAACCGGTGCCATGTCCTTCGTCTCTTCATGCGAGAGCTCAGCGCCGGTCATGCCAGCCCCATAATTAGTAATGACGGAGGCCGCTGCAACCCTCAGGTCGAAAAGACGCGCAAGAATAACTTCCGGCACCGTCGACATGCCGACGGCATCGGCGCCCAAAATGCGCGCCATGCGGATTTCCGCCGGAGTTTCGAAGCTCGGGCCGGAGAACCACATATAGACGCCGTGCGACAGCTTGACTTCGGCCTTTTCCGCCGCCTTGCGCATGCGCATGATCAGGTCCGTATCATAGGCACTGGTCATGCCGACGAAACGCGCGTCGCTTTCTTCGCCGATCAGCGGGTTCATGCCGGAGTAATTGATGTGATCGGTGATCTGCATCACCGATCCCGGCGGCATTTCCTCGCGCAGCGATCCGGCCGAATTGGTGAGGATCAGCGTTTCGACGCCAAGCGCCTTCAGCGTCTCGATCGGCACACGCATGGCGTTGGCGTCGCCTTTTTCATAATAATGCACCCGGCCGGACAGCATGATGACCGGCACGTCGCCGAGATGACCGGCGACCAGCGTGCCGGCGTGACCGGAGACGGCACTCACGGGGAAACCGGGAAGATCGGCATAGGGAATGCGCACGGCATCCTTCACCTGATCGACCAGCGAACCAAGGCCGGAGCCGAGGATGATGCCGTAGCGCGGCTGAAGATCACCGAGCTTTTCGGCCAAGAGGTCGGCGGCGGCGGTCATCCGAGTATCTCGGTTTCGAAGCTGAAGGGCAGCATCTCGTCCATGGTCATGGTCTTCTTCACGCCGGTTTCGTCGCAGAGATAGATGCGCGTTTCCTTACTGGCGAACTCGGCGATCTTCTGCCGGCACCCGCCGCAGGGCGGGCAGAGCGGCAGCTTTTCAGCGATGACGGCCATTTCGACGATCTTCTTGGCGCCGGCCATGATCATATGGCTGATTGCGGTCGGCTCGGCGCACCAGCCCTGCGGGAAGGACAGATTCTCGATATTGGCGCCGGTATAGACCTTGCCGTCCTCGGCGCGGATCGCCGCGCCGACGGGGAATTTCGAATAGGGTGCATGGGCAAAGACCATCGCTCCGCGGGCAGCCTCGAACAGATCATGCGACATGGATCAGCGCTCCTTGGTGTAGGGCACGCCGCCCGCCTTTGGCGGTTTGGCGACGCCGATGAAGCCTGCGAGCAAGATGCAGGTCAGGATATAGGGCAGCGCCTGGAAAATCTGCACCGGCACTTCGCCGATGCCAGGCACCGCCTTGCCCTGCATGAAATTGGCAAAAGCATCGAGGAAGCCGAAGAGCAGGCAGGTGAACATGACCGGCACCGGCTTCCATTTGGCGAAGATCAGCGCCGCTAGCGCGATATAGCCCTTGCCCGCGGACATATTATTGATGAAGGCAGCCGATTGGGCGATGGCAAGATAGGTGCCGGAGAAGCCGCAGAGAATGCCAGCGACGATCAGTGACCGATAGCGCAGCCACTCGACGGAGATGCCGGCCGTATCGACGGCGCCCGGATTTTCGCCGACGGCGCGCAGGCGCAGGCCAAAGCGGGTCCGATAAAGGATCCACCACGAAATCGGCACGGCGAGGAAGGCGAGATAGGTGAGGATGTTGTTGCCGGAAATAACGTTGGCATAGAGCGGCCCGATAAAGGGCACGTCATGAATGGCGTTGGCGCCAGGCAAGGTGATCGAAGCAAAACGCGCCTCGGCCGGTAGCGTCGGCGTGCGACCGCCCTGGCCGAACCAGGCCTGGCCGAGCACGATGGTCAACCCGGCGGTCAAAAAGTTGATGGCAACGCCGGAGACGATCTGGTTGCCGCGATTGGTGATCGATGCGAAGCCGTGCAGCAGGCCGAACGCGACCGATATGACGATGCCGGCACCGAGACCGGCCCAGGCCGAACCGGAGACGGAGGCGACACAGGCGGCGGCGAAGGCGGAGGCCAGCATCTTGCCTTCGAGGCCGATGTCGAAAATCCCGGCGCGCTCGGAAAAGAGGCCGGCAAGGGCCGTGAAGATCAGCGGAATCGACAGGCGGATGGTCGAGCCAAGTATGCTGATGAGGAGGTCATAATATTCCATCGGCCGATCCTCACGTCGTCGCGAATTTTTGATAGGTGCGCACCAGCGCGGGCCGGAACATATATTCGAGGGCGCCGGCAAAAAGGATGACCAGACCCTGGATGACCACAATCATGTCGCGCGTGATGTTGGGCATGTCGAAGGAAAGCGCATCGCCACCCTGGTAGAGAATGCCGAACAGGATCGCCGCAAGGATGATGCCGATCGGATGGTTACGGCCCATCAGCGATACGGCGATGCCGACGAAACCGGCGCCGAGCACGAACTCGACCTGCAGGCGGGCCGAAGCGCCCATCACCGGATTGAGCGCCATCATGCCGGCCAGACCGCCCGAGAGCAGCATGGCGATGATGACCGTGCGGGCGTAGGGAATGCCGGCATAGACGGCGGCCGTCGGGCTTAAGCCCAGCGTGCGCATTTCATAACCGAGCTTGGTGCGCCAGACGAGCACCCAGACGAGGAAGCACATGACCAGCGCGATCAGGAAGGAAACGTTGAGGGGTGCCGCACCGATGGTCGAGCCGAAGATGCCCATCAGCCAGTCCAGCTTCGGAAGCTGGCCGCCCGCAAGGAAAGTGCGGGTTTCCGGCGCCATCTTGCCGGGCACGATCAGCACATGCACCAGGATGAAATTCATCATCGCGGAGGCGATGAAGTTGAACATGATGGTGGTGATGACCACATGGCTGCCGCGCTTGGCCTGCAGCCAGGCGGGAATAAGGGCCCAGAGCGCACCGAAAACGGCCGAACCGATGACGGCGAAAGGCATCGTCACATACCAGGGCACATATTTGTCGAGCGTCAGCGCCACAAGCGCGCAGCCGAGCCCGCCGACATAGGCCTGGCCTTCCGAGCCGATATTGAACAGGCCGGCATGGATGGCGACGGCCACCGACAGGCCGGTGAAAATGAAACTCGTGGCATAGAACAGCGTGAAGCCGATACCCTCGCCGCTGCCGAGCGCGCCCTGCAGGAGCAGGTTCAGCGCATCCAGCGGGCTTTCGCCGATGAACCAGACGACGAGGCCGGAAATCAGGAAGGCGATAATGAGATTGATGACCGGGATCAGGCCGTAGTTGATCCAATTGGGAAGCGGAACGGAAACAGTGCTCATCAAGGCCTCATGCGGCAATGCCGGCCATCATCAGGCCGAGTGTCTGTTCACCGGCGTCAGCCGTTTTCTCGCCGACGATATGGCCGGCGAACATGACGAGGATGCGGTCGGAAAGCGCGCGGATTTCATCAAGCTCCACCGACACCAGCAGGATCGCCTTGCCGGCATCGCGCATCTCGATGATACGGCGGTGGATGAATTCGATGGCGCCGATATCCACACCGCGTGTCGGCTGGCCGATCAGCAGCGCCCTCGGATCGCGCTCGATCTCGCGGGCGACGACGATCTTCTGCTGGTTGCCGCCGGAGAAGTTGGCTGTTTTCAGCCGGGCATTTGGCGGGCGGATATCGTATTTCTCGATCTTCTCCAGCGCATCCCTGCGCATGGCGTCGAGATCAAGCATGCCGGCCCGACCGTATTTCGGGTCGCGGTGATAGCCGAGCATGGAATTTTCATATTCCTCAAACTTGAGGACGAGACCCATGTGATGGCGGTCTTCCGGGATATGGGCAAGACCGAGTTCACGCAAGGCGGCCGGATCGGCCGTGCCGCTCGGCTCGCCATGCAGGTAGATTTCGCCCGAGGCCGGCTTGCGGATACCGGCGATCGCCTCCAGCAGTTCCGACTGGCCGTTGCCAGCGACACCGGCAATGCCGACGATCTCGCCGGCGCGGACGTCGAAGGAAACATTGTCGACCATGGTCACGCCACGGCCGTCCTTGACGGTCAGATTACGGACGGAAAGCACCACCTCGCCGGGATGGGCAGAGCCTTTTTCGACCCGCAGCAACACGCGACGGCCGACCATCAGCTCTGCGAGCTCTTCGACGGTCGTTTCGGACGTCTTGCGCGTGGCGACCATTTCGCCGCGGCGCATGACCGACACCGTATCGGTAATGGCCATGATTTCGCGCAGCTTATGGGTGATGAGAATGATGGTCTTGCCCTGGTCGCGCAATACGCGGAGAATCCGGAAGAGATTGTCGGCCTCGGCGGGCGTCAAAACGCCGGTCGGCTCGTCCAGAATGAGGATCTCGGCGCCGCGATACATGGCCTTCAGGATCTCGACGCGCTGCTGCTGACCGACGGGAAGCTCCTCGATCAAGGCGTCCGGATCGACGTCGAGGCCATAATCCCGCTCCAGGCGCCTCAGTTCGGCTCGGGCGGCCGTGACGCCCTTCGCCAACAAAGCGCCGCCCTCGGCACCCAACATGACGTTTTCCAGCACGGAGAAATTGTCGACCAGCATGAAATGCTGGTGCACCATGCCGATGCCGGCGGCAATCGCCGTCTGGCTGTCGCGGATGGCGATAGGATTGCCGTTGATGCGGATCTCACCACTATCGGCATGATAGAAGCCGTAGATGATCGACATCAGAGTCGACTTCCCGGCACCGTTCTCACCGATGATCCCGTGGATCGAGCCCTTGGCGACGGTCAGGTTGATGTCTTTGTTGGCATGGACGGCACCGAACTTCTTGTCGATGCCCACGAGTTCGATGGCAGGCGTTTGGCTCACTACGCAGCTCCAGAAATCAGACTTCCGGATAAGAAAAGGGCGTATGACGTTTGAATATCGTCATACGCCCTTATTTCATATCAGCTCTTCGGGCAGGCGTTGTCGGTCGTGTAGTCGTGCACCTTGACCGAGCCGGAAATGATGTCGGTAGTCGCCTTGTCGACGGCGGCCTTCATTTCGGGCGTGACGAGCGGCTTGTTGTTGTCGTCCATGGCAGCGCCAACGCCCTCTTCCTTGAGGCCGAGTTCCTGCGTGCCGGCTGTGAACTTGCCGTTCTTCGCATCGGTGAAGGCGTTGTAAACGGCGAGGTCGACGCGCTTGACGACGGAGGTCAGGACCGAACCCGGATGCAGATAGTTCTGGTTGCTATCGACGCCGACAGAGAGCTTCTTGTTGTCGGCAGCCGTCTGCAGCACGCCGAGGCCGGTGGCGCCGGCAGCCGCGTAAACAACGTCGGCACCCTGGTCGATCTGGTTCTTGGTGAGCTCGCCGCCGCGAACCGGGTCGTTCCAGGCCGCACCCGTCGTGCCGGTCATGTTCTGGAGGACTTCGATCTTCGGATTGGTGGCGCGGGCGCCCTGCTCATAGCCACATTCGAACTTGCGGATCAGCGGAATGTCCATGCCGCCGACGAAGCCGATCTTGCCGGACTTCGAAGCCATGGCCGCCATGACGCCGGCAAGGTAGGAGCCTTCGTTTTCCTTGAACTTGACGGAGCGAACGTTCGGCAGGTCGAGGCTGTCGTCGATCAGAACGAATTGGGTCTTCGGATATTCGGCGGCAACCTTCTGAAGAGCGGATGTCCAGGCAAAGGAGACGGCGATGACCGGATTGAAGCCCTTGCTGGCGAAGTTGCGCAGCGCCTGTTCGCCCTGAGTGTCGCCCGTCGGCTCGAAGTCGCGATAGGCGATGCCGCTTTCCTTCTTGAACCTTTCGGCACCGTTATAGGCCGCTTCGTTGAAGGACTTGTCGAACTTGCCGCCGGTGCCATAAACGATCGCCGGCTTAATGTCGGCCGCAAGCGCCGTTGCCGACATGGCAGCCAAGGCGAAAAGGGTCAAAAGGGATTTTTTCATGAGTTGCAGCCCTATTGTTGCTATCTTGTTGGGTCCTCCCGCAAGCCCGTTGGCCGGACATGTCTGCGGAACCGCCGACCTCCCCCGAGGTCAAGCTGGCGCGCATCCTTGCATGGCTGCAGGAAAAATTCACGAGAAATTTTTCAGTTGGTAAAGATTTGTGGGAATTGCCAAAAACGCGCTCAAAGGAGCTGATTTTCGAACATTTTTGCTCTCAAACTGCAATTTTATTAGCCAAGCAACGGCCGACGATCGATGTCGCAGGACCGGCTTCGAAGCCATGCCACGCTTGCGATCCGTTGTCTTGATACCCTCGTGATCTATATGAGGGCGATTGGCCGAAAGGCAGCCCGAAGTTCCCCCATCAGATATTTGCCGTCATCGACGCCAGAACCTCGCGCAGACTGGTTCGGCCTCGCCTGACCTCTCCAACCCCTGGCTCGACATCGATCCGCCCGGCATTGTGGGCGTCATACATCTCGGCAACCAGTTCGGCATAGCTTGCGCTCAGCCCTCCGCGAACGAGTGCCGGGATCCAGTCCGGGCGCGGCATCTCGCTTGCGACAATTTTTCGGCCGGCGAGTTCTCCAGCAATCCGCGCGACGTCCTCCGCGCTATAACGCTCTGGCCCTTCCGCATGGACGATGTTGAGAAATGCGTGGGCGTTGGACAAGAGCAACTCGCCCGCAATCAGGCCGACATCGGGAGCCGATATGGTGGGGAACAGTTTGGTTGTCGGATGATGCAGGGTAGGAAGCACGCCGGTCTCAACCGCGCGTCCGATCTGGCGGCTCCAATTCTCCATATGCTCGGCGGAGCGCAGGAAGGTCAAAGCGGCGGGTAGCTTTTTCAGTTCCGACTCGAGATGATGGAAAATCAGCGTGATGCCGGTGTCGGACGCCAGGTGCGCGCCATAATCCGAGATGGCCAGAACCGAACTCGGCCTGTTCCGGTCGAGTGCATCGACGATCGATCTTATGCTGTCTTTCATCTCTGCGGCTGCATCGTCGGCTCGAACGCTCGTCGGGCAGATGATCTGTACGGCGGTCGCGCCGCTCATGCTTTCATAGAGAGCCGCACCGTCCCGAATGTCCGCGACCGCAACCTCGCAGCCCATAGCCTTGAGATCATCGGCGCTATTTTGACGCCGAACGACGGCTTTTACCGGTGCGCCATGGCGGCGAAGCTCGGCAATGGTCGCACGCCCTATCTTTCCGGTCGCACCCAGAATTACGAACATCTCTTTATCCTCCAAGATTTCGTTGCGGATGCAGAGCATGCTGTTTTTAGACGTCCTGTCGCACAGGATCGGACGATGAAGAGCAGAAACGGACAGCAAAATCATCGCTTCCATGGCGACCAAGGAGCGGTCGGCCTTTCTCGGGCTATTGCCTCATCCGCTGGATGCCAGCAGGGGTCAGGCCGAGAATGCGCTTCATCGCCTGCGCCATATGGCTCTGATGGGCGAAACCGGCGGCCAGGGCGACCTGGCTGATCGGCAGCTCTCCCATGGCAAGCAGGTTTCTCGCGTGCTCCACCCTGCGGCGGATCACATATTGATGAACCGGCACGCCGAACGAGCGGCGAAACAGCACCTTCAGATGCGAGACGCTGATCGAAGCGACGTCAGCCAATTGCGCCAGCGATAGGTCCCGATCGAGATTGGATTCGATGAACTCGACCAGCCTGCGTCTCTGGCTTGACGAAAGCTTTTGCCGGGCGGCTATGGTCGTCGGGCGGAATGGGCCGCCGATGAGCCGGACCGCCAGGGCCTTTCCAAGGCTTTCGACGAACAGGCGATCGGCCGGTTCCTCCGTCCTCATTTGTGTCTCCAGCGCCAAGGCGATGTGCTCGATACCGGGATCCCGATGCTGAAACCTCGGACTGACGGCAATGCTGTCGGGATCGATCTCCATATCCTCCGCCGCGCTGCGCATAATGGCGGGACTTATCCAAAGGCGGAGGATCGTGCAGTCGGCATCGTCTTCCCATTCGCCGTCCAACCCCGCCGGAACAATATCGATATCGCCATGAGACTGAAGGCGACGATGTTGCCGGCCGTCGCATCGGCAGGAGGCATTGACCGGCGCTCCGATATGAATACCAAGACGGTGAAATGGTGTTGCAGGTATGTAGGTCAGGCCGGCGGCGATATTCCAGCGCTCTGCCTTTATGCCGAAGGGGCCGAGGTCGTGATCAAGCAAGTTCCTTCTCCCGCCTCCGGCGCCTGGGTGACTGGTTTTTATTGTATCCCGACGGCCTCACACGCTGAAGCGGCCTGCGACTGGCGGTTTCTTATAGGCGATCATCCATAAAAGCAGCGAGATCACCAGGAACACCGCAAAGGCCGGCTGGAACAACAGCCACTGTACGACCAGATCATAAAGACGCGGATGAATATAATAGGAAACCAGTGATTGGACGGTCGCAAGCGATGATGGGCTGACATCGTTCCAGGCATCGCCCATCGGCGTCAGCACGACGGCAGAGGCGGCAACCGATTGGATGGAATCGATGGTGCCTGCGATCACCGCAATGACCAGCGCAACAAGGCTGGCAAAACGCAACAAGAAACGCATCGCACCCTCCGCATACGCATTACCCATCGGCCATGGACGAGCTCTGCGCCATCCTTCTACTTAGATAAGTTGAGAGCCTGACAAGCGCAATGGAGCGGAGGCGGAGAGTTTTCTGTCGGGAAGTCAAAAATCTGTTAGATTCGGGTTGATCCTCAGAAATTCATCGGTATATATCGCGGCCGTTCCGACGATTTGCCTCCTGACCGGTTGCGAAACGCCAAAGGACAGGTGGCCGAGTGGTTTAAGGCGCACGCCTGGAACGCGTGTGTACGTGAAAGCGTACCGAGGGTTCGAATCCCTCCCTGTCCGCCATCGTATTCAGTTAAACTATTGAAATATCTCAAAACTTATAGATAATTTGCGAGCCGTTTGCACTGCTGCTTGCACCTTTGCGGCGCTTACACTAAGCAGGATTGTTGCGGAGATACCACTCGTGCCGCACCAGGCACCATCGCCAATCGGGCATAGTTAGGTGCCGCGTGTGGTGAGTTTCTCATTTTGATGAGTTGGAGAGGAAGTCCCAGTCGATAGCCACGCTGTCGATATAGTCTTGCGCACTCAAGTCCGCCAAGGTTTGCATAATGAAAAGCGGATTTGCTCTGGTGTATTTGGCAGGCCACTGCACGCCATTAAAAAGCGTTTTCAAGACTTCATCTATTTTGTCGTTCGAGATCAGCCTGCGATTCGCCGGGTACAACACCACTCTAAAGCCGACCTCAACAAGCTTCGCATCCCAATCCGGCGCAGCAGTCGCGCGAATGCTCGCGATGGAGCGTAACGCCTTTCCGTTATCAGAATCCTTATCGTGCCACTTCTGCATTTTGCTTCTGATGGCCGCCAGCACGTCATCGTTGAAATCATCCGGGAACGCAAAGCGGCCATGCTTCCTAGCCAGAGCTTCGCCAAAACGGTTCCGTTCGGCATCGTCACTAAATCCGACTTCTCGTTTTAGCTTACTCAATACGCTCTTCGGCACCGTCATCATCCGATTCAGGTCGACAACGAGATTTTCTTTCGGAGGGTGCTGAAGCTTCGCAGCGACCGGAGTTCGACCTCGATGTATTTCCCTCAGAAGGCCTTCGGTCGCTTCGCGGAGCGGGCAGACCACAACGTTCTCTTTGCCGGGGCCATAGTTAACGATATCGCAGGTTTGACTAACAACAACAAAACCGGGCACATCCAATCCGAATGGCATCAACTCGCCATTTTCGACGCTGTCGACCACCAAGAACTGCTTGATTTCTACCGTAAAGTCGCCTTGGCGCCACTTTTCCAAGGAGGCCTTGTCTATTTCCGAAGACGCATCTACCGTCGAAGTCATCCAGCTCTCTACAATTTCTTGAGCCGAAGCCTCTTTCCGCTTTCTCGGCCAGCAAACCCCTCTGCCGAATCACTAATGTCGTCAGAAGCGATAAGTCTATCGTACCACTCATCTGCAAATTTTGATTGAGCTTGATCTTTTTTCTTCCACAGCGCGTCCGGTCGACCGCCCCCTTTGGGTACAGCGGCGCGAACGCGGTCGTATTCGCCGCTTTCCAGAAGCTCAAAAATCGAAGCTCCGTTATTGGCAGCGAAAAGCAAGTTCTGATTTTCTTCGGCAGTACCTCGGTCGAGGTACTGCAATGCAGCAAGCAGCTTTGAAATTCTCTCGCGGTTTGCCAGCGATACCTTTAGGCCATTTTGCCAGTCATAGAAAGCTTGTCGTGAGCAACCGAGTAACCGACCTAGCTGATCGACGCTGACTGCAAGCAGACGCCTAATTTCAGCTATTTGGACAGCCGCATCTTGGGGTTCGAACTCCCTGCTTGGGCTTTCGATCGATCTTACCTTTTCGAACGTCGAGGTTGTATTTCTGCCAATTCGCAAGGCGATGTCATCGGCAGTCCAACCGGAGACGGTCGAAGACACAAAGTTACCACCAATTTTGAGTGTTTTCGAACCAACATCGAGAACCGCGATCGGCGGATTATGGCCGTCTGCGCACGGAGACGTTCCTAAACGCCTCTCGATTACCGTTTCCGGATGGCCATAAGGGACTTCAACGATCATCAGACATTCCCTCCGAAGGTGCGTAGAAATTTGTCCGTAACGACCCATCTAAAGAAGCTATAGCATCGCGTTGCCTTTGCCTCGGCGTCAGCAACCAACTCCTCGACTAGAAACTGTCGGGGGCCGTCGCGATACTCATGAGCAACATCAATGTCCAAAAACCACGACTCATCGTTGATCGGTGGCATCACCTCCGGCTCGTGGCTGCCGTTGGCTGGGAGAATCCCCCATTTAACGAGAAGGTTCCCCTCATCCACCTTACAGGAAACTTCCGATAAGGAGTGATTGAACGAGTTACGAAGATGCGTCGCGCTGAGGCCAGCCATCTCCTGCCGAAGCATGTCCCCAAAATTACCCATTGAAGACGTTTTCACGCGGTCCACATATCGAACGCCGACCCGCCAGACGTGGGTTGGTCGAATTGTGTCCTCTAAGGAGGACAAAACGAAGCTCAGTTTTTTGAGAAAGTCGGCCCTAGAAGAATACTTCTTAGTCTCAAGAGTCACGAAGTTGGCGCCCAGTGAAATCCGCCAATTAGCGTCCGCGTCCGAGAGGCGCCATAATTGATCCTGACTGGATTGAAGCCCGTTAGGGAGCATGTTGAAAGTCTGGATGAGATCGCCAGAAAACAGCGGATAGTGGCCACGAACCTTCTCCTGAAATCCGCCAATGAAATTGATATCCCTAACTTGTACGATGTCAGGAAATCTCACTTGGCAAAGCGCAGATGCGAGCGGCGCGTTGGATAAGGGAATCTCTTTTGGCGCCGCGCCATGCAGCGGGTCAAAGTCTTCAGAATCCATGTGGCTGCCATCCTAGCGGTGTGATTTGCATATTTTATCTATTGTCAAGTAGAGTGTAAAGTCTGGATTGACAACCAGAGTTCGCCAGCAATTTTTGCTATTGCCGTTAACGGTTTGTTGCGTCTTGCGACTGACCTCAAAAAGTTGAGGTAACAAAATACCATTGCGAAAACAAAAAACCGCACCGCTCGGCATCCATTTCGCAACAGGGAGTCGACCGCTCATTCGAAAGGAGGCCTTGGGACGTGATTGACTAAAAATCCCTCACCTTCGGGTATGCGGGTTCGCTCCCGTCGACCGCACCATGTTGAAATCATTATGACATTTATACTTAGTGGCTCCCTATCATGTCGAAAGGGTGAAGCATAATGGGCCTGCGTACGGGCCTACGAAACGGCGGGCGGTGGGCGAATGCGAAGCATTTCGCCGGGAACGAGGATGCATCTTGTCTCAGAAGCCGCCTCGACAGGTCACAGAACTCGATTTTTAAATCTTCATGGGTCAGTAGCCGACAGCAACGAACACTCCATCGATGATGATATGCACCTTCGGCTCGCCATTGTTGTCAGTTTCATCTTCGACCATGATCGTGATGTCATGATGAGGATAAGCGAGGCGCTCTAGCGCCATCTGCTCATCATGGACGCGTCTTTTCTCAGCTTCGGCCAGCAGTCGCTTCTTGCTCATGGAACCCTCCATTGTTCCCACGAAGGATAGCAGATCGGCATAAATGTAATTGTGGCACGCCACGGATGAGGTTCGCGGGCTTCTAGAATTGATCGGTGACGTGTGACCGGGTTGGGCCGAAGGTGGCCATGCGAAGATATTTCGCCGAAAGGCGTCCTTTGGCGTCACGGGCTGGCGATGCAAGTGCTTCATAGAGCGTCATTCAACCGCTCGCTGCGACGGAAAACCTCGACAGGTGTGAGTTCCCCGTTCTTTTTGCCAAATTCAAAGCAAGTTGTATGCGAAAGGAAAATTTAGAAATAGGGGTTATTACCCGCCACCTACAGAATACTTGCTGGCGGCGCGCTCTTCCCCTCAAGGTCACTAAGCTTATCGCCAGTCATCATGCCAGCTCTCCAGCAAAACAGCCCAATCGCGGAGGAAATTACCGCCAGCAGCAACGGCGCCAGCAATTGCCACCGTCTCATCTCTTCATCAATTCCGTCAACAAAAAGCGAGATTGGCAGCAAAGCCGCACATACCGCAAGCCAGCCACATGCTGTCCAATAGAACGCTGCTGTCACCTTCCGCCAGTATTGAACTCGGCCCTTTAGGCGCTCCCTTTCATCGGCAAACGCCCCCAGTTCATTCGCCTCATCGAGCCGTCCAGCCCCTATTCCAAACAGGACCGCACAGACGATAAACCCCGCGAGAAAGTCAGCAGCTATCCACATCATCCGTCCCCGCTTCGCGCAACCGCATTGCGTCAATTGATATCGCAAAGCGTGTCTCGTGGGCAAGGCACGGGCAAGCTGGCGGCAAAACGGAAAACCCGTCTGCGGAAGGGTACCCTTTTTTGATACCCACCCCCGCCCCCCGAAGCCCCCAAGAGCGGTAGCAATCCCTCCCGACGTGACCTCTGGTTTCCGTTCGAGCATGCGAGAGATGGCAAGCTCGTCGCAGAACTTGCGATTTGCGCCGATACTATGCCGGTTGTTCATCCATCATCCGGAGTTATGTCATGAAGGAAGTTGCGACCATTGGATTAGATATCGCGAAGAATGTCTTTCAGGTCCACGCGGCCGACGCCGCGGGGGCGACAGTATTAAATCGAAAGCTACAACGGTCAGACGTTCTAGGCTTTTTCCGTGAATTGCCACCGTGTCTTGTTGCGCTTGAAGCATGCGCGTCGGCGCACCACTGGGCGCGGAGCATTCAGGGTCTCGGCCATGAAGTTCGCCTCATTCATCCGCCGTACGTGAAGCCGTTTGTAAAACGGGGTAAAACCGACGCCGCTGATGCAGAAGCTATCAACGAAGCGCTGACGCGGAAGACGATGCGCTTTGTGCCAATCAAATCGATCTCTCAGCAGGCACTCGCGATGTTGTTTCGCACTCGTAGCTTGCTGGTGCGTCAAAAAGCTCAATCGGTCAACGCGCTACGCTCCCATCTGGCCGAGTTGGGCATAGTCGCAGCGAGAGGGAAAGCAAACGTCCCGTACCTATTGAAGTTTGTTCGCGAGCATGGCCCGACGCTGCTTCCTCCACCGGTGTTTTTTGGCCTTGCGATCGTTGTGGCGCAGATCGAACGGCTGCAGGAGGCGGTCGAGCAGATCGAGCGAGAAATCAAAGTTCAGGCAAAGCGCGACCAAGACATTGACCGATTGACGACAATCCCCGGCGTCGGACCAACAACTGCGGTCGCCATCAAAGCACTTGCTCCCGATCCGTCTGGCTTCAAATCCGCACGTCATTTTGCGGCTTGGATAGGCCTAACACCGAAATCCCATTCAAGCGGAGAGAGCCGTGTGCTGGGCCCCGTTTCGAGAATGGGGAACAGGCAGCTCCGCTCGTTGCTCGTTATCGGCGCGATGGCGGTTCTTAGACACGTCAAAGAAGCTGACGGCAACGCAACGTGGATTAGTCGACTCAAGAAGCGTCGCCCATTTATGGTCGCGGCCGTAGCTGTAGCCAGCAAAACAGCCAGAATAATTTGGGCACTACTTAAGAAAGGTGGCGTGTTTGTTCGGTCGCCGGGCATCTCGCTTCTCGAAAGCTAAATATAGCCGACAAAAGGTTGCCGCGTAGCGGCCAACAATGGGACACCAAATCAAGACTGCAACAAACCGATACTCAAGCAAACAGCACCGAAAATTTCATAGAGTGATCAAATCACGACGATTTGTAAGGTCTTTGCTTCGCGAAGTTTATATTGGCCGCGTCTCCAGTACGCAAGCCCGCGCCGATGTTAGCAACGGTCTGTGCATTGCATCTTCGATAAGTGTCCCGGACTGGCCGATCCACAAGTCGGGTCGGTCGGTCGCTTCACTGATGCCCATTCCGTGAGCGGAAGGGGACCCATTTTACGACCCCCCACCCCGCCACCGGGAAGGGCCCGGAGGAGGCAACCACTCCCCCTACTTAGCCTGCGGCTTCCGCTCCAGCATCCGCGAGACAGCCATGCGGGCGTAGCGCGTCTTCGCCCGCCGATTGGAACCAGCAACGGCCTCTGAGGAATTGCAGACCAACATGCCGGGTCGTTCCGCTTCTCGCGAGCCGTTAACGCTTTCAGTGATAAGGGACTCATGTTTCATTGCCGCAAGTTGAGGACCTACAGCATGCCGGTTCGATCATATTTTGATGCTGATATTTCTACATTTGCCGAGGCGTCGGATGAGCAGGTACTCGGCGTGTTAGCACTCCGGCACGCCCACGCTCTTGATCTAGACCAAAAATCGGCTTGGCTCGCCCAACTTGCAATCCTACGCCACCAACTGTCGCGGCTATCGACAGGCCACCTTTTTCTCGAGTTCACCATCCCGCGAATGGGGAAGCGAGCCGACGCAGTTCTGATTAAGGATGGGATCATATTTGTGCTGGAGTTTAAGGTCGGCGCAGATAGGTTTGATGCTTATGCTATTGAGCAGGTGGAAGACTATGCACTCGACCTGCGCAGCTTTCACGAGGGCAGCTACCACTTTCCAATTGTGCCAATTGTGGTCGCCACGAAGGCGCGCGAAGTGATAAGCCAGCCCGTTGAATGGGTTGATAACGTTGCCCGCCCGCTCCGCGCCACGGCGAGCGATCTGGGGCAACTTATTTTGGCGACTGTCGCGGAGAAGCGTGCGGCTAGTTTCAGTATTGCCGAGTGGATCGCAGCTGGATATCGACCTACACCTACCATTATCGAGGCAGCTCGGGTTCTGTACGAAACACACGGTGTAGATGATATCTCAAGATCCGACGCAGGTGCTCGAAATCTCAAGGACACGGCCGACTGCATCGGTCGGATCATCGAGCATTCAAAACGCAACCGGCGAAAATCAATTTGCTTCGTCACTGGCGTCCCGGGTGCCGGTAAGACGCTTGCCGGACTTAACATCGCTACCCAGCGCGCTGAGGGCCACGTAGATGAGCACGCAGTGTTTCTCTCAGGGAACGGGCCGCTCGTGGCGGTTCTCAGAGAGGCTCTGTCGAGAGATCAAGCCGCGCGACAGGGTATTTCAAAGTCCGCCGCCGAACGGAAAGTTCGTAGCTTCGTCCAGAACATCCATCACTTTCGTGATCACTATGTTGGCGAAGCCGAGGTTCCCGTCGAAAAAGTTACCGTGTTCGATGAGGCGCAGAGAGCATGGACCCGTGAGCAAGCTTCCAAATTCATGCAACAGAAACGCGGCCATCATGGCTTCGATATGTCCGAGCCCGAGTTTCTAATCAGCGTCATGAATCGCCACAACGATTGGTGCACGGTCGTATGCCTTATCGGGGGCGGTCAGGAAATCAATACTGGCGAGGCAGGCTTGCCAGAATGGCTCGAGGCGCTGGGTAGATCTTACGCGAACTGGGATGTTTACATTTCTCAGCGCGTTACAGATCCGGATTTTAGCGGCGCGGCGAACGCCGAGCGTTTCCTCGCGCTTCCACATGTGTCGCAACAGAACGCTCTACACCTCGATGTTTCTATGCGTTCGTTTCGCGCCGAGGACGTCTCGGCCTTCGTCAGTAGAACTCTAGACAACCATCCCGAACAAGCACGGATCTACGCAGAAAAAATACTGTCGCGTTATCCAATCTATGTCACGCGCGATCTGGAACCGGCAAAAAAATGGCTCAGAAATACCGCGCGCGGCTCCGAGCGCTTCGGCTTGGTTGCTTCCTCTGGCGCGTATCGCCTGCGACCCGAAGGAATCCAAATGAAGTCAGCGATTGATCCGCCAGTCTGGTTTCTCAACGACCGAGCCGACGTGCGCTCATCGTACTATCTTGAGGAAGTCGCCAGTGAATTCGACGTGCAAGGGCTCGAACTCGACTGGACGGTAGTTTGTTGGGATGCGGATTATCGGTATCAAGGCAGAGAATGGAAGCATTTTGCCTTCAAGGGCACCAAATGGCAGGCAGTCAACGATGCTGCACGTCGCCGCTATCAGCGCAACGCATATCGCGTCATTCTCACTAGGGCCCGGCAGGGTATGGTGATTTTCGTCCCGCGCGGAGACGATAATGACCCGACGCGCCCTCCGTCTTTTTACGACGAAACATTTGAGTACCTTCAGAAATGCGGTATTCCGCTCCTTCAGCACAGATCTTGATGTTCTTGGATTGGCTCGCAGTCTCAAAAGGTCAAAGGCAGTTTTCTGGCGCCATCTGCTTCATTGTAGGCTACGGCAAGTTGCCGCACCTAAGCTGAACTTCCCAATGGGGTTTCGAGGTCGGCGTTCTCGCTTGAACTTATGGTTTAAATTCAATAGGTTGGCTAGGGAAACTAGTCAAACCGGCAAACCTCGAGCGTTGAATGTGCCAATGTCGGCCCGACGTTAACTACTCGGCGGATTTTACGGTTGAATCGTATCTTGGCGCCAGCGAAGCTTTACTCACGTCTGTGGACTTCCTTGGCGGAATGAAGGATCGATATACGAGGGATGGGTGGGCCCCTTTTTGGGAGTGGGGGCCGCCGTCCGGGAAAGCCGGGCTGGCGGCTACCCTCCCTTCCTTCCGATCATGCGCGATACGGCCATTCTAGTGAACCGAGTTCCGGCGCCGGACAGGTACCCAGCCTCTTTCAGCGCGTCGGCAATCTCGGCCAGCGATCGCCTCCTGCCATTCACCGGGTAGCGATGCAGCTTCTTTGCCAGCGCGATCATTTCTGAGCCGCCCTCAAGCTCGGCATAGTTCCGCCTGCCACCAACCTTTTTGCCGGTCTCGCGGCGCTTGCGCTCACGCGCACCGCGCAGTTTTTCGACCAGCATCGCCTTTTCGAATTCCGACACCGCCCCGAGCACCTGCCGAATCAGCCGAGCGGTCGGAGTATCGGCCACGAAACTGTCAGGGCTGTCGACGGCGATTAGATCGATACCCCGCACCTTCAGCATCCCGTGGCCTGTTTCCTGAACGATGAGGTCGCGGGCAAAGCGGCTTGCTGTCTCCACGAGGATGGTGCGTACGCCGTTGGACAGCAGCCGCTCCAGCATCGAGGAGAAGCCGGGCCGCTCGGTGACGGCATCGGCACCGCTGACGGCGGCATCGTAGTAGCTCTCCACGATCTCGTAACCGGCTGCCTCGGCATATGCGGTGATCGCCTCGCGCTGCCGCCTCTCGCTGTCCTTGTCCGGCCCGACATTAGCCGAACTGGAGGTTCGCAGATAGGCCACAGCCTTTATACTTCCCTTGCCACTCAAGGTATTTCATCCCGCTGACTGTAACATTTCCTTCAGCAAATGATACAAATATGGACAAACAGATGCAACACAAATCGTGCCGGATGTCAGTGAAGGGTGAGATTTTCTTGCTGAGTAAGTTCAACTGGGCTCAGTGACCTCAACCTTTTCGGCGAACGTCTTGCCGTCCGAGGTTCTGCCGACAAGATATCGAACCGACTTACCGCTGCACATCGCTTCCCATACGATGTCAGAAACCGAAGACCTCGACACGTATGTCTCGTTGCCGAATGCATCGGCAAGGAACCCAAACGATGGCTTTCTACCCTTCTCCTTCAGACGGCCCACTGAACCCTCTCCATCAAGGACAGGAAGCAATTTAGTGATACCAAGGGACAGCGCGGATGCTTCTGATCGATCAACTATGCGCTCAATCTTCCTGATTGTCGTTAAGGACGAAAACAAGTGCCCAACCATCGTCATATCGAGGGTATCCGGCGCGATTTTTTCGACGAATTTGCGGTATTGCGCGACTGTCGCGATGATCTCCGGATGCAAGTTCCGCGTCAGCAAATACTCCAAGTTTCGAGTATAAGCTTGGATTTGCAAATCGGTGAGAATAGTGGCTTCCCTAGAACTGCTCGCACCGCGTTCTAAAGCTTCGCCAAGGAGTTTGTTTGCCTGCTCGAACCGATGCGCATAAATGTTCGTGCGCGCAAGTTCCCTGACTACTTCATTGGAATAAGGATCGAGTGCGCGAGCCTTATTAAACGCTTCCTCGGCACCATCGTAGTCGTTGTATGCGCGGAGGAGGAAGCCTCCGAAGAAAAAAAAGATCTGCGGCTGGTCGCCCGCGAGCTCAACCGCCGCTTCGTAGCTGAGCTTGGCTTTGGTGTAGTCCGACTGACGAAAATAAACGAAAGCTTCAGCTCGATAGACCTCGAAATAATCCGGGTTGGATATCTTCGCGTCTTCAATTAGTTCGATGGCACTCCCGAGATGGCCGTCGGTTGCGAAACCGACGGCCCTTCGGAGTTTCTGAACCGCGAGCGCTTCTGAGGGGGAACGGACCGTGAAGGAGCGCATTCCGTAACGATCTCGATATGCCGCTCCCTGTTCGGACTGAAACGTTGATGAGACGGATTTGTATCTAGAGATAATCATATGACTGTCCTGAGCGCTCAAATTGAGGACGCGGATAATATATGAGCGCGCGAACGGAAGGATTTGGTAACAGGTTTCGTATTTGTACTCCGCAGCTCGCTGAATGAGCGAGTACTTCAATAGCTCGGCGATCCCTGATTCGATCAATATAGCGCTCAGGGAAGCCACATGTTGGATAACCGCCTGCGATGCAGCTCGTGGAAGCGATGCGAGGACAGAGAGGACACTGCGCGCATTAGCTGATAAAGCGTCGTAGATATTCTCCATGCAGAATCGAAGAGCTATTTCCGGATTCTTGACTATAGCATGTGGTGCCATGCCGGTAAGCACGCCAAGGCAGAACCACTTTATCAGCAATGGTTTATTCCCGAGGCGGGCCGCAAAGTGCTTAAGGTCCTCGTTGCCGAAACCTTTCAAGCCGCTCACGCCGTAGATATTGATCAGGCTTCGCAAATAGCTCAGACCTTCGGCTTCCGAAAATGCGCCGACTTGAACAGTCAGATCAGCGCCAAGCGGAATCCGCGACGTGAAGACTATCTTGCTTTCGCCCGGAACATCAGACGCGAAAGACGTGATCGATTCGTCCAAAACTGTTTCCAAATTGTCTATTGCCAACAGAATTTTATTGTTCTCCAGCAGGGCTCGAACACGGTCGATCGGTTCTTTCGCGCCCGGTTCAAATACGGCCGCAACTTCGGTAAACAGCGCGAGTGAAGTGGTGATAGCGTTTTCAATGCGCTCAATTTCGCCGACTGTCAGCCGGGAAGATTTCGCCGAAACCCAGACGATCGCATCGAAGGGGTGATCGTTCGAATTAACCAAACCATATAACGTTTGGAGGGTGATCGCCGTTTTTCCGTTGCCGCCGTCTCCTAAAACCGTGACGACTGGGTGTCTGCTCAAAATCTTCTTCTTGAGTTCGGCCTCCAACTGCGGGCGAGGGAAAAAGCCGGTATCGTCATAATCAGGAATCGGAAGGTTGTGAAATATCTGGGAACCGTCGGTGGTCTCGATGAATGAAATAGCGAGATTAACAACCGACTCTGGATCTTTGTTGTATTTAGTGAAGGAGGTAGCGAGCGTCGGCCAATAGGATGGGCTTTTCACCAAGTCGCTCGCGAGGGCGAACGATCTCGAGTATTCCTCGATCGTCAGTGGCCGCCCGTGCATGACGGCGTTACGGACGGCAATGCAGGCGTTGAACGCCGCATGCTTGGCCAGATAGTGCTTGCGTTCGGAGTCAGATAAAAATGCCTTGTGGCGCAAAAGAACGGCGTATTTGTCCCCAATATCAAGGCGATGCAAGAGATCGAAGTCCGTTAGATCTTCTTTTGGCAGATCGCTGTCTTTCAGACGCGTGATCGTTCTCTCGCGCTCGTCGGCCGTAAGTACCGCGTCCTTTCCCTGTAGTATCGAACGGAGGCGAAGAACAAGATCCTGCTCTATTGAGTCGAAGAAAACGAAGAGCGCGATACGCTGATAGCTAGCCAAGTGATCCCCCTAGTCTGATTCCCGCAGAGTAAACGAGATAGGCCGCAAGTTGCAAATCCGATTTCTGCAATCGCCTCAATCGGGTAGGGAAATGCAAAAGAAAATAAGATCGCGGCACTACATCCGTCCGTCCAAAAAGGGCTCACCTCCTTAAGGGTACGAAATGGCGATCCGCGCGATTTAGCTGTGGAATATTTGAAGGGCTAGCTATGGCCCTACGCAATGATCGCCTTGCGTCGATGGTTTACAGCTGTCAACAACTCAACTGAGACGCTTACATGCAGGCGGATGCTTTGCGGATATCAGTGAAGGGTGCGATTTTCGCAGCCGCTAAGCGCGATGCGCCAGATCAGTTCCAGCGCCTCTTTGGCCGCAACCATATCGCCATGCTTCGTCGCGTCGGCGGCCACTGATCTTAGCTCGGAGATAAGCCAAGCCCTCGTGATGGGCGGATGGTTTCGCGGCTCGCTGCTCATCACTCCGCCTCATCCAAATCCAGCCATCCGATGGGCTTGGTGGTGTCGCCGATCACAGTCGCGTTGGAAACGGGGTTCTCAAGGGGGTGGCCATTCAATCGCTTCGCCGCCGCCCTCCGCCTGCCCGCACCGGTCAAAGCGGGTTTCGGTCCTCGCCCAGTGGAGAATTGCGCTTGCCATTCCGCCTCAGTCAATTCGAGCACCTTGGTCGGTAGCGGTGCAGGCTTATGCATGACCTCAAGTTGCTTTGGCGCTTCAAGTCCAAGCAGTCGCGCTTGGGCAGCAATGGCACTGACCATCGCTGCTGGATTTCCGCATTGTCTTGCAAAAACAATGACCTCATCGAGGTCGCTAACCAGACTTTCGACCGTTTTCAATGTCCGTTTTGCCGCCGCTCCCTTCAGTTCTGCAATGCGATTTGCCACCTTGACGTTTCTTAACAGGCGAGAGGCAGCCGCTTCCGCGTTATTGCCGGTCGTATGATAGACCGCACCGTAGGCCCGTGACGCGGCTTCTCCCCGGCTGATGAGGCGGCAAAAACCTTCGTGGCGTTGGTTCGAAAGCGGTGGCATCGGGTAAGGATACGCGATTGAGGCAAGCTCGCCAACAATGGGCGGGCTGTCCACATCATCACCCTCCTGTCCGGTAATGTAAGTAGGTGCAAAGGGAGCACAGCTGAAAACACCTCTTCCCTTTATTTTTCTTATTAAAATTAACTTCTATTATTTTTTACCGGACACCCCCCGATTTCGTGATCAGCGCAAAGCCGACGCGGTTCAGCCGTTTGCCGATCCAGTATCCATCGCTGCCGTCGGCTAGCTCTCTTGAGGTCAGAAGGCCGAGGATGAGCAGGGCATGAAACCATCGTCTCACAGTGTTGCGCGGCCTGCCTAGGCGCTTTGCGCTGGCAGTGATATTGGTCCCCGGATTAGCTTCCACATCAATCAGGACCGAGAGCCGCGACGGCGGCGCGGTGTCATGACCGCAGCGGGCAACCAGTTTCATCGCGTCCTCACGGCTCATACCGATGGCAAGCGCGCCTTTGAACAGTTGCGCCAGCTGCTTGGCGAACCGCGTCGGCGCTTCCGGCAGATGCGCGTCGACGATATCGCCGCGATAATCGACAACGACGGCGGTGCGGATAAATGTGACGGCATCGGCAATAGCGACGAGCGTCCGCATCTCCGCGTCGGCAAGGCTGATATCCGCATAGTCAGCGGCATCGACGACAGCCTTGACAGCCCTCGCCATTTCGTCGCGCATGTGGGTTTCATAGCTGCCGTTCATAATCGCCTGCAGGCCAGTCTCGCTCCGGTAATCGTTGCTGTCGAAGCGCATCAGCGCGAAGCGGTCGCCCATCATGGCGATGACCCCGTGATGCTCGTCCCACGCTGAGGTGACGGCTCCAA
Source organism: Rhizobium sp. BR 362 (assembly GCF_036528765.1). Lineage (NCBI taxonomy): Bacteria > Pseudomonadati > Pseudomonadota > Alphaproteobacteria > Hyphomicrobiales > Rhizobiaceae > Rhizobium > Rhizobium sp. BR 362. The sequence continues at coordinate 57,021 of NZ_JARWGH010000004.1, read as the reverse complement.
TCACAGTGACGCGGCCTTCCCAGTCGAGCGTCTGGCCCCCGTCCGTCCCGACGTTGCGGGTCCATTTTCCGTCATGGATTTCCCGCAATGCCGCCAGCATCGGCGCACGGGCGACGGATGGCATCGACAGGATCGTGGTCACATCCTTGATAACGACCACGCCGCTGTCGCCTATTTTGCGCAGGAGCCCTCCGGTTGCTGTTCTGGCATGGCTCTTTTTTGGCGAGGCGCTGAGCAGCGCGCCCTCGGATGCGATGGTGCTTTCGATATGGACGCCGGTTTCGCGAAGCGATGTTACGCTCTCCGTCTTCGCCGCGCCGGAACCGGAAACGACGAGCAGCCAGAGCGGAATACCGGCCAGATCGTGGCTGACCCTAGCGGCGACGATCGCGTGGAGAATAGCCGTGTCATAGCTGTCGGAAAGCCACTTTCGAAATACCGCCTGTGCTTCGTCCAGCGCGGTTCGGCGCTTCAGCCAAGCCGCGTCGAAAAGCTTCCGAACCTCGTCCTCGCCACCGGCGCGCAGATGGTCGTTGATATCCATCAAACGGCCTCCAGTATTGCGACTTCGCGGCGCTGCCGGTGCATCAGCCGTTGCAGTTTAAGGCTGCCCATTCGCCCGGCGTCGTCGTCATCTTTGACGATCGTCACCAGACGCGCCCAGAGCGGAACATGGGCAGCAAGCCCCGGCAGCCGCCCGGCCGAACCGGCGGCCCATGACGGCAACCCTGTCGCCTGATGCAGCGAAAGCGCTTCCTCGACACCCTCGGCTATGACGAGATGATCGCAGCCTTCAGGCATGGCACATACGAGCGGATAACCCGCCGAACCGGGACCGAGCATCTTCTTTTCGATCTTCATCCCGTCAGCCTTGAGTGTCGTCAGATGCAGCCCCTTGATCGTTCCTGTCGCCGGGTCCTCGAAGGGCAGCATCGCGGCTCCGGGAAACCGGCAGGAGGGCGGCAGCCAGAGCAGGCTTGACGGCAATGGGCAGGCGATGCCGCGATGTCTGCGGAAATAGGTTTCGGCGGGGGTGCCTGCGACCGGTCGTCCGCGCGACCACAGCCGCATGGCGAGTTGCCGCTTGCGTTCCTTTTCGGCCTCATCGCCTGCTTTTGCCTCAGCCTGTCTCCTTTTCATGGCCGCCCACTCGGCAGGAGCGAGGGTCCTTGCCTCACCCGACGTGACGAAACCGGAAGCGCCGCACCTCGCGCATGCATAGCTGATCGCGCGATCCGACAGCCGCCAGAGCCGCAGGACCTTGCGGGCCTGCCCGTGCGGCGAACAACCGGTCATGCATTCCGGGCACTGGCAATCGGCAAGCGGGCGGCCATCGAGGATCGAGGCGAGACGATGAAACTCAATCATCGTCCGCCCTCCGCGCTATGTGGGTGTCGATCATGCGCCAAAGCTCATCAATATCGTGGTGCGCAAGGTCGCGCTGGGCGCGGATGGTCTGATAATGCGGACAGCAGCGGCAGGCGATTGGCGGCTTTGGCTGCCGAACCGATTTGAGTGCCTTGAAACTGCGAACAAGCTGATGGCGTGGGGTATGGATTTTGCGATTGCAAGTCATCGTGGAGCACCTTTCGGACTGCCACGTTGCGCTTCATAGGGGCGTGGACTATGCTCCGGCCATCGGGGTCATTTACCGGAAGCATGAGAGCCCGCCACATGTCGTCGCAAACGTGGGCGGGTTTTTCATGCGGTTTCGATGTCGGTTTGCGTGGACGGCTCTTCGTCGACTATCTCGCCCGATTGACGGCGGATTTCGTCGACATGGATACGGCGTCCAAGCGGGGTATCGACCGTCTTCAGCGTGCCTTCCTTTGCCTGCCGGAACAATGTCGACACGTGGCGTCCAAGAATACGGCTGGCTGCCGCGAAACTGTAAATTCTCTGCGCCGGGTAGTTTGAGAAAGTTCGGCCAGTCATGATCGCCTCCGAAATAAGACGATCACCGATGATATGCATTTATTAACGGCGGTCTTTCTCCCTTTTGTCCCTTCTGCTCACGAGCAGAGCGACCAAAATTATTGTGAGATGTTGGCGGAGCGGTGTCGGTGCGTTTGGCTGACGATCTACGCCTAGACATCATCCGCTATTTCGCGCTGATGATTTGCAAACCACGTGGCGTCATCGCTGATCTTCTCGCGCTGTTTCAACCAGATTTCCTTGACCTGCCGGTCTGATAAGACCCGCTCACGTTTGTTTTTGCTGGCCGGGCGAACGAAGCGCTTCTGTGTTGCGACTTCGTGAAATGCCGTCTTCTGGCTCTTCCCGTCTTTGAGAAGTGCGTTGACGGCATGTGCTATTTCAATGTCGCGTGCGGGGTTCGCGTGATCTCTCCACCCAAGCGTGAGACTAGCGCGAACCGGCGTATCAGCAGCCGGGTCGAACATATCAGCAAGGGCTTGGCACACTGCATCGTCGGAGCTTCTAAGTTTTTCGACGAGGAAACAACGAAGCTGCTCGACCCCTTCATTTCTTGCGATGGCTTCCATGAACGCCAATGCCAGCGGTTTGTTACGGAAAGTGGGTTTATCATCATTCACGCGCTGCACCTCGCGCCGCACCTTGATGGCGCAGGGAAACCTGCTGTCGGAAATCTTCTCATGCTGACGCACGATCATCAACCGCGCGCCGCCTGCGTTCCTCGATTTTGACAACTTTCACCATGTCGCTATTGAGGTAATTCGCCCACGCTTCCATCAGCTTACGGCGCTTGGCCAGCGCGGTTTTGCGGCGATAGGCTTTTTCGGCCTCATCGCCAACGGCATGCGCCAACGCGGCTTCTGCCACCTCGCGCGCAAAATTGGTCTCATCGCCAACCCAGTCGCGGAACGAGGAGCGAAAACCATGGATCGTTGCGGCATCCTTTATCTTCAAGCGCCGGAGCAGCATTTCCAACGAACTGCCGCTGATAGGGTGGGCCTTTGGCTTTTTGCGGTTGGCGGCCATGGTCGCGTTCTGCCCCGGAAACACGAAGTCGTTCGCTTCCTCTTTCATCGACGCCATAAGTTTCAGGATTTCCAGCGCGCGCGGCGACAACGGCACTTCATGAGGGCGTCCCGCCTTCATGCGCTCAGCGGGAACGGTCCAAAGCTCCTGCTTGAAATCGATCTCTTCCCATCGTGCGCCGACCGCCTCTCCTGAACGGGCGGCAGTGAGAATAAGGAATTCCAGCGCCCGAGGCGCTATGCCGACTGATGCCCTCAAGGCCGAAACAAAGGCAGGCATAGCCTCATAGGTCATTGCCCTGTGATGGCCGCGCGTCAGCTTCATGCGTTTCGGCAGGATAGCATCTAGCCCATTCTTCCACTGCGCCGGGTTCTTGCCTTCCGGCCGCCAGCGTTGCGCCTCCGCGAAGGCGAGCACACGCTCGATGCGTCCCCTGAGACGCGAGGCGGTTTCCGCCTTTGTCTGCCACACCGGCTTCAACACCTTGACCACTTCGGCGGTGCCGATCTCGTCTACCTTTTTGTCGAGGATGACGGCGCAATAAGCCTCTCCAAGGGTCATGCTCCATTGGGCGCGATGCTTGGGGTTTTTCCACGACGCAAGCCTTTGCGCATCGAGGAAGCGTTCGACCGCTACCCGGAACGTCGGCGTGGTCTCTTTGCACCTTTCGGCCAGTGGATTGAGCCCTTTGGCGATCTGCTGGCGACACTCGGTCGCCTTGTCGCGCGCATCGGCCAGCGAAACGGCGGGATAGGCACCGAGCCCCATGACGGTGCGCTTGCCACCGTCCTTCCACATGAAAATCCATGACCGGCTGCCGCTCTCGGAAACCTGCAGGTAGAGGCCCGCGCCGTCGCCATGCCGCCCGGGTCTTGTTTCATTCCTGACCCCCGTCGCCGAGAGCTTGTTCGTATTTCGTGGCATTTCACTTGCACCTTTACTTGCACCTTCGCGGTGCAATCATATGCTATTGTCTGCTATGATGTAATGGTGCTCATATACAAAAATGCCCGCAAATGCAGGGTTTTTGCTATGGTTTGAGATGGTCTGCAACGACAGTTCAGCGGTCTCCCTGTCCGCCATTCTATCAATGTCCATACCAGTGATATGCCTGCCGTGAAGTGCGGCGCGCATGCGCACGCCGCACTTAGCCAGCTTAGAGCGCCGCCTTGATCTTCTCGGCCGCCGCGGGCGATACCCATTTCGCCCAGATCTCCGCGTTCTCCTTGAGGAAGTGCTTCGCACCTTCTTCGCCGCTCGCCTGATTGTCGGTCATCCAGGCCATAAGTTTGCTGACAGTATCATTGCTCCAGGAGCGCTTACTCAGATAGTCCATGACCTCAGGACCGGCCCTTCCGGAGAATGGTTTGGATACCAACGTTACGATTGTGTCGACCGGCCACGCGCTTGGTTTCGGGTCGGGGCAATCGGCGACGGTAATGCAACGCTTCCACTCGGTGGAATTAAGGGGCACGCCCGCCTCAAGCTTGACCATCGGATACTTTCCAATGAGCGAAGTCGGCGCCCAGTAGTAACCGACCCAGCCTTCCTTGCGCTCGTACGCCTTGGCAATCGAGCCGTCCAGGCCGGCTGCGGAGCCGGTGTCGACCAGCGTGAAACCTGCTTTCGCGGCACCAAAGGCCTTATAGTATTGCGCAGTGACGACCGTGCCGCCCCAGCTTTGCGGGCCGTTGAAAACGGCACCTTTCTTGGAGTCCTCCGGGTCGGGAAAGAGCTCAGGATGTTTCAAAACGTCCGGAATAGTCTTGATGTCCGGATGGGCGTCGGCGAAGTACTTAGGAATCCACCAGCCTTGGACGCCACCATCTGGAAGCGGCGAGCCGACCTTGATAATGCGGCCTTCGTCCGTTCCTTTTTTGACGACGTCGGGGAGCAGATCGATCCAGGCCTCGGGTGCGATATCCGGTTGGCCTTTTTCCGCCATGGAGGTGATGGTTGGAACCGTGTCGCCGACGGTGATCTCGGCGTTGCAACCATAGCCTTCGTTGAGAATGATCTTGTCGAGATTCGACAGAACCTCGGCACTTTGCCAGTTCATGCTGGCGATGGTGACGCTGCCGCATTCCGCGGCGCTTGCAATCGACGCTCCGCCGAAAAGACCGAACATCAGGGATGTGCATGCAATCAGTTTCTTCACTACTGTTCCCTCTTTTTCTTGCGGCGTTCGTTCAAGAGGCAGGGTGCCGCGTTTGCCCGCTCTGAGCCAACGGTAAGAAGCCTGGGTATTTCGCAGAGAACGGTTCCTGGCCGATTACCGTATACGATATTCAGAAATAACGTATACGATCTACCATAAAAGCTCAACCCGTATCTTGAGATCCAACATCGTCTACGATATTCGTGAGTTATGCCGTGGCTGTGGAATAGGTTCGAATGCCGCTGAAATCAGAAATTATTCCAAATCTCGGAGCCGCGCCGACGGCGTCCGACGTCATCCTCAAGTTCATTCGCGAGTCAATTATTGACGGCACTTTGGACGAGGGTGAGCCCATCCGCCAAGATGACGTCGCCCGCATGTTCAATGTCTCAAAAATCCCTGTACGGGAAGCTTTGAAGCGGCTTGAGGCCGAGGGGCTCGTCGCGTTCCAACGGAACAAGGGCGCCATTGTAACGTCTGTTTCCGAACCCGAAATCGTTCAGATCTTCGAAGTTCGCGCAATATTGGAATCCAGCGCAATACGGTTTTCGATCCCGAATATGACCGAGGCAACATTCGAGCGAGCGCAATCCTACTGCGATGCCTTCGCACAAGAAACCGACGTCGCAAGGTGGGCCGAACTCAATTGGCAGTTCCATTCCTGCCTCTACGAGGATGCCGATCGCCCGTATCTATTAAGCATGATCAGATCCGTGAATGATCGAATCGAACGGTATCTGAGGGTCCAGCTTTCCCTCTCCAGTGGGCAGGAAACTGCGGATCGAGAACATAGACAGATCCTGGATTTATGCCGCAAACGTAAGGTCGATGAGGCCGCTGCGCTGGTTCATGCCCACATCATGCGTGCCTGCGAATCTCTCTTGACGCATCGGCCAAAAGCGACTGGTAAATCGTAAAATCGTCATCCCGATCGGACTTCCGCTGACGAGATGATAGTGGAGTTCCGCGAGAGGGCGACGGCCGATCCTAACGAGACGCCTACGTTGAGGAAAAGCGGCAAATCGCCTCAAATACATGACGCGGCATCTTCACCCCGTGCGACGACGATCGAGGGAACGGAATCCCGTCCACACCCGGAATGAACACACCGTGACCCTGCAGGCGGAGTGCTTGCTTATGCGCCCGGCCAACGCGATCATCATCAGCGGGGCCTGGCATAACGGCAATTACCGTTAATCCTACTGCCGGAGATGCGTCACCCGATCTGAAGTCTGCCGTGTCCAACGACCACGGCCCTCCGGACAGGCCGGCGGAGAGCATTTCCACCAGCAATGCTATATTCGCGCCTTTGCGGCCGCCGAAAGGCAATAGGGCCCCGGTAAGTGCCTTGGCGGGATCGCGGGTGTCCGTTCCATTTTCATCGACTGCCCATCCTTCCGGGATCGGCCGGCCCTCAGTAGCTGCAGCCACGATGTTGACGAAGGCCGTAGCACTCGAAGCCTGGTCGATAATCAATGGCAACGAGCGGTCCCCCAGCGGAAATCCAAACGCCATTGGATTTGTGCTGTAGACCGCCGGGCCGCCCGCCTTTGCAACCACCATAGCGTTGGCGTTTGTCGCCGCCAGCCCGACAATTCCTTCTTCCGCAAGCCTGCGAACGTAATAACCCAGCTCTCCCGCGGTGTAGCTGTTGGTTTGGGTGAAGACGGCAACTCCAAAATTTCGCACCGCTTCGACTAAGCCCTGGAATGCGAGGTCGAAACCGAGCTGTGCTATGCCTTTGTCGGCGTCGGAGACAAAGAATGCAGGGAAGGGACGCGCTAAGGTGGGCGTTGGATCGCACTTGATACGCCCCTCACGGAAGCTATTGAGGTAGTCCACCATATGCGGGAAACCGAGCGCGGCGGGACCGTAGAGTGCGGCAGACAATGTCGCGTTCACAAGCGAGCGCGTGCTCGATGTGTTGGCGCCCGCTGCCAGGCATGCTCGTGTCGCCAGTTCTTCGGCTTCCGCTTGAGCGAGTTCTACCTCTTCATTCATGTCAAATGTCCAGTTCTGTTTTGAAGACATTAAGCCTGAAGCTTGGACAACTAGGCCCAGGTATCTCCGACTGTAAATCCCTCGATGAAGGGATCATCATTGTCCAATACAATCGTATTCAGTCCATAAATCCAGCTCGTGCCGGTGACGGTCGGCACGACCGCGCGCTTGTCTGCGATCATTGCCTCTTCGACAAGACGACCGGTGTAAATGTTGCCCAGAATACCTTGATGTCGAAACGCCTGATTCAGCGGCAATTCACCTTTTGCGTGCAGTACGGCCATTTTTGCGCAAGTGCCCGTGCCACAGGGGCAGCGATCAAGCGCTCCGGTCCAGGTGGCCGGATTATCCCAGGAAAAATCGCCCGAGGCCATCGTCACCGCATTTTTCCAATCGGCGTTCGGATCATCGGTCGGCCCGGAAAGTTGCGAAATCGTGATGCCGACGCCGGGATAGTCCGGATGCGCGACCGGCAACTGTTCGATGGCTGCCTGCCTGATCATCGATGAAACGCGCGCAATCTCTCTGCCATGCTCCGGTATCAGTTCAAGACCACGGAACTGACGGACATCCGCAATGACGTAGAACATCCCGCCCCAGCCAACATCGACGGTAATCTTACCAAGATGAGGCACGTCGATGACAGCGTCCAGATGAGCCGCAAATGCGGGTACATTCTTGAACGTGACATTCTTGACCTTGCCGTCTTTGCATTCCGCCTTGACGCGTATCAAACCGGCGGGAGCCTCGAGAACCAGCTCGGTGACGGGTTCTTTCATGGGAAGCATGCCCATTTCCAGCAATACCGTCACCACCGAGATGGTATTGCCTCCAGACATTACGGGATACTCGATCTGCTCCATGATCACATAGCCCGCGTCAGCTTCGGGATGAGTTGGCGGCACGATAATATTGCAGCAGTGCGCCGAGTAGCCGCGAGGCTCACGCAACAGCAGCTTGCGCAACTGATCGTCGTTGCTTTCCAGCCATTTCATCTTCTCGTACACCGAGTTTCCAGGGATATGCGGAATGCCCCCGGTGACAACGCGCATGGGCGTGCCGGCGTGCGTATCAACAGCGTGAATTGTTCTTTTGAACGCCATATCGACTGATTCCTGTGCTTGAGTTTGTTCGTTTGAGCTCGTGGGGAAGAAAGTGCCTGCGTGCGCGATGGGCGCAGGGCACTCCCTTCGTTCCCCAGCACCAACCACGATATCGTATACGATATTCAATACGGATAACGTATACGATCTTCGCTCAAGGTCAAGTGAATATTCTCACTTCGGATCATCCGCATTGCGGACGGCGTCCAGAATTGTGGCAAATGGCGGCATGTCCGATCATTCTTCCTGACTGATCCTCGCCAGCCCTTTGGCGTTTCTCCTCACCGGGATAGTCGAGGGTGTCATAGGCTTGCGACGGTCGCCATGGGGCCGCTCGGCACCATCATGCCTACCGTTGCGGCGGCATTGTTGTTCGTGCGGGGTGCCGGTGTCCTCATGCCGGCCGTTCAGGCCTCGGTTTGGGAAGGACGGTCTGATCCAGGTTCGGCTTTCCTTCACGCTTTTGACCGTCGCGCTTGCGATCGGCTTGCCCCAGTCGCGTCTACGCCAGGCAGATGCCGGGGATCGCTATCTTCTGGAACAGATGCGGGGAAGCAACGGCCGAGGATGGATAGACTGAGATTTTTTTCCTGAATTCCGGATGCGCAAACGCGGCACGAAAATCAGCCATGGTTTCCCAGACGGCGTAGTTGAGATAGGTGGGGCTGTCACCGACCGCGCGGTGGAGCTGGGTCGAAATGAAACCCGGCTGCTGTTTCATGAATGCGGCATCGTCCTGCCAAGCGGTGAGGAAAGTCTCCTCGTCCGCCTTATCGAGCGTGAAAAGATTTACGAGGATGACAGGGGCGGCCTCGACGGCGATCTGACGTTCAATCGGAAATGAGGGGTCCAGTGGACGCATTGGTGACATGGTGCGCTCCGTTCGATATGGTTGTATGATGTCAATATGGTGCACTATAAACGTAGGACAATTGACATGATGATGTCAATTAGATTATAGGATGACAAATGAACGAAACCAAACGAACGCCGGCCGGAATCGCTCTGACCGATCTGATTCTCGACCTATTCAGGCTTCACAGCCGCGTACTCGCCTCCGGCGACAGGCTGGTTGCTCCGCTCGGCCTGACGAGTGCCCGTTGGCAGATCCTCGGCGCTATCAATTCTGCGGACCGGCCGCAGCCGGTCGCATGGCTGGCGCGCGACATGGGAGCCAACCGCCAAAATGTGCAGCGCATCGTCAACGATCTGGAGAGGGAAGGACTCGTTGCTTTCGAGCCCAATCCGCATCATCGGCGGGCGCAGCTCATCGTGATGACGAATAAGGGGAAGCAGACATTCGACGCCGCCATGCGTCTGCAGGCGCCATGGGTCAACGAACTTTCGGATGGCCTTCCGATCGAGGACATCGAAACGATGCGTAGGGTCATGTTGACGCTGCGCGGCAAATTGGAAAGAAACGAAGATGCTGAAGAGCAGGTCTGACCGCTATGGCGCGGTCGCAGTCTCAATTCACTGGCTGAGTGCCATCCCGATCCTCGCCCTGCTCGGCTCCGGCTTCCGGGCCGCAAATGCTATGGATGCGACCAGCAAGGCTGCCCTCCTACGCTTCCATATTCCAGTGGCGATCATCGTTCTGTTCTTGACCATACTTCGCATTGTCTGGTGGTGGCGCCTTGATCGGAAGCCGCTGCCGGCGAAAGGATCGCTTCTCTGGCAGGAGCGCGTCGCAGCCGGGGTTCACATCACCTTCTACGTCGTCATTCTTGGCATGGCTGCCAGCGGCATCGGAATGATGATCGTGAGCGGCGCGGCACCCGCTGTGTTCGGAGCGCCTGGAGCGATGCTGCCGAACTTCGCCAACTATCCGCCCCGGGCACTTCATGGTTTCGGTACCTTTTTGCTTGTGGGGCTGCTGGTGTTTCATGCCGGTGCGGCCCTGTACCACCAAATCATTCGCCGCAATGGCGGGCTTAGGCGCATGTGGTATGTCGGGTGGTCCGGCAATTAGGGATGTGCTGAACCCACTCACAAGATTTGGGAGTTGTGGCGAACTCCCATTCGCGAGGCTTTCGGCCCTATAGCGTCGTTCTCGTCGAAACCGATAGTGCTGATCTTCCTTACTACGAGTTCAATGAAGGCCCTAACCGAGGGCGAAAGGTGCTGGTTGCTGGGATGACGGCATAAAAGCCGCCGACCGGCGTGGTGTAATCTTCGAGAACGCGGCGCAGGCTCCTTTCAGCGGCGAATAGCCGACTTTATGAGCTGTCCCCCCTGCGGGCCGTCAATGGCTTGCGAGCTGCAGCAGTGGCCGGAAGGCCCGACAACTCAGGCAGCGGACCCGGTTTGCCCTCAGCCGCCGTCTTCAAATGCTCGACCAAATCGCGCGCGAAGGGAGACAGCTCCTTGATCGCGCGCATGCAGAGCAAAAGCCGGCGGGTTGCCCAGCCGTCGGTCAGGCGGATAGTTCGGATCGGCATCGATCGGCGGCATCTTTTTGCGGCGGTTTCCGGCACGATTCCGATGCCGACGCCATCGGCTGCCATTCGGCAGATGCCATCGAATGTTCGCATCCGGATACGAAATTTCAGGGGATGGCCGGCGCGGGCCGCGTGCTCGTCGATATGATCCTGCAGAGGGCTCCCGATCGTCAGACCGACGAATTCCTCTCTGACGATCTCCGCAAATGCAAGCGCCTTTGCCATTGCGAGAGGATGATCGGCAGGCACGACGAGGACGAGGCGGTCGACGGCGAAGGGCAGAAGCTGCAAATTGCCGGCGTCGACCGCATCCGAGATAATCCCGATCTCCGCCAGACCGCCCGCCACCGCTTTCACGATCTCGCTGCTCAGCCGTTCATTCAGATCGATGTCGATATGGGGACGGCTTGCGAGATAGGGCGCGAGAGCCTTGGGAAGAAACTCTGTGATGGCGGCCGTATTCGCCAGCAGCCGGATATTGCCCTTCAGTCCCTTGGCATAGACGCCCAACTCGCCCTGCATATGGTCGATCTGCCGAAGGATGATGCGGGCGTGATGGGCAAGAGCCTCGCCGGCTGCCGTCGGCGCGATCCCCCTGCGCCCTCGTTCGAGCAGGCGCAGGCCGCTCAGCTCTTCCATTCCGCGCAGCCGTTCGCTGGCCGAAGGAAGCGTGAGGTTGGCGCGCGCTGCTCCATGGGTGATGCTGCCCGCCTCGACGACGAGCAGGAACAGGCGAAGGTCGGTGAGATCGAAACGCATGGACCGGAAGGCTATCACGCCCCCAGTCTTCGGAACAGCCTAAGGCTCAGTTAGGATCATCCGCATTGCGGGCGGCCTGCCGAATTGCCACAAATGACGGCATGTTCGATCATTCTTCCTGGCTGTTCCTCGCTACTGCTTCGACGTTTCTCCTCGCCGGTATCGTCAAGGGTATTACCGGCATGGGCTTGCCGACGGTTGCCATGGGGCTGCTCGGCGCCATCATGCCTCCCGTCGCGGCGGCGGCCCTGCTGATCGTGCCGTCCTTCATCTCCAATGTCTGGCAGTTATTCGCCGGACCGCGTTTCGCCGCACTCGCCGGAAGGCTGTGGCCGATGCTGCTCGGCATCCTGATCAGTACAATTGCCACCTCCTCTATGCTGGCAAGCGGCAACACCCAATGGACCACGATGGCGCTCGGGATTGCCTTGGTGATCTATGCCGGCTACACCCTGTTTGCCCGGCAATTGTCCGTGCCGAAGCGGGCTGAGCCCTGGCTGTCCGCTCTGGTCGGTCTGATGACCGGCACTGTCACCGGAGGCACCGGCGTCCTCGTCATTCCAGCGGTTCCCTATCTTCAGGCGCTCGGTTTGGCCAAGGACGATCTGATCCAGGCTCTCGGGCTTTCCTTCACGGTCTCGACCATCGCGCTTGCGATCGGACTGGCGTCGCGCGGCGCTTTTCAGCTCGATAATCTGGCAATGTCCTCGCTCGCTGTCGCGCCGGCGCTGCTCGGTATGTGGCTGGGTCAGGCGGTCCGGCGGAAGGTCAGTCCCGCAACGTTTCGCCGATGGTTCCTGATCGCCCTGATCGTGCTCGGTGCCGAGTTGGCCCTTCGCCCGTTTTTCTAGCGCAACAGCCGGCAAAGTCCCTCTTCCGCCTTCGAGTTCGCGGCGTCATGCGATATAAGAGCGGTGTCTTAGGGAGGCGGATCAGCATGGAATTTCAGGACGACGATCTCGAAAAATTTGCCGCAGATGGCGCGGCGGCGCTGCCGGCTACGGATGTCCAGGGGCATGTGGAACACGACGGCGCCCGCATCTGGTATGCGGCCTACGGTGCTGGCATGCCGGTGATCCTGCTGCATGGCGGTCTCGGGAACAGCGGCAATTGGGGGTATCAGGTTCCGGCCTTGATCGATGCCGGCTACCGCGCCGTCGTCATCGATAGCCGTGGCCATGGGCGCAGTACGCGCGATTTGCGGCCCTATAGCTATGAGCTGATGGCATCGGACGTCTTGGCGGTTATGGACAGACTGCGCATCGAAAAAGCAGCGGTCGTCGGATGGAGCGACGGAGCGTGCACCGGTTTGATTCTCGGCAGGACCAATCCGGCACGCATCGCGGGCGTTTTCTATTTCGCCTGCAACATGGACCCCAGCGGCACGAAAGAATTCGTACCCACGCCGGTCATCGACCGCTGCTTTTCCCGTCACGTGAAGGACTACGCCGCCCTCTCGGCCACGCCGGATCAGTTCGACGCCTTCGTTCAGGCGGTCGGCCTGATGCAGCGGACGCAGCCGAACTACTCCGCCGCCGATCTCGCCGAGATCGACGTTCCCGTTGCAATCGTCCACAGCCAGCACGACGAATTCATCAAGCGCGACCACGCCGACCATCTCGCCCGCAGCATTCCCGGCGCCGAGCTTATCCTGCTTCCCGGCGTCAGCCATTTCGCGCCGCTGCAGCGGCCGGCACAGTTCAACGATGCGATGCTGGCTTTCCTTCGCGAGATTGCGGCAGAGCTCGGGAATGTATCCGGATCTTGCTTGTGCGGGATTTGGTTGCGCGCTTCCGATTGTTCGGATAAATGATGATCATCATATTTCAAATACTCCCCGACCGAACCGCCGCTGACCGGCCCTTCCGCCCAGGGAGCACAATCGGATCCAGGCAGGAGATTTCATGACAGCTACTTTATTTTCGCCGCTTACCGTCGGTCCTTACGAGCTGGCGCATCGTATCGTCATGGCGCCGTTGACGCGCATGCGGGCAAGCCAGCCGGGCAACGTGCCTTCCACGATGAACGCCGAATATTATGCACAGCGCGCGTCGATGGGCGGGCTGATCATTTCCGAGGGCTCGCAGATTTCGCCGGCCGGACAGGGCATGCCGGCAACGCCGGGCATCCACACGCCGGAGCAGATCGCCGGCTGGAAAGCTGTCACCGAAGCGGTTCACGCCAAGCGCGGCCGGATCTTTCTGCAGCTCTGGCATGTCGGCCGCATTTCCCATTCCTCACATCAGCCCGGCGGCGGCCTGCCATTCGCGCCCTCGGCGATCGCCGCTTCCGGACATGCTTTCACGGCATCGTTCGAGCGCGTGCCCTTCGAGACACCGCAGGCGATCGATACCGATCTGATGCCGTTGCTGATCGAAGTCTATGGCCAGGCTGCGGCCAATGCCAAGGCGGCCGGGTTCGACGGCGTCGAGATCCATGGCGCCAACGGCTATCTGATCGAACAATTCCTGCAGGCCCGTACAAACCAACGCACGGACCAATATGGCGGATCGATCGAGAACCGGACACGCCTGCTGCTCGAAGTGATCGAAGAAGTGTCAGGGGTCTGGGGTTCGGATCGCGTCGGTGTCCGCCTCTCCCCCTTCGGCATTGCCAACGACAGCGGCGAGGATGATCCGCTGCGGCTTTACGGCCATGTCATCCGTGAACTCGACCGGCTGCATCTTGCCTATCTGCACCTGATCGAGCCGCGTGCCAGCGGTGCGGGCCAGGCCGAAGTCGACCACAAGAATGTCCCTTCGGCAGCCGAGCTCTTCCGCCCTGCCTGGTCCGGAACCTTGATCGCCGCCGGCAATTTCAAGCCCGAAACCGCGGAGGCCGCCCTGGCCGCGGGCCATGCCGACGCCATCGCCTTCGGCCGCCTGTTCATCGCCAATCCCGATCTGCCGGAACGCATTCGCCGCGGCGCGAACCTCAACCCCTATCATCGCCCGACCTTTTACGGCGGCGGCCCAGAGGGATATACGGATTATCCGACATTGGATGCCAGGGAGGCTGCGGAATGAGTGTGCCAAGCGCCATCATCGTTGGAGTGGGAGCAGAACAGGGTCTCGGCGCGGCCCTCTGCCGGCTGCTCGCCGATAAAGGCTACCACGTCTTCATCGCCAGCCGGACGATGGAAAAGATCGCCAAGGTCGCAGACGCCATCAACGCCTCCGGCGGCAGCGCCGAAGCCATAGAAACCGATGCGACTGACGAGGCCGCGGTGAAGCGGCTGTTCGAGCATGCCTTTGCGCCGCAGGACGATATCGACCCGCCCGACTTCATCGTCTTCAACGCCGGCATCAACCGTCACATCGGCTTTCGCGATGTCACCGCCACCGATTTCGAAGAATTCTGGCGCATCGGCTGTTTCGGCGGCTTCCTTGTCGGGCGGGAGGCAGCACGGCGTCTCGTGCCCCTCGGACGCGGCACGGTGATCTTTACCGGCGCTTCGGCGAGCCTGCGCGGCAAGGCCGGATTTGCGCAGTTTGCTGCCGCCAAGGCGGGCCTAAGGATGATCAGCCAGAGCATGGCGCGGGAATTCGGACCGCTTGGCCTGCATGTCGCGCACACCATCATCGATGGCGGCATCGACGGCGAAAGATTGCGCTCAAGGCGGCCGGAGCTGCAGGCCGACGCACTGCTCAACATCGATGCCATTGCCGAGACCTACTGGCATATCCACCGCCAGCATCCCTCCGCCTGGACCCAGGAGATCGACCTGCGTCCCTATAAGGAAACTTTCTGAGGGCCGACGCTTGGAAGCGCCGACCCCATAAAAATCCTCAGCCGGCGGGAAAGGGATTGCGTTCGCTGAAGCCGCGCTGATGCCAATAGGGATAAGCGGGCGTCTGGGCGCTGGCGGCGTCCAGGCGGGCGACCTGTTCCGTTGTCAGGTTCCAACCGACGGCGCCAAGATTGTCGCGCAACTGGCCTTCGTCGCGGGCGCCAACGATAATGCTCGACACTGTCGGCCGCTGCAGCAGCCAGTTTAGGGCTACCTGCGGAATAGTCTTACCGGTTTCCTTCGAAACCTCGTCAAGCGCATCAACCACAGTATAGAGATATTCGTCGTCCACCTGTGGGCCACTGTCCGCCGTTTTGTGCAAGCGGCTGACCTCCGGCAATGGCTGGCCCCGACGAATCTTGCCGGTCAGACGGCCCCAGCCGAGCGGGCTCCAGACGACAGCCCCGACCTTCTGATCGACGGCAAGCGGCATCAGCTCCCACTCGTAATCGCGGCCGACAAGCGAATAATAGGCCTGGTGCGCCACATAGCGGGGCAGGTTGTGGCGATCGGCCGCCGCCAGCGACTTCATCAGGTGCCATCCGGAGAAATTCGAGCAGCCGACATAGCGAATCTTGCCGGCACGCACGAGATCGTCGAGCGTCGACAGCGTTTCCTCGACCGGTGTCATGGCATCGAAGCCGTGCAACTGGAAGAGATCGATATGATCGGTCTGCAGGCGCTTGAGTGAAGATTCCACGGTCTTGATCAGGTGGAAGCGTGAGGAGCCGACATCATTCGGCCCATCACCAGAGCGAAAGGTCGCCTTGGTGGAGATCAGCACCTTGTCGCGGCGGCCCTTGATCGCCTCGCCCAGTACCTGCTCGGCAACGCCGCCGGAATAAACATCGGCGCTGTCGAAGAAATTGAGACCGGCATCGAGGCATATATCGATCAGGCGGCTTGCCTCATCGACGTCGGTCGCGCCCCAGGCGCCGAAAAACTCGCCTTTGCCGCCGAAGGTGCCGGTACCGAAGCTGAGGACCGGCACGCGAAAACCCGATCCGCCGAGATAGCGATAGTCCATAACATAACCTCCAAAAGGATGGATGCATCAAAGATGGCGCGCGGGAGCTAACCGAGGTCGGAGGCACTCGTGCCTGGGTGATGTGTGGTCGTTACCCGGTTTGTTCAACACCTTCGACGGTCGCCGCCCGCATCTCGATCACCTGGCGGGCGGCCGCGGCAGCGGCATCCTTCTCGCTTGCAACCTGGACCGTCGGAAACGCAAAATGGATGCCGTTTTCATCGAAGGCCTGCTTGATCATCGACAGGGCACTGCGGCGGATGACGGAGACTTCACCGGGCTTGGTGGTGATCGCCAGCCTGATCTCGATCGCGAAATCGCCGAATTGCTCGACGCCCTTCATCTTCAGCGTCTGGATGATGTCGGGCGCCAGTTCCGGATCGTCGAGCAAACGCTGGCCGATTTCTTTGATGATGCGCTTGGTCTTCACAAGGTCGGTATCGTAGGTAACCTTCAGGATGATCTTATCGATCGCCCAGTCGCGGTTCATGTTGTTGACCGCACCGAGGGAGCCGAAGGGAACCGTCGCCAGCGGACCGCGCTGATGGCGTAGTTTCACGGAGCGAAGGCTGAAGGATTCCACCACGCCCTTGTGGTTGCCGCTTTCGATATATTCGCCGATGCGGAAGGCATCGTCCCAGAGATAGAAGATGCCGCTGATGACATCCTTCACGATGGTCTGCGCGCCGAAACCGACAGCGACACCGACGACGCCGGCGCCGGCGATCAGCGGCCCGATTTCGATGCCGAGACCCGACAGCACCATCATGATGGCGATGATGCCGATGACCACGGCAAGGATATTGCGGAAAATCGGCAGCAGCGTGTGCAACCGGGCCCGCCGGGCCTTCATCTCCTCGCTGTCGCTGACGAGCGGCACGGACGCCGACAGTTTGGCATTGATGTAGGTCTTCGACAGATGCCAGAGCAAATCGGCAGCGAGCAGGATAACGATGCCGCCGATGACGCCGCGGGCCACGCGATTGATCATGGATTCAGGCTGCCTCATCATCATGGCTGCCTCGACACCGAGCATGTGGCCGAGCCAGAGGGCGGCAAGCGCGATGATGACGGCACGTACGCCGCGGTCCAGTATCACCGTGACAAGCTTGCCGGCGCCTAGAACACCGCCGGCCGCGTCATGCAGCGCCTCCACCGCCCGCGACGACACCGAGAGCGCGCGCGGCAGCAGAATGGCATAGATGCCGAGCCAGAGCAGGCCATTCAAGCCGGTCACCCACAGGCACCAAAGCGCGGCGAAATAGATCGTCAAAAGCCATGAGATCACCTTTCTGCCACGCGCTTCCGGATGCGCCGGGCGCGCCCAGACCGCTTCGACGGCGATGAGGAACAGGCCGATGCCAAGCGTATAGCCGACAAGCGCGCGGGCGCCATCGGAAAAGCCGAGCGGTTCCATGGCCTGGATCACCGCCCAGCCGCAGGCAAAATAGATGACGAACAGCGTGCCTCGCCTATACCAATACTTCGCGACCTGCCGCCGCTCGGCGATGCGCGCGGCGCCGCCATCCTCATCGAGAACATCGCTCGCCCGGCGCATCGCGATCAGTTCCATTAGCAGTCTGCCGAGCGAGACCGCCAGCCGGCTGGAGACGATCGCGATGACGCAGGCGATCGCAAAACTTTCGATGATCGGCGGCCAGTCGAAGATGAGAAGCGGAAACAGTATCGCCACGCCATGGATGATGGCCGGCACGACTCCGCCCATGAACTGGAAACGCGCGGCCTGCAATTCGGTCTCGATCCCGGCCGCCCTCTCTGTATGCTGCATATGCTTGGCATTGATCAGGCGCGCAACCACCAGTTCGGCCACGAGACCAAAGAAAAACAGCACCAGTGCCTGAATGCCGATGCGCAGCCGGCCTGCCGCCTCGCCTTCGTTTTCAAGCCTCTTGGAGGCTGTCATCACCTCGGAAGGCAATGTCATCGCGGCTGATGACACGATCTCTAAGTGCCGTCGCGTGTGGCTGAGGGTGTCGGACAATTCCGACATCTGGCCACCGCCGGAGCCGGGATTGTCTGCTGAAGCAGGCTTGGTATTCAACTGCGACGCAAGCCACTGCTTGACGTCGGGCTCATTCATCAACTGAATGAGTTCTCGGACCTTCTCCGGCGGCGGCGCGGCCGTCGATGGCGCGCCTGCACTTTGCGCCCGGACCGCGGCCGGGCCGGAAAAAGCAACAAGACATAGAAGCAGCGCTGCAATCGACCGCCTGCCACCCCCGACAATACTCATTTGCGCCGCCCTTCTCGCAATCGGCCCGATCAGCCTGTTTGGGCAGACTATACGCCTTTTTAGTGCGGACAAGCAGGCACTTACGCAAGTCATACAATCAATTAGGCGTCGGCATTGCACACGAACCGGGGGCACGTTAGCTTTGCGCCAATACCGCTTGGGGATGTATCGCGTGTTCAACTTCCTGAAAAAGCTCTTCGGCGGAGCCAAACGGCCGGACACGCAGATTGAACCGCCAGCCCGACAGCCTGCAGAGCCGCCGGCGATCAAGAGCCTCGATCTCAACATTCCCGATGAAGCGCTGCAAGACGAGGCCCGCTTTGCCGCCTATCTGCAGGAGCGCCTGCCATTTTTCGGCGAGGTGATCAAAGTCGATTATGATCCGGGCGCCGGCAGCCTGACGCTGCATAGCCGCAACGGCGACACGATGACGAAATTCCTGGGCAACGCGCTGCTGGCGCTGCGTGAAAAGAAGGGACAGGCGCGTGCCCAGGCTCTGCTCAACTATCTCAACATAACCGAAGCCTTGGAGGGCGGCGGCGATCTCCAGAAGGTGCTGCCGGTGCTGAAATCGCGCAGCTTTGTCGACGTAGCGCGGCAACAGATGATACAGGCAGTCAAGGGCAAATCCGACCCGCCGCAATTCGTCTATCTCGATGAGGCCGAGAATCTCGTCAGGCTCTTTGTCGTCAATGGCGAGACCACGGTCAGCTATGTAATGAGCAACGCCTTGGATAGCTGGGGCATCGATGTCGGCGAGCTGGCGGAGGCGGCGCAGGAAAATCTCCATAAATTTCTATCGAAAACCGGCGTGCAGATCGCTAAGCGCAGCCAGTTTCAATATATTGAAATCGACGGCCAGTTCGAATCCAGCGTCGCCTTCCTGCCGAATTCTGGGCCGAAGTGCAGGACCAATCCGGCGGCGCAGCACCGATCGCGGCCTTCCTGTCGCGGGACAAGGTATTCTTCACCCACGAAAACGACGCCACAAGACTGCAGCTTCTCGAACTGATCAGCGCCGATCTCAGCGACGTGCCCTATGTGATTTCACCCGATCAATATCGCTGGGAAGATGGAAAATGGTCGCTGTTCAAACGAGTGGGGCGGAGCGTGCAGTAGCATGTGACTTGCCCTCTTCGGGCAAATGAACACCAGGTAGCTTAAACAGACGTCTATTTGTATGAATGCCTCCACACCGGATTCAATTTTTGGAAGAAGATGGTAGGTTGATTGGCTTGACCGCGTCGGAAGAACTGTTCGTAGCTGCAGATGACGCTTCCGTAGCGGTCGCCCTGCGATACCAGTAGGCCGACGTAGCCGCATCAGTGGGACGTGCACGCGCCGCATAGGCGGCACTAAGACGCTTTTGCGCCCCTGGCTCACCTTGTTCCGCAGCCTTCGTAAGCCACTTAATCGCCAAATCGCTATCCTTGCGATCGTATTGCGCATAAGTGTAGATCTCGCCAAGGCAGAGTTGGGCGTCTAGATCGTTTTGTTCCGCAGCCTTTGAGAGCCAGATAATTGCCTGATCCACGTCCCGGCTCACACCTTGGCCGTTAAGATACATTTGGCCGAGCCAGTATTGGGCCGAGGTTGTTCCCTGCTCTGCCGCCTCGCGAAAACTACCCATCGCCTTCTGAAACCAGAAGTTCGCCATCATGGCATCTGGCACCGCACCTTCTCCTTGAGAATACATGCCTCCAAGCAAGTATTGAGCCATAACATCGCCGTTCTTGGCCGCCTTGCTCAAGCCAGCTATTGCCTTTTGAAACCAAATATTCGCCTGTTCGGGATCTGGAGCAGCTTCGTCATCGCCAAGTGAATAAGCGAGGCCCAGGCGAAATTCAGCGTAGGGGTTATTTTGATCGGCCGCCTCGCGAAACCAGAAAACGGCTTGTTTGAAGTCTGGCTGTACACCTAATCCAAAGAAATATAGACGCCCCAGGCCGTACTGAGCAGTTGCGTCGCCCTGCTCCGCCTGCCAATTCAGCAGTGCCGCTCTGTAATCGTGCTTTGCGAATGCGGCTTTCGCGTTATCCGTTTGCGCGTAAGCGGGTTGCAAGAAGACAAGGCACAATAGCAATCCGTAGCCATAATGATTTCGTACCACGGCTGATCCTTGAGTCGAAACGGTAGCGTAATCCCATCTTTACAACAATCGGTAGAGCTGTCACGCGCTCTTTCGAAAACAAGATGGGTTACACCAACACCTCTTGATCGACCCGATCCTCGGCGCCGAAGAATTTCAGATAGCGCTCGACTTCGGCCGGTTCGCCCGTTGCCTTTTGCGGATTGTCCGAGAGCTTGACGGCGGGGCGGCCATTGGCTTCGATCACCTTGCAGACAATCGAGATCGGGTTGAGGCCGTGGATTTCGGTGGGCGCGCAGCCGGCGAAATCATTGGTGAGGTTGGTGCCCCAGCCAAAGCCCATGCGCACGCGGCCCTCGAAATGCTTATAGGTGGCGATGATGGCATCGACGTCGAGCCCGTCGGAGAAGATCAGAAGTTTCTGGCGGGGGTCGCGGCCCATCTTCTTCCACCAGTCGATGATCTTCTCGCCGCCTTCGATCGGGGGGGCGCTGTCCGGGCGAAAACCGGTCCAGTCGGCCACCCATTCCGGTGCATTGCGCAGGAAAGAGGCGGTGCCGAAGGCATCGGGCAGAACCACCAACAGGTTGCCGCCGTAAAGGCGGTTCCAGTCGCGCAACACTTTGTACGGCGCCTTGCCAAGCTCCTCATCGGTCTTGGCCAGTGCCGCCGCCACCATCGGCAGCTCGTGCGCGTTGGTGCCGACCGCCTCAAGATCTGAATCCATGGCGAGAAGGACATTGCTGGTGCCGGTGAAAGCATGGCTGACACCCTCCTTCAGCGCTTCCACGCACCAACGCTGCCAGAGGAAACTATGGCGTCGCCGGGTGCCGAAATCGGAAATACGCAGGTTCGGCAGCTCCCGCAGCCGCTCGACCTTTTCCCACATCTTCGCCTTGGCGCGCGCATAGAGGACATCGAGCGTGAAAGGACCCAGCGCTTTCAGCGCCGCACGCGACCGCAGCTCGTTGATGATGGCAAGTGCCGGAATCTCCCACATGGTCGTTTCCTTCCACGACCCGTGGAAGTCGAGAATATACTGCCCGTCGCGCTTCGACAGCTCGTACTCCGGAAGCTGGAAATTCGACAACCAGGCCAAAAATTCCGGCTCGAAGATCTGGGCGCGACCATAAAAGCTGTTACCCGCCAGCCAGATCATCTCCTTCTTGGAAAGCCTGATCGTGCGCGCATGATCGAGCTGCTCGCGCAGTTCCTTTTCGTCGATCACTTCGGCGAGCCGGACGCTCTTCGTGCGGTTGATCAATGAGAAGGTGGCGTCGACATCCGGATAAAGCTTCCAGATCATCTGCAGCATCAGAAGCTTGTAGAAATCCGTATCGATCAGGCTACGGATGATCGGATCGAGCTTCCAGGTATGGTTATAGACACGGGTGGCGATATCCGTCTTCGTCATCTCGTTCCTGCCCGTCTCCCTGCGCCCCAGACGTCATGCTTCGCGCCTTCCAGCGCGCTGGCGGCGGGTATAATGCTCCTGTTATCAAAAAATGTTGAGCGAAAGTCCAGTCACTGAAAGAAAATTGATACTGAATTAAACGCGCTGCTGCCGAGGGCCGCAGCATGGGCTTAACTCGTGACCGATGCCGAATTCACTACGGCTGGGAATTGCCTTGAACCGGCGGTTTCGGGGCCGCCGTCTGATCTTGGGTCGTTGTTGCCGGCCCGGTCGGCGCGGTTTCGCGGCCCCAAAGTTCGACCAAAGCCCAGACGATCGCCGTCAGGGCGAGCGCAACGAGGAGCACTGCCAGTACCCGGCGCCCCATATGTCCCTGTTTGGCCTCGGTCGCCGGCAATTCCTTTTCCTCATGCAGGCGCTGATCAGAATTCTCCCAATGCGTATGGGTTTCCAGCTTCCGTGGCATGACAGCCTCCTTCCAAATTCGCCTTGCGGCGGCGTTCTTTGGAAAACGGAGGCGGCTCTGGAAGGTTCCGAAGGCGCTCAGTAGCCGCGGCTGCGATCCACCAGATATTGTAAAGGCTCACCGCGTTCGAAGCGGGCGATCTGCTCCTCGACATGGCGCATCAGCGAATGTTCTTCGGAGACCGCTGCATCATGCGGAGTGATGACGATATTCTCCAGGTTCCACAGCGGATCGTCCATCGGCAGCGGTTCGACATCGAAGACATCGAGCGACGCGCCCCCGAGTACGCCGGTTTCGATCGCAGAGACGATATCGGCCTGGACCTGGCTCTTGCCGCGTCCGGCATTGATGAACACCGGCTTGCTCAGAGCACCGCCGCGACGAAGCTTCGAAAAAAGCGAGCTGTTGTATAGCCCTGTCGTCTCCGGCGTCAGCGGCAGCAGACCGACGAGAATATCGGTCCGCGACAGAAAGGCGTCGAGCTCGCCGGCGTCGAACGTTTCCATGCCGTCGATGTGCTTCTTCTGCCGCGACCAGCCGATGACATCAAAGCCCATGACCTTGAGTTTGGCGGCGGCATCGAGGCCGAGAATGCCGAGACCCATGACCCCGACCGCGACTTCACGTGCCTCCGGCGCCGGAAGATGGCCCCAGACGCGCTTGCGCTGGTGACGGAAATGACCGAAGACATCGCGCAGATGCATGAGGCATTGCAGCACGATCCATTCCGTCATGCGCACCGTTAAGCTGCGGTCGACGAAGCGGACGATGGGAATGTCGGGCAGATCAGCGATATTCAGCATCGAATCGACGCCGGCGCCGCCGGAAAAGATCACCTTGAGATTAGGCGCGCGCTGAAAGAGATCGGCGTCCGGCTTCCACAGAAGGGCATAGTCGATCTGGCTCAGATCCGCACTCTTGTTGGCGGGATCGGCGAGATTGATGCTGCCGCGATCGGCAAAAGCGGTTTCAAGAGCGGCGGCGATGGCCTCAGGCGTGAATTTGAGATCGACGAGAACGGGGCTTTTGACCGGCATGGCGATTGTCTTTATTGCTGGATAGCGGCGGTGGGTACCGCTTCGATGTTGAAGGCGGCGGCGAGAAGCGCCTTGGTGTAATCCTCTTTAGGGGCACGGAAAATCTCCGCTGACGAGCCCTGCTCCACGACCTTGCCGAAGCGCATGACGATCAGGTCGTTCGCAAGCGCCTTCACCACTTTCAGATCATGGCTGATGAAGAGGTAGGCAAGGTCATGGCGCCGCTGCAGATCGCGTAGCAGATCGACCACCTGCGCCTGCACGCTCATGTCGAGCGCCGAGGTCGGCTCGTCCAGCATGACGAAACGCGGCTTCAGCACCATGGCGCGGGCAATGGCGATACGCTGGCGCTGGCCGCCCGAGAATTCATGCGGGAAGCGCCAGCGGGTTGAGGGATCGAGACCTACCTCCTCCAGCGCCCAGCAGACGCGCTGATCGCGCTCTTCCGCCGATAGAGATTGCTCATGCACCTTCAGCCCCTCGGCAATGATTTCGCCAACCGACATACGCGGGCTCAGCGATCCATAGGGATCCTGAAAAACGACCTGAAGCTGGTTGCGCAGCGGCCGCATCTCTCTGAAGGAATAGTCCGCAATGTCCTTGCCGACAAAGCTGATGCGGCCTCTGGAGGAGATCAGCCGGGCAAGCGCCAGGCCGAGCGTTGTCTTGCCGGAGCCGGATTCGCCGACGACGCCGAGCGTCTGCCCGGCCCTCAGCCTCAAATCGATGCCGTCGACCGCCTTCACATGGTCGACCACCTTGCGCATCAACCCGGCCTTGATCGGGAACCAGACCTTGATGTCGGAGCCTTCCATGACCACCGGCTTACTGGTGTCGCCCACCGGCGGCTCGCCGCGCGGCTCGGCCGCAAGCAGATGCCGGGTATAGTCATGCTGGGGATTGGTGAAGACCTCCTCGACCGTGCCGGTTTCGACGATACGGCCCTTGGTCATGACACAGACCCGATCGGCGAATTTGCGGACGATGCCGAGATCGTGGGTGATGAACAGCATCGACATGCCGTGTGCGCCCTTGAGGTCGCGCAGCAATTGGAGGATCTGCGCCTGCACGGTGACGTCGAGCGCCGTCGTCGGCTCGTCGGCAATCAGAAGCTCCGGCCGGTTGGCGAGCGCCATGGCAATCATCACGCGCTGACGCTGACCGCCGGACAGTTCGTGCGGATAGGCCTTGAGTCGCTTTTCCGGCTCGCGGATGCCGACCTGGTTGAGGAGATCCAGTATGCGGCTACGGGCCGGCTGGCCGACCATGCCCTGGTGCAGCGCCAAGATTTCGCCGATCTGCTTTTCGATCGTATGGAGCGGATTAAGCGAGGTCATCGGCTCCTGGAAGATCATGGTGATGTCGTTGCCGCGGACGGCGCGCAGCTCATTATCGGACGCTTTCAGCAGGTCCTTGCCCTTGAACAGGATTTCGCCCGAGGGATGGCTGGCGGACGGATAGGGCAGCAGCTTCAGGATCGAGTTGGCCGACACCGACTTGCCCGATCCGGATTCGCCGACCAGCGCCAGCACCTCGCCCTTGGCGATCTCGAAGGAGACACTATCGACCGCAGTCGACGTTTGCCCGCCCTGATGAAAGGCGACGGATAGATTGCGGACGGAGAGCAGCGGTTCGGTCATTCGGCCAGGCTTTTCAGGAGCGATGAGAGAGTGGGCTCGTCAGGGCGGAGGACGGCGAGCGGCGGTGTGTCAAACTCCAGCCCATACCGGGAACCTGCGAGGCGATACTCGCCTTTTATCCCATAATCGTCGGTCAGGAGATGCGAGCAACCGGCCGCGGCAGCGACAGAAAGATGAAGAGCATCAGGTAACTTCAAGCCGCTATATTGGGACCGGAGCATTGCAGTGCAGAGGAACATCGATCGCTCAATTGGCAAGACCTCGAGCCAACTATTTGTCGAAATTGACGTTTCGTAAGTCTCGGCCAGAATCGTGTCGCCGTTTCTGTAAGGTGTCACGAGAAGCTCGGCCAACGTCAATTCGCTCGTCACGAACAGTTTCGCGTGACGTCGGCCAGCGGCAACGAATGACTGAAGAAGCATATCGCCAATTTCATCTCGTCTTTCGAATGCGATAATGAAAATGTTGGTGTCGAGATAAATTCTGCCGACATCTTCCATCAATAGTCCCATTCATCCCGCAATGCACGGATTCTGGCAACCGCCTCTTCACGAGTTACCGACGGTCGGTTCTCCGCACGAAGGCGCTCAATGGTCGCGAGCAATTCGTCAACGGACATCGGCTCCGGATTGGGCGGCATTAAGCCCTTGAAACCGGGCCACTTATCCTCTTTGCCCTCCGGCAATCCGGATTCCATCGCCGATTCAGACTCCATCACCAGGCGCACCGTTTTAGCGTCTTTTTCCAGTTTCTCGCGGAGATCTTCCGGAAGCTTCGATGCGGGATAGTGTTCAATCACAATCTTGTTCATGGCCCAAACGCCCTGATGTCACGAGCTCGATATAGTAACCCGAGCTTCGAAAAAAAACGAGTTTGCTCATCGGAACGTCTTTCTCGGATCGAATGCATCGCGCACGGCCTCGCCGATGAAGATCAGAAGCGACAGCATGATCGACATGGTGAAGAAGGCGGACAGGCCCAGCCAGGGGGCCTGCAGGTTTGATTTGCCCTGGGCGATCATTTCGCCCAGCGAAGGCGAGCCGGGGGGCATGCCGAAGCCTAAGAAATCCAGCGAGGTCAGCGTCGTGATCGAGCCGGAGAGAATGAACGGTACGAAGGTCAGGGTCGCGACCATGGCGTTCGGCAGCAGGTGGCGATACATGATGGTAATGTTGTTGACGCCGAGCGCGCGGGCGGCGCGCACATATTCGAAGTTGCGCGCCCGGAGGAATTCGGCACGCACGACGCCGACGAGGCCTACCCAGGAAAACAGAAGAAGGATGCCGAGAAGGATGAAGAAGCCCGGCGGCAAGACCGAGGCGATGATCAGCAGGATATAAAGCACCGGCATCGACGACCATATTTCGATGAAGCGCTGCAGCAGAAGGTCTGTCCAGCCGCCGAAATAACCCTGTATGGCACCGGCGGCAACGCCGACGACCGCCGAGCAGATGGTCAGCGCCAGGCCGAACAGCACCGAGATGCGGAAGCCGTAGATCATGCGTGCCAGTACGTCCCGCGCCTGGTCGTCCGTGCCGAGCCAGTTGAGATTGCTCAAAGTGCAATTCGGATCGGCGACGCCCTTTTCATAGCCGGAACAGCGTTGTTCCTTGCTCATCAGCCAGAAGGGAGCCGTCGGAGCCGAGCTTCCTTTCGGAAGGTTCGAGTTGGCGGTCTGATAGGAATAGTGGATCGGCGGCCAGATCATCCAGCCATTGGCGTTGATCTCCTGCCTGATATCCTCTGCGCGATAATCGGTCTGCGCCAGGAAGCCGCCGAACTTTTCCTCCGGATAGTCGACGAAGATAGGCGTCAGGATCTCGCCTTTGTAGGAGATGAGGATCGGCCGATCGTTGGCGATGAATTCCGCTCCGAGGCTGAGAACGAACAGGATCAGGAATAGCCAGAGGGACCAGTAGCCGCGGCGGTTCGCCTTGAAATTCTGCCAGCGGCGAACGTTGGTCGGCGAAAAGAGGCCTTTGCGCGGCGGCTTTACCACTGCCGGGGCGGTCGAATTGGTCGCAGCGTCCATCAGACATCCCTCCGCTCGAAATCGATGCGCGGGTCGATCCAGGTATAGATCAGGTCCGAGATCAGGCCGACGAACAAGCCAAGCAGCGAGAAGATATAGAGCGTTGCGAACACGATCGGATAGTCACGCTGGACGACGGAGAGATAGCTGAGGCGGCCGAGACCGTCGAGCGAGAAGATATTCTCGATCAGCAGCGAACCGGTGAAAAAAGCGGAGATGAAGGCACCGGGAAAACCGGCGATGACGATCAGCATGGCATTGCGGAAGACGTGGCCGTAGAGCACTCGCCGTTCGCTGAGGCCCTTGGCGCGCGCCGTGATGACATATTGCTTCTTGATCTCCTCGATGAAGGAATTCTTGGTCAGAAGCGTCGTCGTGGCGAAGGCGGCGAGCGACAGCGAAATCAACGGCAGCACGAGATGCCAGAGATAGTCGATGATCTTCTGCCACCAGGCGAGATCGGCGAAATTGTCGGAGACCAGGCCGCGCAGCGGAAACCAATCGAAGAAGGATCCACCGGCGAAAAGCACGATCAGCATGATGCCGAAGAGGAAACTCGGAACGGCATAGCCGATGATGATGACGCCGGATGTCCAGACGTCGAAGGTCGATCCATCCTGTATCGCCTTGCGGATGCCGAGCGGAATGGAGATGGCGTAGGAAAAGATCAGGATCCAGATGCCGAGCGAGATCGATACCGGCAGCTTCTGGGCAATGAGATCGATCACCTGGGTGTTGCGGAAGAAGCTTTCGCCGAAATCGAAGCGGATATAGTTCCACATCATCTGGCCGAAGCGCTCGAGCGGCGGCTTGTCGAAGCCGAACTGCTTGTCGAGCTTGGCGATCAGCTCCGGATCGAGCCCCTGCGCACCGCGATATTTCGAGCTGCTGTCGTCGGCTGCCTGTTGCTGGCCGAGTATATCGGTGCCGCCGGAAAGACGGCCGTTGGCGTTGTCGGCCTGGCCGGTCAATTGCGCGATCACCTGCTCGACGGGACCGCCGGGCGCGAACTGCACGATCGTAAAGGAGATCGCCATGATGCCGATAATGGTCGGGATCATCAGCAGCAGACGTCTGAGGATATAGGCGCCCATCAGCCCGTCACTCCCTCATTGAGGAATATGCCCGCTCCCGCCTCAATCCATCCGTCGTTCAAGTCGCTTATTCCCTTCCGCCGAATAGAGCCGGCGCAGTCATTTCAGGCTGAAATTGCCGAATCGGCATGGGGCATTTGGAGCCAGCATGCCTATCATTGCAAGAGCCGCTCATTTGCCGGCGTTCTTCGACCACCATGTCTCGGGAAAGCCCATCGAATATTCCGGCAGGTTGGCAGGATGTTCGAACTTGTCCCAATAGGCGATGTGGAAGCTCGTGGCATAAAACAACGGAACGACGTAGTGGTGGGCGAGCAAAACACGGTCGAGCGCTCTCGCCGTTGCCTCCTTCTCGGCGACATCCTTGGCAAGAATGACCTTGGTGATCAGCGCATCAATGCCGGGATCGGCTATGCCGGCGTAGTTGCGCGAGCCTTGGCGATTGGCGGAAGCCGAGCCCCACATGTCGATCTGCTCGTTGCCCGGATTGAGGGTCTGAGCCCAAACGGTCCAGATCATGTCATAGTCAAAGCTGCGGACGCGATTAATATATTGCGATGAATCGACGGTTCGAACACGTGCATCGATGCCAATCTTCTTCAGGTTCTGCGCATAGGGCAGCACCCATTTTTCAACAAATGGGCTGCCGAGGAGAATCTCGATGGAAAAGGGCTGTCCAGTCTTGGCATTGACCATCCGGTTGCCCTTGATGACATAGCCGGCTTCCTTGAGAAGCGCGATCGCTTTACGGAGATTGTCGCGAGATTTCTGCGGATCGCCGCCCACCGGGTTGCTGTAGGGGGTCGTGAAGACTTCAGGCGGCACCTTGTCCTTGATCTCGTTCAGGACGTTCAGTTCTTCCCCTTGCGGCAGACCGGAGGAAGCGAGTTTGGTGCCGAAGAAATAGCTATCGTCCCGGCGATATACACCATAGGCGACCGTGCGGTTGATCTCCTCGAAATCAAAGGCGTAATTGAGCGCCTCACGCACCCTTTGATCCTTGAACTGGTCGCGGCGCATGTTCGGCACCAGCGCCTGCATCACGCCGGTGGCGCGCAGCGGATTTGGTAGATCTTCGCGCTTGATGCGGCCATCCTTGACGGCGGGGAAATCATAGCCTGTTACCCAGCGGCTCGCGCTATTATCCTGCCAGAAATCGACGTTGCCGCCGCGAAAGCCTTCGAACTCCACATCATCGTCGCCGTAATAGGCGTAAGAGATCACGCCAAAATTGTTCTCGCCGACATTGACGGGCAAGTTCTTGGCCCAATAGTCGTTGCGGAGTTCATAGCGGATGGTCGAGCCCGGCGAGACGGCAGCGATCTTATAGGGGCCAGAGCCCATGACCGGCTCCAGTGTCGTGCGGGAAATATCACGCGGTTTGCCGTCCGGTCCGGTGCCTTCCCACCAATGTTTCGGCACGATAGGAAGAAGCTGCCCCAGAATGAACGGCAGTTCGCGATTGTTCTTCTCGTCGAAGGTGAAGGTCACATCCCGATCGCCGGTCTTTTCAGCCCGCAAGACATGCGCGTAGTAGCTAGTCAAGAAGGGATTGAGTTCTTTGGCCTTCTCGAAGCTGAAGATGACATCTTCAGGTGTTACCGGGGCTCCGTCAGCCCATTTCGCCTCGGCCCGCAATCGGAACGTCGCGTTCGATATGTCGTCCGGATAGGATATGCCCTCCGCCAGCAGCCCATAGGACGAGGCGATCTCATCGTCGGCCGATTTCAGCAACGTATCGAAAACCAGTCCGATTCCAGTGACGGGGTTGCCTTTCAGCAGAATGGGATTGACCGTGTCGAACGTTCCATTGCTCGAAAGCTTCAATTCGCCGCCCTTCGGCGCGTGAGGATTGACGTAGTCGAAATGCTTGAAGCCGGGCTGGTATTTCAGATCGCCGAGAATGGCGGTGCCGATGCGGAACTCTAGCTCGTCGGCGTTGGATGGCGCCGGCAAGACCAGCAGGCAGAAAAGAGAAGCAACCAAGCCTGCTTTCAACCGCGACAATGCCATTCATGATCCTCTGATGATTTGATGGGAATCAAGCATAGGCCAAATGAGGGCAAAAAGCAGGACGGAATTGCTCATCTTCTCCCAAATCGGCCGATTGCCGCCCCATGAAGTCAGGCTTTTGCCGCAGCTTCTTCAAGGCGTTTGCGCAGCATCAGGCGCAATTCGCGGACAAGACGCCGGTCGCCGGCCGCTTCCGGCTCGTTGGCGGCGACGACGGCGATGCGCAGCAGTTCGAGAACGATCGCCGCCATCAAGGCAACATCGTCCGTGACCGGCGGCTCCGCCCGCCGCAGGATGGCGGAAATCAGCTCTTTGAGCTCCGCCCGCGAACGCAGCTTGCGGTCCCTCGGAACGTCGCGGCGGGCGGCAAGCACCGGAAATTCCGGAAACTTCTCGATGAAAGCGCCGAGCCCGTCGAAGATTGCCTCGCCGCTATCGGCAGCCGAAAGGCCGCCGCTCTTTTCCGCGATGTCCTGAAGCACGGCTTTCAGCCGCTCCAGCCGATCGATATGCAGCGCTTCGGCCAGCAACGGCTTGGTTGGAAAGAATTGATAGAGCGAGCCGATCGACGAGTGCGCTTCGGCTGCAATCTCGGTCATTGTCGCCGCGTCATAGCCCTTCCGAACGAAGATCTTGGCGGCCGCTTCCAAGAGCACGGCAACGCGGTCGTGGCCGCGGCGACGCTTCGGGATGCGCGTCTGCGGCTCCGCGCTTGATTTTTGCGAGGATTCCCTCATATCTGTCATTGTGAGGATACCCTCATATTTCCCCGGAGCCCCCTGATGCCTCTTTACGATCCCCAAACCACCGCACTTGTCTCCATCGATCTGCAGGGCCTGGTTCTCAGCCGCCCGCTCGCACCCCACTCTGCGCAGCAGATCGTCGAGAATACCGTCGCCATCGCTCGGAAACTGAAAGCCGCCGGTGGAACGAGAGTCTTTGTGACGGTTGGATTTTCCGCAGACTATGCCGACGCTGTCAACCGGCCCGTCGACGAAAGCTTCAGCTTTCCAGAGGGAGGTTTGCCGCCGGCAGCCCTCGCCGCACCCGACGAAATCGCTGCACTGACGCCCGACATTGCCATCGTTAAACGGCAATGGAGTGCTTTTTACGGCACCGAACTCGATCTGCAACTGCGCCGCCGCGGCATCAAAACACTGATCCTTACCGGCGTCGCCACCAATTTCGGCGTCGAATCGACCGCTCGCGACGGCTATGCGGCCAATTATTCCATCATCGTCGCCGAGGATGCGGTGACGACCTTTTCGCAGGAAATGCAGGATTTCGCCTGTACAAAGGTTTTGCCGCGGCTGTCGCGCATCCGCAAGACGGCGGAAATTCTGGCTGTTTGATCAGCGAGTTAGTGGTTCCGGCAAGCAATCTACAGCCGTCCATTCGGCTCAAGCGATAAAAACACGGATTCACCAAAATCGCTTTTCAAGGTAGATTTGCGACAAATCACTTCGGCCATCGCCGGCAGCTTCTTAGGGAACCACATGATTTCTGTCCTGGTTCGGACCCTCGATACGTTCAGCAAACTTTCCCTCGCAGCCACGATCGGCGCGGGTCTCATCAGCGGCGATGCGCTGGCGCAGCAGGCAACCCCGACGCCCGGAAGCGCCAAGGCGATCTTCGGCGCGGTAACGCTACCGACGCAGGGACCGCCGCAATCGTTCGGCTTCTATGCCAAGGGCTGCCTTTCCGGCGCCGTGGCGCTGCCGACCGACGGACCGACCTGGGAGGCGATGCGCTTGTCGCGCAACCGCCGTTGGGGACGACCAGAGATGATCTCCCTCCTTGAACGCCTGTCCCGCGATGCCGCCAAATATGACGGATGGCCGGGTATCCTGGTCGGCGACATCTCGCAGCCACGTGGCGGGCCGATGTTCAACGGTCATGCCTCGCATCAGATCGGTCTCGATGCCGACGTTTGGCTGACGCCGATGCCGTCGCGGACATTGACGACGGCCGAGCGCGAGACCCTGCCCTTCACCAGCATGCTGGCGAAGGACAAATTCCTGACGATCAATGACAAGGTCTGGACGCCGGAGCATGCCCGCCTCCTGATGCGTGCTGCGAGCTACCCCGAAGTCGAACGCATCTTCGTCAATCCGGCAATCAAGAAGAAGATGTGCGAGACCTGGACCGGCGACCGCACCAATCTCGGCAAGCTTCGCCCGGAATACGGCCATGACTCGCATTTCCATATCCGCATCCGCTGCCCTGCAGGCTCGACCGGCTGCAAACCGCAGGCACCCGTTGCCGCCGGCGACGGCTGCGACAAGTCGCTCGCCTGGTGGTTCACGCCCGCCCCCTGGGCGAAGCCGAAACCCAGCACGAAACCGCCGGTAAAGCCGCGTGAAGTCATGGTTTCCGATCTGCCCAAGTCCTGCCAGGCCGTGCTGGATGCACCCGCCGTCGCCTCGGCGCGCGCCGCCACCTTCGGCGCCAAGACCGCTGCAGCGAGCGTGACGACCGGCGCGATGCCGGTTTCCAGCGCCGATACGGGCAGCACCCCGCCCGGCAGCATCCCGCAGCAGTAAAACGGCAGAGCCGGTTTCGACCGGCTCAACCCGTCTTTCAAAGGCTTGTCTCTTGGTATAGAAGGCAGATAAATCGATTAAAAAATCTTGGGTGGAGCGGGAATTTCATGGCCGGCAAATGCATCGCGCTGATCGCGCATGATCAGAAAAAGGATGCGATGGCGGAATTTGCACGCCGCAACCAGGATGCACTTGCCGATTGGCATATCGTCGCCACGGGCACGACTGGCGGCCGGGTGCTCGATGCCTGCCCCAGCCTGAAGGTCACCCGCCTGAAGAGCGGTCCGCTCGGCGGCGACCAGCAGATCGGCGCCATGATCGCCACCGGCGAAATCGATGTACTCGTCTTCTTCATCGACCCACTGACCCCGATGCCGCACGATGTCGACGTGAAGGCATTGACGCGGCTTGCCGTTCTCTACGACATTCCCATGGCTCTCAACGAAGCCACTGCAGAACGACTGATCAAAACACTGAACCATTAATCCGCCTCGGCGGCAGACCACGGACCTCGCCATGCCCAAGCTTACTCACAGCGAAGCCCCCTTGCCCTTTCCGATCCTGATCGGCGATATCGGCGGAACCAATGCCCGCTTTTCAATCCTCGTCGATGCCTATGCCGAGCCGAAGCATTTCCCCAACGTGCATACCGCCGATTTCAAAACGATCGACGAGGCGATCCAGCAGGGCGTTCTCGACAAGACGGCGGTGAAGCCGCGTTCGGCGATCCTTGCCATTGCAGCGCCGGTTCGCGGCGACGAGATTCCGCTGACCAATTGCGACTGGGTGATCCGCCCGAAGACGATGATCGCCAATCTCGGTCTTGATGATGTGCTGATCATCAATGATTTCGAGGCGCAGGCGCTAGCGATCGCCGGTGTTTCCGAGGAGCATCGCGAGACCATCGGTGAAACCTCTGACGGCATGATCGCATCGCGCGCCGTACTCGGACCAGGCACCGGCCTTGGCGTCGCCGGCCTCATTCATGCCCAGCATGCCTGGATCCCGGTGCCTGGCGAAGGCGGACATATCGATCTCGGGCCGCGCAGTGTGCGCGATTTTCAGATCTGGCCGCATCTGGAACCCATCGAAGGCCGGATCTCTGCCGAGCAGGTCCTTTGCGGCCGCGGCCTGCAGTATCTTTATCACGCGATCTGCAAGGCTGATGGCATCGAGCCCGCACTGACGCAGCCGGCTGATATCACCACCCATGCGCTTGCCGGCACCAACGCCCAGGCCGAAGAAACCGTGACGCTGTTCGTCACCTATCTCGGCCGCGTCGCCGGCGATATCGCCTTGATCTTCATGGCGCGCGGCGGCGTCTATCTTTCCGGCGGCATCTCGCAAAAGATCCTGCCGGCGCTGCAGAAGCCGGAATTCCGCGCCGCTTTCGAAGACAAGGCGCCGCATTCCGCGCTGCTGAAATCGATCCCGACGCATGTGGTCACCCACCCTCTTGCCGCACTGGCGGGCCTCTCGGCCTACGCCCGCATGCCGGCCGATTTCGGCCTGGCGACGGACGGCCGCCGCTGGCGGCGTTGACCAGGATAGAGCAGCGCGTCGCCAGATGCGGCCGCGGGAGAACCAGATGAACTATCGCTTCCTTCCGCTGGCATTGCTTGCGGCCACGCTTTCAATCTCCACCGCTGATGCAAAAATCCTCTGCACGGTGGTAGCGAATGCGGCAGACGGAAAGGTGTTGTTGCAGCAAGGCGATTGCGCAACCCGCGTCACGCCGGCGTCCACCTTCAAGATCGCGATCAGCCTGATGGGCTTCGATTCTGGCTTTCTGAAGGACGAGCATACACCGCTGCTGCCTTATCGTAAGGGCTATGTCGATTGGCGCGGTGCCGAGTGGCGCCAGCCGACGGACCCGGCTCGATGGATCAAATATTCGGTGGTCTGGTTTTCGCAGCAGGTGACGCACGCGCTTGGCACGGAACGGCTGCACGACTACGCCGTCAAGTTCCGCTACGGCAATGCCGACGTCTCCGGCGACCCCGGAAAGAACAATGGGCTGGACCGTTCCTGGATCGGCTCCTCGCTGAAGATTTCCCCGCTCGAACAGGTCGCCTTTCTCGGAAAGCTGGTGACCCGACAACTGCCCGTAAGCCCGCAAGCTTTCGACATGACGGAGCGCATCACCGAAGTTGCGGCTCTGCCCAACGGTTGGGACATTCACGGCAAGACCGGTTCAGCACGTCCCGGCGGAGCCGCCGACAAAAGCTATCCGTATGGATGGTTCGTCGGATGGGCGGCGAAAGGCGATCGCAGGCTCGTGTTCGCGCGGCTGATCCAGGACGAAAAGAAGGAGCAGGGACCGACGGGCGCAAGGACACGCGACGCCTTTTTGGCCGAGCTGCCTTCGCTTATAATGAGCGTGGCACCATGAGCTGCCTTAACCAGTGCAATAGGCCATATCTAGCCAAAGCCGTCCTAACTCTTTATAGACCCGCGAAAGCACGTGCCATATGCGGCTCGCTTGGTTTGAGACAGGAAGCCGATATTTGAAGTCACCCGACACCAAAAACAACAGCGTCGATAGCGAGACCGTTACCGGTGTCCTGAAGCGGATCATTGCCGAAAATGGCCGTGATCATGTCTGGGGCTATTTGATCGCCATCACCTGTTTGATCTTGGTGGCGTTGTCGACGGCTTTTATCGCCTACATCATGAAGACGATCATCAACCAGGCGTTCGTCGAACGCCGGGCCGATGTCGTTTGGCTCATCTGCTCGGCAATCTTCGCCGCTTTCGTGGTGCGCGGTTTTGCCGGTTACTTCCAGTCGGTCATTCTCAACAAGATCGGCAACAACATCATCGCGCGTTACCAGCGGCGGCTCTACGGGCATCTGATGACCTTGTCGGTCGGGTTCTTCAATGAAGCCCGATCGGCGCAGATCGCGGCACGGGTCAGCCAGAACGTCTCCGGCATCCGCGATGTCATGAACCTGACGATTACCTCGACCGCCCGCGACCTTCTGACCTTCGTCGCCCTGATTGGCGTCATGGTGGTCCAGGACCCGCTGCTGAGCCTTGCCGTCTTTATCGCCGCCCCGCCGCTGCTTTATGCGCTGCGCTACGTGTCCAAGCGGCTGCGCGCGGCAACGCGCGAAGCGGTCAACCTGAACAGCCACGTTCTCGGCGCGATGCAGGAGACGATCCAGGGCATTTCCATCGTCAAAGCCTTTACGATGGAAGAGCAGTTGGACCGCAAGATCAACAAGCTGATCACGGCGGCAGAACACCGGCAGAACCGCATTGCGCGCCTTTCGGAGCGCAACGGACCGCTGACCGAAAGCTTTGCGGGCTTCGCGGTCGCCAGCGTCCTTGCCTATGCCGCCTATCGGTCGATCTATCACGACGTTCCGCCCGGCGCCTTCTTCTCTTTCGTCACCTCGCTGCTGCTCGCCTATGATCCGGCTCGCCGTCTTGCCAAGCTCCAGGTGCAGATGGAGCGCGCCGTCGTCAACGCGCGCATGATCTACGAATTGCTCGACATGGAGCCGCGTCAGCGCGACTTGCCCAACGCCATGCCGCTCGTCGTCACCGAGGCTCGCATCGAGTTTCGCGACGTTCACTTCGCTTATGGCGACGAGGCGGTTCTGTCCGGCGTAAGTTTCGTTGCCGACGGCGGCGAAACGACGGCATTGGTCGGCCCTTCCGGCGCCGGCAAGTCCACTGTCATCAATCTCATTCCGCGCTTCTACGATCCCAAGGCCGGCAGCATCTTCATCGACGGACAGGACATAGCGCATGTCACGAAGCGGTCGCTGCGCGAGCAGCTCGCCTATGTCTCGCAGCAGCCCTACCTCTTCGAAGGCACGATCCGCGACAATATCCGTTACGGCCGTCCGGAGGCGACGAATGCCGAAGTCGAGGAAGCGGCCCGGCTCGCCTACGCCCATGATTTTATCATGGCGCAGCCTCAGGGCTACGACACGCCGGTCGGCGAAAATGGCGTGACGTTGTCCGGCGGCCAGCGCCAGCGCCTGTCGATCGCCCGCGCGCTGGTGCGCAACGCGCCGATCCTGCTGCTCGACGAAGCGACATCAGCGCTCGATACCGAGTCGGAGGCAGCCGTGCAGAAGGCGCTGGACGAAGCCATGAGCGGCCGCACCGTCGTCGTCATCGCCCATCGTCTCTCGACGGTCGTGCGGGCGGAGAAGATCATTGTCATGCAGAACGGGCGCATTGTCGAAGAGGGCAACCACGAGACGCTTGCGACCGCCGACAATGGCCTTTACGCTCGCCTCAACAACCTCCAGCGGCCGGCCGTTTCCGGCACTTCCCGCAAATAAGACGATTGAGAAGACATGACCGATGATGCGATGAAGCTGGTGGTGGTTGGCGCAGCGGGCCGCATGGGCCAAGCCCTGATCCGCCTCATCCACGCCACGCAAGGTGTTACCCTGCACGCCGCCGTTGCCCGCCCAGGCTCCGCTTTCATCGGCAAGGATGCCGGCGAGATTGCCGGACTGGGGCCGATCGGCGTTCCCGTCACCGACGATCCGCTTTCGGCTTTCCTGCATGCCGAAGGCGTGATCGACTTCACCACAGCCGCCACCAGCGTCACCTTCGCCGGCCTCGCCGCCCAGGCACGTATCGTCCACATCATCGGGACCACCGGCTGCTCGGCTGAAGACGAGGCCAAGTTCAAGGCGGCCTCCCGCCACGCCCGCATCGTCAAATCGGGCAATATGGGCCTTGGCGTCAATCTTTTGAGCGTCCTTGTCGAACAGGCGGCGCGGGCGCTTCCGCCGGCCGATTGGGACATCGAAGTCCTGGAGATGCATCACAAGCACAAGGTCGACGCCCCCTCCGGCACTGCGCTCCTGCTTGGGCAGGCGGCGGCAAAGGGCCGCGGCATCGATCTCGACGATCATTCCGTGCGTGTACGCGACGGCCAGACTGGTCCGCGGCCGGCAGGCGCCATCGGTTTCGCCACGCTGCGCGGCGGTGCCGTCATCGGCGACCACTCCGTCATCTTCGCCGGCGAAGGCGAACGCCTGACGCTGTCTCACAGCGCCGGCGATCGTTCGCTGTTTGCCCGCGGCGCGCTTCAGGCTGCACTTTGGGCGCGCGACAAGAAACCCGGCTTTTATTCCATGCTCGACGTCCTCGGGCTTTCCACACGTTGATCCCATCCGGGAGCGGTTCAGCACGGAATTGCTGAACCGCTCCAGCCTTTTGTTCTTACGCAATTCCAGACGGAAAACCGCCACGCACTTTTCCTGGAATTGCTCTATCAAGGAGGAATATTAATGAGCGGTACTCTCGTCCTCGTTCGCCACGGGCAGAGCGACTGGAATTTGAAGAATCTTTTTACCGGCTGGAAGGACCCTGACCTGACAGAGCTTGGCATTGAAGAAGCCAAGACCGGTGGCAAGGCGCTTGCCGATTATGGCATTAAATACGACGTCGCCTTCACCTCGGCGCTGACGCGCGCCCAACACACGCTGAAGATCATCCTCGATGAAGTCGGCCAGCCCGGTCTCGAAACCCTCAGGGATCAGGCGCTGAACGAGCGCGACTACGGCGATCTCTCGGGCCTCAACAAGGACGACGCCCGCGCCAAGTGGGGCGAAGAGCAGGTGCATATCTGGCGCCGCTCCTACGACGTTCCGCCGCCCGGCGGGGAAAGCCTGCGCGACACTGGTGCCCGCGTTTGGCCCTATTATCTGACGGAAATTTTGCCGCGTGTGCTCGCCGGCCAAAAGGTGCTGGTCGCCGCCCACGGTAATTCGCTGCGCTCGCTGGTCATGGTCCTCGACCGCCTCAGCAAGGAACAGATCCTCGCGCTCAACCTCGCGACCGGCGTGCCGATGGTCTACAAGCTCAACGCCGACTCCACCGTCGCTTCCAAGGAAGTACTCGGGGATATGTCCGGCGCGCATTGAATCGCCGGAAATGCAAAGCCACCCCTCATGCTGTTTCGGCTGTGAGGGGTGGAAAATGTAACGTCCGGTGTTACACTGTATTGACGATGTAACACATGGATCGGACATGGCAGACGCAACATTCACTTTTCGGGTTGAAGAAGACTTGAAAGCTGCCTTCAGCGAGGCCGCACGGGCGCATGATCAAACCGGGGCGCAATTGCTTCGAGCATTCATGCGCGACTATGTGAAGCGCCAGCAAGATGAAGCTGAGTATGACATCTGGTTCCGTCAACAAGTTCAGGCGGGGCTTGATTCAGCCAATGCCGGCAATCTCATCCCCGCCGATGAGGTAGAAGCCGAATTCGCTGCTTTGCGGCAAGAAACACGCCGCAAGTTAAGCGGAAAATCCTCGTGAATCTTGTTTGGACTCCTGAGGCGAAAACTGACCGACGCTCAATTTACACTTATATCGAAGCGGATAGCGCCTCCGCCGCGCTCGCGCTTGACGAACTTTTCGCCAAAAGATCGGCGCAGCTCATCGCACATCCAATGGCGGGCCGCCCTGGCCGCGTGTCGGGAACACGGGAACTGGTCGTCCATAAAAACTATTTGCTGATTTACGATCTCAAAGACGAGACGATGCGAATACTCCGCATTCTTCATGCTGCGCAACAATGGCCGCCGAGCGGCACTCGGCCAGTTTCCTGACGCCTTACACAAATGGCGTGGTCTCAATTCTCCACGGTAAACCGGACCCTGTCGGCGGCGAAGCGGGAGATCGAATATTGCACCGGAATATCGTCGAGATCCGCATTGAGCGCCTGTGCGACCAGGACAATGGCGCCGGGGGATAGTTGCAGATCGGCTAGATCACCTTCGTCGGCATGCGTCGCGGTGATCTCGGTGACGGCACGCACATAGTCCGGCACGCCAAGCTCGCGAAATGCTTTGGTGATCGACCCGGTGGTCCGATAGATCTCCGCAATGGCGCCGAAGCGATCCGCCGGAAACCAGCTTGTGGCGCGCGAAACCGGACGATGATCCGCCTGACCGAGCGTTTCCAGGCGGACCAGCCGCGTGCCGGTTCTGATCTTGAGCTGCCGGGCCAATTCCGTGCTCGCAGCCTCTTCGCCAGTAGCCAGAAGGACGCTGCGGGTTTCGCGCACCTGATCGCCAATGCCTTGCGAAAATCGCGTCCGCTTCGAAATCGGGAAGCTCAGGCGCTCCTTGCGCTCGATCAACGTTCCGCGCCCCTGCACGGCCCTGACGATTCCTTCCTGAGCCAGTGCCGCAAGCGCGCTTCGGATCGTGTGGCGGTTGACACCGAACTGCAACGCCAGCGCCGTTTCCGGCGGCACCATGCCTGCTTCATCGAAATCGCCGTGGTTGATCGATGTGCGAATCCGGTCGGCAATCTGCCGCCAGAGCGCCACGCCCGTCTGTCTTTGTACCTTCTGCCCCGCCATATCGCCCGCTGCTAATGTCACACGCTTGTCACGACTCGCCAATAAATATAAAACTACCTTGTATGGTTGTCTATATCAATAGACATTTTGAGGATGAGGCGATGAATTCAGCACAGAGGCAAGAGGCGGCGGCGCGGGAGCGCCGCGAGCGCAAGCGCGCCGCCGATCTTTTGGCGCGGGCCGAACGCGACGAGCTTGACGCGGCCTGGGAAGCATTACCCGACAAGCCCGCGGTCCAGCCCGTACGAGGACCGGAAACCGGGCTCGTCATGGTGCGCGGTCGCATCGGCGGCGGCGGTTCGCCCTTCAATCTCGGCGAGGTTACCGTGACGCGCGCCACCGTCAAGCTGGCCTCGGGTGCGATCGGCCATGCGCATGCGCTCGGCACCGACCGCGAAAAGGTGCGGCTTGCGGCGATCTTCGATGCGCTCTGGCATCAGCCGGCCACCCAGGAATTCGTGGAGAAGGCGATCCTGCTGCCGGTTACCGATCGGATTGCCGAATACGACCGCAAACGTGCCGAGGAAACGGCTGCCACCCGCGTCGATTTCTTCACCATGGTCCGCGGAGAAGACAAATGAGCCTTTCCACCACTTCCATGACAGCCGGCAACGAGGCGCTGACCGGCGGTTTCGCCGATCCGGTGTTCGACGCCCAGAGCGTCTTCAAGATGATGATGGACGCCATGGCGCGGCCGGGCGTCGTCCAGACGGTCACTTCCAATATCGCTCCGCCCGCCCCGCTCGGGATTGCAGCCGGCGCGATCGGCCTTACGCTTTGCGATCATGATACGCCGGTCTGGCTGTCGACCGGTCTCGCCAAATCGCCCATGCCTGCGTGGCTGAGCTTTCACACCGGCACATTGGTGACACCGGAAAGGATTGAAGCGCGTTTTGCCTTCGTCGAGGCCGGCATGGCGCTCGCCTCCCTCAACGGGTTCGCCGTCGGCACGCAGGAATATCCCGACCGCTCGACGACGCTGGTGCTGGAAATCGCAGCCCTCGAGGGCGGCAAGGAACTGGCGCTCTCCGGTCCCGGTATTGCCGGTATTCGCACGATCGCGCCGATCGGCCTGCCCGATACTTTTCTGCGCCTCTGGAACGACAATCGCGCGCTTTTCCCGCGCGGCGTCGATCTCGTTCTGACGGCGGAACGGCAATTCCTTTGCCTGCCGCGCACCACCAAGATCATCGCGACGGAGATGTGACGCATGTATGTTGCCGTTAAAGGCGGCGAAGCCGCCATCGCCAATGCTCACCGGCTGCTCGCCGATCGCCGCCGCGGCGATCGTTCGCTGCCGGCCATCGGCATCGACCAGATCGTCGCGCAACTGGCGCTCGCCGTCGACCGCGTCATGGCCGAAGCCTCGCTTTACGACCGCACGCTGGCCGCGCTTGCCGTTCGCCAGGCCCGCGGCGACATGATCGAAGCGATTTTCCTGCTGCGCGCCTACCGCACCACGCTGCCGCGCTTCGGCTATTCCCAGCCGCTGGATACCTCGGCGATGAAGATCGAACGCCGCATCTCGGCGACCTACAAGGATTTGCCGGGCGGCCAGCTCCTCGGCCCCACTTTCGACTATACGCACCGCCTGCTCGACCCGAGCCTGCTCACCGATACGCCGGTGGATGAGCCGATGCAGCGGCCGGCGGAAGAAGGCCGCGTGATGCGCGTCTCCGAGATTCTGAGCCAGGAAGGGCTGATCGAAGGCGATGGCGAGATGCCTATCGACCATGAGACCGGCGACCTGACGCGCGAGCCGATGGAGTTCCCGATGACCCGCGATCTGCGCTTGCAGGCGCTGGCCCGCGGCGACGAAGGTTTCCTGCTCGCGCTCGGCTATTCGACCCAGCGCGGCTATGGCCGCACCCACCCCTTCACCGGCGAAATCCGCATCGGCGAAGTGGAGGTTGAGCTGGACGTGCCGGAACTCGGTTTTGCCGTTTCGCTGGGCAGCATTCAGGTAACCGAATGCCAGATGGTCAACCAGTTCAAGGGCTCGGCCAAGGCGCCGCCGCAGTTTACCCGCGGCTATGGCCTCGTTTTCGGCCAGAGCGAACGCAAGGCCATGGCGATGTCGCTGGTCGACCGGGCGCTCCGAGCCGACGAACTCGGCGAGGATATCGTCGCACCCGCCCAGGACGAGGAATTCGTCATCTCCCATTCCGACAACGTGCAGGCGACCGGCTTCGTCGAACACCTGAAGCTGCCGCACTATGTCGACTTCCAGGCCGAACTCGATCTGGTGCGCCGCATGCGCCGCGACTTCGAGAATGCACAAAACGCAGGCAAGGATCCCCTGACGGAGGCTGCCGAATGACCGAACTCGCTACCTATAATTTCGCCTATCTCGACGAACAGACCAAGCGGATGATCCGCCGCGCCATTTTGAAGGCGATCGCCATTCCCGGCTATCAGGTGCCATTTGCCTCGCGCGAAATGCCGATGCCCTATGGCTGGGGCACCGGCGGCGTGCAATTGACCGCCGCGATCATCGGGCCGGACGATGTCCTCAAGGTCATCGACCAGGGCGCCGACGACACGACCAACGCCGTCTCTATCAGAGCCTTCTTCCAGAAGGTGGCGATTGTGGCGGTCACCACCCGCACGGACGAGGCGACCATCATCCAGACGCGCCACCGCATCCCGGAAGGCAAGCTCGGACCCAAGCAGGTGCTGGTCTACCAGGTGCCCATTCCCGAACCGCTGCGTTTCCTGGAGCCGCGCGAGACCGAGACCCGCAAGATGCATGCACTCGAGGAATACGGCCTCATGCATGT
Source organism: Rhizobium sp. BR 362 (assembly GCF_036528765.1). Taxonomy (NCBI): domain Bacteria; kingdom Pseudomonadati; phylum Pseudomonadota; class Alphaproteobacteria; order Hyphomicrobiales; family Rhizobiaceae; genus Rhizobium; species Rhizobium sp. BR 362. The sequence goes on along the minus strand of NZ_JARWGH010000004.1, from coordinate 14,071 downwards.
CAAGCTCTATGAGGACATCGCCCGCAACGGCCGCATCGCCACGACCTACGCCTATCCCGTGAAGGTCGCCGGCCGCTACGTGATGGATCCGTCGCCGACACCGAAATTCGACAACCCGAAAATGCACATGTCGGATGCGCTGCAACTCTTCGGCGCCGGCCGCGAGAAGCGCATCTATGCCGTGCCGCCGTATACGGAGGTGGTCAGCCTCGATTTCGACGATCATCCCTTCGAAGTGCAGCGCTTCGACAAGCCCTGTGCGCTTTGCGGCGCCGAGCAGGTCTATCTCGACGAGGTGATCCTCGATGACAAGGGCGGGCGGATGTTCGTCTGCTCCGACACCGATTTTTGCGAAGACCGCCGCGCCCATGGCCATGCCGGCCCCATGCTGGCGGCGAATGGCTTGGAACCGAAACAGGAGGCCGCCGAATGAGCGACACGCCACTCCTCAAGGTCAAGGATATCTCGAAATTCTACGGCAGCCGCATCGGTTGCCGCAACGTGTCCTTCGATCTCTGGCCCGGTGAAGTGCTGGCAATCGTCGGCGAATCCGGCTCCGGCAAGACGACGCTACTCAACTGCATTTCGACCCGGCTGCTGCCGACCACCGGCAGCGTCGAGTACCATATGCGCGACGAGACCTATCGCGACCTGTTCCGCATGAACGAGGCCGAGCGCCGCTTCCTGATGCGAACGGACTGGGGCTTCGTCCATCAGAACCCGGCCGATGGTCTGCGCATGACGGTCTCGGCCGGCGCCAATGTCGGTGAACGGTTGATGGCGATCGGCAACCGGCACTATGGCAATATCCGCAACACGGCCATCGACTGGCTGGAGCGCGTGGAGATCGATGCCGACCGCATCGATGACCAGCCTCGCGCCTTCTCCGGAGGCATGCGCCAGCGCCTGCAGATCGCCCGCAATCTGGTCACCGGCCCGCGGCTGGTGTTCATGGACGAGCCGACCGGCGGCCTCGACGTATCGGTGCAGGCTCGCCTGCTCGATCTCGTGCGCGGCCTCGTCAACGATCTCGGCCTATCGGCCATCATCGTCACGCACGATCTTGCCGTCGCCCGCCTGCTCTCGCACCGCATGATGGTCATGAAGGACGGCGGAGTGATCGAGCATGGTCTCACCGACCGCGTGCTCGACGATCCGCGCGAGCCCTATACGCAACTGCTCGTCTCCTCGATCCTGCAGGTTTAAAGCCATGGCAACTCCCCTCGTCGTTTCCGAAGTCTTCAAGAGCTTCACCATGCACCTGCGCGACGGCATTCGCCTGCCGGTCGTCGCCGATGTCTCCTTCTCGGTCGCATCGGGCGAATGCGTGGTGCTCGGCGGCCCTTCCGGTATCGGCAAGAGCTCGCTCCTGAAGATGATCTACGGCAACTACGCCGTCGATAGCGGGCAGATCCTGGTGACGCATCGGGAAAGAATCGTCGACCTCGCGGCCGCCGATCCGCGCACCGTGCTGGAAGTTCGCCGCCATACCATGGGCTATGTCAGCCAGTTCCTGCGCACCGTGCCGCGCGTTGCCGCCATCGACGTCGTTGCCGAGCCGCTGCTGGCGCGTGGCGCAAGTGCCGAGATCGCCCGCGAACGGGCGGGCGCCCTGCTTGCGCAACTCAACCTGCCGGAAGAGCTTTGGCAATTGCCGCCCGCCACCTTCTCCGGCGGCGAACAGCAGCGCGTCAATATCGCCCGCGGCTTCATCACCGATCACGCCATTCTGCTGCTCGACGAGCCGACCGCCTCTCTCGACGCCAGGAATCGTGCCGTCGTTGTCGACATGATCGAAAAGAAAAAAAAGGCGGGCGTCGCCCTGCTCGGCATCTTCCATGACGAGGAGGTGCGCGAAGCCGTCGGCAGCCGCATTCTCGATGTGTCGCAATTTTCACCCAGGAAGTCCGCCGCATGAGCCGCAAATTGGGCGAAACGCCCTTCATCAGCCCCTCGGCCAGCGTCAGCAACTCGACGCTCGGCCGTTATACCGAAGTCTCCGACCGCTGCCGGATCGATGAAACCGAGATCGGCGACTATTCCTACATCATGCAGGATGGCGCAGTCTGGTGCGCGACGATCGGCAAGTTCGTCAACATCGCTGCCGCGGTGCGCATCAACGCCACGAACCATCCGACCTGGCGGGCGACGCTGCATCATTTCACCTATCGCGCTGCCGACTATTGGCCCGATGCCGATATGGAGACGGATTTCTTCACCTGGCGGCGCGATCATCGCGTGACCATCGGCCATGACGTCTGGATCGGCCATGGCGCCACCATTCTGCCGGGTGTCTCCGTCGGCAACGGCGCGGTCATCGGCGCCGGCGCGGTCGTCTCCAAGGATGTCGCCCCCTATACGATCGTCGGCGGCGTGCCGGCCAAGCTCATCCGCCAGCGCTTCACCGAAGCCGTCGGCGAGCGCATGGACAAGCTGGCCTGGTGGGATTGGGATCACGCCACCTTGCGCACCGCGCTCGACGACTTTCGCGCCCTTTCGGCCGAGGAGTTCCTCATCCGCTACGGCGCATGACACAATCCTGACTAGAATTCATTCCGAAGCCCGGAAACCCCTCGGTTTTCGGGCTTTTGCATGTCGTAACGCAAGGCAGCAAAACGGCGGGGAATTGTAACAGCAGTTACACAAATCTGACATTGGAGCTTCATGAACCGGGAATAATGCGTTGCTCATGCTCAGCGCGTGGCGACCTCGAAACGCAAGGTCATGCGCTCGTCCAACAGGTTTCCGCGGCACCAACGTCAACGTTTGTTGCGGAGCCGGGCAGCCGCGAAAGGGAAAGCCTCATGTTCGAGCTGAAGAATGTCTCGCGCCGGTTCGGAAACAAGCTCGCTGTCGATTCCGTAACGCTGGACATTCCGCAGGGACAGATGGTCGGCGTCATCGGCCGCTCGGGCGCGGGCAAGTCCACGCTGCTGCGCATGATCAACCGTCTCGCCGATCCAAGCTCCGGCTCCATCCATTTCGCCGGTATCGAAGTCTCCAAGCTGCGCGGTCGCGCATTGCGCAACTGGCAGCGCGATTGCGCCATGATCTTTCAGCAGTTCAACCTGGTTCCCCGCCTCGACGTGCTGACCAACGTCATGCTCGGCCGCCTGAACCAGCGTTCGACGGCGCTCAGCCTGCTCTCCATCTTCAGCCGCGAAGAGCGCATCGAGGCGATCGCCGCGCTTGAGCGCCTCGGTATCGAGCAGACGGCATTACAGATGGCCGGCACGCTGTCCGGCGGTCAGCAGCAGCGTGTCGCCATTGCCCGCGCCCTGATGCAGCAGCCGAAGATGATGCTCGCCGACGAGCCGATTGCCTCGCTCGATCCGCTGAACGCCAAGATCGTCATGGACGCGCTGCGCGACATCAACGAGCGCGAGGGCATCACGGTCATCACCAACCTGCACACGCTGGATACGGCGCGCAACTATTGCGAACGCATCGTCGGCATGGCCGCAGGCCGCGTCGTCTTCGACGGCAAGCCGGCGGAACTGACGGCTGCGGCCGTCAAGGAAATCTACGGCACCGACAAGGATGGCGCCGGTGTCGACGAGACGATGACGTCGACCGCCATCAATCTTTCCGATCAGCCCGCGCAAGCCGCGGCAAACGAATCTGCCGGCCCACAACCGCTGGCACTGGCCGGTCTCTGAGGGAGCCGGCCGCGATCGAAGGCCCACGTCAAGGGCGCATTTCTTCCAGACCGAAGGCATCCGGGGACACCGGTTAATCAGGAGACGAACCCATGTTGAAGAAGACCCTTCTCGCAGCCACGGCGCTTCTCGCGCTCGCTGGCGGCGCTGCCGCTCAGGACATCAAGGAATTCCGCGTCGGTATTCTCGGCGGCGAAAACGAAGCCGACCGCCTGCGCAACTATTCTTGCCTTGCCGACCACCTGAAGAAGGAGTTCGGTTTCGAAAAGGTATCGCTGTTCCCGGCTGCCGACTATGACGGCGTTATCCAGGGCCTGCTCGGCGGCACGCTTGACTTCGCCGAACTCGGCGCTTCCGGCTATGCGGCCACCTACATCAAGGACCCGAACGCCGTTACCCCGATCCTGACCACGCAGCAGACGGACGGTTCGACCGGCTACTATTCGATCGGTCTTGCTCTGAAGTCCTCCGGCATCAAGACGATCGCTGACGCCAAGGGCAAGAAGCTCGGCTACGCCGATCCGGACTCCACCTCCGGCTACCTCGTTCCGCTGACGCAGATTCCGAAGACCACCGGCATGCCGAACGACAAGTTCTTCGCTTCGACCCAGTTCAACGGCGGTCACGAGAACAACCTGCTCGCCGCCTATGACGGCAAGGTCGACGTTGCCGTTGACGACTCTTCGGGCCTCGGCGATTTCAAAGACGGCTACACCTCCGGCACCTTCCGCAAGGAAGTCGACAAGGGCGCTGTCGACCCGAACAAGCTTGTCGAAGTCTGGCGTTCGCCGCTGATCCCGAACGGCCCGCTCGTCGTTCGCAACGCTCTCGGCACCGAATGGCAGGCCAAGCTGACCGACTTCTTCATGAAGCTCCCGACCACCGACGCCAAGTGCTTCTCGGCGATCGAAGGCGGCGACTTCAAGGGCTATGTCAAGGTGAACCCGGACTTCTACAAGGCCGTTGTTGAAGTTCGTAAGGCTGCCATCGGCGGCTGATCCCTATCCCGACTGCAGGGCGGCCGGCGACGGCCGCCCTTTTCCTATCGAGAGGGCAGGACATTCATGACGATTGCCGATACTCAGCTACAGACGCAAGGCACTCCTCAGAGCGCCAAGGATATCGGCGACGCCTGGATCAGGATGGTGGCGCGCCGCCGCCTCTATACCGGCATGGGCCTGCTGATCCTGATCATCGCTTTCGTCAGTTCCGTTCGCTTTGCCGACGAGAGCAATGCCGGCCATTTCTTCGACCGCCTGCCGCATCTTTTCGATTTCCTGAGCTGGCTCATCCCCAAGGATTGGGCCGACGTCTATCGCGCGCTCTTCGACCTGCCGAGCCCCAACGGCGCAAACGGCGTCGGCGGCGAGGAATTCAATTTTCCGCTCGGCCGCGTCTATGTCTGGGGCGATTTCTATATCCCGGAATATTTCGAGCTGATGATCATCACGATCAACGTGGCGCTGGTCTCCACGCTCATCGGCTTCATCGTCGCCCTTCCCCTCAGCTTCTTTGCCGCGCGCAACATGTCACCGTCGCATCCGCTTCGCCTGGTGACCAAACGCTTCATGGAACTGTTGCGCGCCTTTCCCGAGATCGTCATCGCCGGACTGTTTTCGGCGATCCTGTCGATCGGCCCGATCGCCGCCATCATCGCCGTCGGCCTGCATACGATCGGCGCGCTCGGCAAGCTGTTCTACGAAGTGATCGAGAATATCGACATGAAGCCGGACGAGGGCATGAGGGCGGTCGGCGCGAGCTGGACGGAGCGCGTTCGCTTCGCCGCCCTGCCGCAGGTTCTGCCGAATTTCATGTCCTATGTGTTGCTGCGTCTGGAGATCAACGTCCGCGCTTCGACCATCATCGGCGCCGTCGGCGGCGGCGGTATCGGCGAGGAGCTGAAGCTTTCGATCTCGCGCGGTTTCGGCGCTAAAACGGTAGCGCTCGTGCTGCTGCTTTTCGTAACGATCATCGCCGTCGACCAATTTTCCGCATGGCTCCGCCGCCGTCTCGTCGGCGAACATGCCTTCCTTCTGCAACACTGAGGTTGCCCATGTCCGTCATCGACGCCGGCCGCATGCAGGAAATCGAAGCGCGCTATCCGGAGATCCTGCACCGATCGTTCCGCCAGCGTTTCGGCGCGCTGATGATCTTTCTCGGCGTGATCCTTTACGGCGTCTATGCCGTCTGGTTCTTCGATCTGCCGAAGATCATCGCGGAAGCGCATTGGGAACGCGTCGGCATCTATCTGAGCGAATGGATTAGCTACGACGTTCAGCCGGAATTCCGTGTTTCCGGCGACAAGATCAGCGTCAAATATCCGCGCTTTTCGCCGCTCGGCGACAATCCGCATCCGGATTGGGTGACGAACAATCCGGACGGCAGCCTGACGGTCTCGGTCAGCGGCACCAGCCGCAGCGTGACCGTTACGAAGACGCAAGCGATCCTGACCGCCCATGGCGTCACCGTTCCGATCGACTTCACCGGCGATTCGCCGAAGGTTCTCGGCTCGGAGCCGCCGCCGTCCTGGATCACTGTCTATGACGACAACATCCTCGCCAATATGGGCTTTGCCGGCGACGTCAGCATTTCCACCGACCGCGTGAAAATCCGCAAACGCTTCATCGGCTGGGCGAATTTCATCTTCGATACGCACTCGCCCTTCTTCGATAAGCCGGCGAGCGAAGTCATCAGCCTGATCGTTTCAGGGCCGCGGCTTGAGCCCGACCAGTCCAATCTCTCGCTGGCCTTCGACAATATCTGGAACAATGGCGCATGGCAGCATGGCGATGTCTGGACCAAGCTGTTCCAGACCATCGTCATGGCTTTCCTCGGCACGCTGCTCGGTTCGCTCGCGGCCTTTCCGCTCGCCTTCATGGCAGCGCGCAACATCACGCCGAACCGGCTGATCAATCAGATATTGAAGCGTTTCTTCGACTTTCTGCGTTCGGTCGACATGCTGATCTGGGCGCTGTTCCTGACCCGCGCCTTCGGCCCGGGCCCGCTCGCCGGCAGCGGCGCGATCTTCCTGACGGAGACCGGCACGCTCGGCAAGCTCTACTCCGAAGGGCTGGAGAACATCGACAACAAGCCGCGCGAAGGCGTCAAATCGACGGGCTCCTCGACGGTTCTCGTGCATCGCTACGGCATCCTGCCGCAGATCGTGCCGGTCATCGTCAGCCAGACGCTCTACCAGTGGGAATCGAATGTGCGCGGCGCCACCATCATCGGTGCGGTCGGCGCCGGCGGCATCGGTCTGAAGCTTTGGGAAGCCATGCGCACAAACGCCAATTGGGAAAACGTCGCCTATATGGTGCTGCTGATCCTGATCGTCGTCTTCCTCTTCGACGCCGCTTCCAACGCGCTGCGCTCTCGTCTGATGGGCACGCAAAACAGGTAGGAAGCCTTTAGAAAAATCGTGACGCATCATCATTTTGTCACGGGAATCCGGTAGCGCAGGTCGGCAAGACAACATTGCTCGAGTTCGCTTTAGCCGGATTCGATCCGCTGCTGCCTTGCTGCTCTTGCGGTTTGTCGCAAATCACCCAACAGTGTCTCGCGCCGCCGACTTTTCCAAGGAATGCAGCCTTGCGCTATGCTCTCTATTTCACGCCGCCCAAAGACGATCCATTGACCGCGCTTGCCGCTCTCTGGCTGGGCCGCGACGCATTTTCCGATGAGATCTTTTCCGACAAGGCCATGGGCCCCGTGCCGGAAGACCATGCCGAACTGACGGCCGATCCGCGCCGCTACGGCTTTCACGCCACGCTGAAGGCGCCGTTCGAGCTTGCCGGCTCGGTGACCGAGCGCGATCTTCTCGATGTCGCCGCCGAATTCGCTTCACAGACCAAGACTTTCACCATTCCGGAGCTGGTCCTGGGTCAGCTCGGCCATTTCTTCGCGCTCGTGCCGGGCTCGCTTTACCAGCCGCTGCAGGATTTCGCCTCGCGCGTGGTCAAGACCTTCGAACCATTCCGCGCACCGCTTTCAGATCATGACATCGCCCGGCGCAATCCGGAAGGTTTGAGCGAACCGCAGCGCGCCAATCTGCTGCGCTGGGGCTATCCCTACGTCAACGACGAGTTTCGTTTCCACATGACGCTGACCGGGCGCGTTCCGGCCGAACGTCAAGCCGACATGCACGACATCCTGCGTGCGCGCTTTGCCGACCACATCGGCACGCCACTCAATGTTTCCGGCCTCGCAGTCTTTATTGAAGAAAAGCGTGGCGCTCCCTTTACCGTCCGTTCCTGGCTGCCGCTTTCCGGCGCCTAATAGCGAAAGACCTGACATGACCAAAGAAACCGTCCTTTCCAACGCCCGCATCGTCCTCGAAGACAAGATCGTCGAAGGCTCCGTGCTGATCCGTGACGGTCGCATCGCCGGCGTTTCCGAAGGCAATTCGGCTATCGGAGAGGATTTGGAGGGCGACTACCTAATCCCCGGCCTGGTCGAACTGCATACGGACCATCTCGAAGCTCACTATTCGCCGCGCCCCGGCGTGCGCTGGAACAAGACGGCCGCCATCCAGGCGCATGACGCCCAGATCGTCACCTCGGGAATCACCACCGTGTTCGATTGCCTGCGCATGGGCTCGGATGAAGATGGCGGTTTCGAGCGCGGCGAGATGCGCGACATGGCCGACGCCATTCAGGCGGCCGCGCGCGAGGACCGGCTGCGCGCCGAACACCTGATCCATCTGCGCTGCGAAGTCTCCGCCGACAACGTCCTCGATCATTTSCAGGACTTCGAGAAGGACCCCTATGTCCGCCTGGTTTCGCTGATGGACCATGCGCCGGGTCAGCGCCAGTTCCAGACGATGGATCAGTATATCTTCTACTATCAGAAGAAGCGCGGCTTGAGCGACGAGGCCTTTGCCCGGTTCGTCGCCAAGCGCCAGGAAGAATCGGCCAAATACGCAACGCCGCATCGTGACGCCATCTCCAAGGTCTGCGCCGAACGCGGCATCACCATCGCCAGCCATGACGACGCGACGCTCGCCCATGTCGACGAAGCCATCAACTACGGCGTTCGCCTTGCCGAATTCCCGACCAGCATCGACGCCGCCAAGGCGTCGCATGGCGCGGGCATGAGCGTGCTGATGGGCGCGCCGAACATCGTTCGCGGCAAGTCGCATTCCGGCAATATCGCCGCCCGCGATCTCGCCGAACTCGGCGTTCTGGACGTCCTGTCCTCCGACTATGTGCCGCTCAGCCTGCTGCATGCTCCCTTCATTCTGGCGGACGAGGTCGAAAGTATTTCTCTGCCGCAGGCGATCGCCATGGTGACCGCGACCCCGGCAAAGACCGTCAGCCTGAACGATCGCGGCCGCATCGCCGAGGGCCTGCGCGCCGATCTCGTGCGCGTCCGTCGCGATCATGGCGTGCCGGTGACGCGCTCGGTCTGGCGAGAAGGACGGCGTGTCGCATGACGGCCGAGGCCAACATAAAGCCGGCTAACGATCTTTTGGCCGAGACAGCCGGTGTGATGGCCGTTGTGGTCGGACCGAGCGGTGCCGGCAAAGATACGCTGATGAATCTCGCCGCCCGGCATTTCGTCGGCCGGCCGGATGTCCATTTCGTCCGCCGCGTCATCACCCGGGAAGGCGATGCCGGCAATGAGGATCACAAAAGCGTTTCGGACGCCGATTTCGACGCAATGGAACACGCCGGCGCCTTCGCCGTCTCATGGGAAGCGCATGGCCTGAAATATGGCATTCCGGCTGGGGTCAGGGACGAGCTTGCCCGCGGCCATCTCGTCATCGCCAACGGTTCGCGCTCGGCGTTGCATCGCTTCCAAAGCGCATTTCCGCGGCTGAAGGTCATCAACATCACGGCAACCCGCGAAGTGCTTGCCGAGCGGCTGATGGCACGGGGGCGCGAAAGCCGTGAAGACGTGCTGAAACGCCTGGAAAGAAGCTCGCTGACGGTTCAGGGCAGCTACGACGTCGCTGATATCGACAATAGCGGCACGCTCGAAGAGGCCGGCCGTGTCATTATTTCCGTGCTGGAAGCACTGATCGCAAGATAAGACCGCTTGTGCCGCACCTGCGGAAACAAACTCACGGTGCATCGCCCCCTCAACCTGCGCTTCGCGCGTCCTTCTCTCCGCTGGAGAAAAGGTAGAGATTTGCCGGATGCTCCGTTTCCCCTTCTCTCTCCCGGGGAGAAGGTGGCCCGAAGGGTCGGATGAGGGGCCGCCTCAGGGCCGACCTCCTCGCAATGCCCGAATTACCTCAGTGCGCCTCGTCCCAATTGTGAGCCGCGCGCGCGTCCACCTTCAGCGGCACAGACATATCGACCGCCGGCATGGCGGCATTTTCCATGACCGAAACGATGATCGGCGTCGAGCGCTCGACATCGGCTTCCTCGACTTCGAAGATCAGTTCGTCATGCACCTGCAGCAGCATGCGTACGCGATCGGCGAGGCCGGCGGCCGCAAGCGCAGGCTCCATCTTGATCATGGCGCGACGGATGACGTCCGCAGCGGAGCCCTGGATCGGCGCATTGATCGAGGCGCGCTCGTTGAAGGCGCGCACGGACGGATTGGAGGAGCGGATTTCCGGAAAATGAACGCGGCGGCCGAAGATCGTTTCGACATAGCCCTTGTCGCGCGCTGCGGCCTTGGTGCTTTCCATATAGTCGCGAATGCCGGGGAAACGCTCGAAATACCGCTTGATGTAATCGCCGGCTTCCGAACGCTCGATCGAAAGTTGGTTGGCGAGGCCGAAGGCGGAAATGCCGTAGATGATACCGAAGTTGATCGCCTTGGCGCGGCGGCGCACTTCGCTCGGCATGCCCTCGATCGGCACGCTGAACATTTCCGATGCCGTCATGGCGTGAATATCGACGCCGTCGGCGAAGGCCTGTTCGAGCTGCGGGATGTTGGCGACATGCGCCAACACACGCAGTTCGATCTGACTGTAATCGGCCGAGATCAGCTTATGGCCCGGCGTCGAGATGAAAGCCGTACGGATCTTGCGACCTTCAGCCGTGCGAATCGGAATATTCTGCAGGTTCGGTTCAGAGGAGGACAGGCGTCCGGTGGTCGTCGAAGCCAGCGAATAGGAGGTGTGGACGCGCTTGGTCTCGGGATGGACATAGCCCGGCAGCGCGTCGGTATAGGTGGATTTCAGCTTGGTGAGCTGACGCCAGTCGACGATCTTGCGCGGCAGCTCGAAGCCGGCTGCAGCCAGATCTTCCAGCACTTGCGCCGAGGTGGACCATTGCCCTATCTTGGTTTTGTTGCCGCCGGCAAGACCCATCTTGCCGAAAAGAATATCGCCGAGCTGTTTCGGCGAGCCGATATTGAAACGTTCGCCGGCGAGCGTGTAAATCTCGTCTTCAAGCGCGGCGGCACCTTGCGCCAGCTCGCCGGAAAGGCGTGACAGGATCTGCCGGTCGATGGTGATGCCACGCTCTTCCATATGGGCAAGCACCGGCACCAGCGGCCGTTCCAGACGCTCATAGACTGTGGTGAGCCTTTCCGCGGCCAGCCGTGGCTTCAGCACCAGCCAGAGCCGCAGGGTTACGTCGGCATCTTCGGCGGCATAGGCCGTGGCCCGGTCGATATCAACGAGATCGAAGGTGACGTTGGATCTGCCGCTGCCGGCGACATCCTTATAGGCGATCGGCTTGTGGCCGAGCCACCGCTCCGACAGGCTGTCCATGCCGTGTACGGCATTGGCGCCGCCATCGAGCACGTAGGACAGCAGCATGGTATCATCGAAGGCCTTGAGCTCGATGCCATAGCGCTTCATCAGCAGATAATCGTATTTCAGGTTCTGCGCAATCTTGAGGACCGAGGCGTCTTCGAGCAGATCCTTCAGCCGCGGCAGAGCGTCCCGCAACGGAATCTGATTGTCCACCAGCCCGCCGCCGAGCAGATCGCCGACGCCGTTCTTGTGCCCGAGCGGCACGTAAGCGGCGCGGATGATCGCACCGGAGGGATCGTTGCGGTTATCGGTGATCGCCATTGAAAAGCCGACGATTTCGGCCTGCATGGCGTCGAGCGAGGTCGTCTCGGTATCGAAGGCGACGATGCCGGTTTCGCGCGCGTCCGCGATCCACTGGTCGAGAGCGGCCATATCGCGGATGGTGACATATGTCGAATGATCGATCGGTGCGGTGGCAAAGCTTGCCGCCCGCGCTTTGGCGAGTTCGGCCGGCTCTGCGGCGCTTTCCGATGCCATACGTGCCTTGACCACAGGCGCGGGCACGGAGGCACCCTCGATCGCAACTTCGCTGCCGCCAACGAGATCGACGTCTTTAGCGACGTCGAGGTCGGGACCATGCGCTGTGTCGCCCCACTCGACCTTGACCTCCGATGGCTCGATCGCAGCCGCATCGCAATCACAGGCGTCGGCGACGCGGCGCGTGAGCGAGGTGAATTCCATCGCCTTCAGGAAACCGATCAGTTTCGGGCCGTTCTGCGATTCGAGCACCAATGCATCGAGCGGCAGCTCCAGCGGGACATCGGTCCTCAGCGTCACCAATTGCCGGGAAATGCGGGCCAACTCGGCATTCGCGATGATGTTTTCCCGGCGCTTCTGCTGCTTGATCTCGCCGGCGCGGGCGAGCAGCGTATCGAGATCGCCGAATTCCTCTAGAAGCTGCGCCGCCGTCTTCGGGCCGATGCCTGGAATGCCGGGCACGTTGTCGATGGAATCGCCGGTCATGGCCTGGAGGTCGATCATCTTTTCCGGCGGAACGCCCCACTTCTCGATGACATCGGGGATGCCGATCTGCTTGTCCTTCATGCTGTCATACATGTGGACCATGGGGGTGACGAGCTGCATCAGATCCTTGTCGGAGGAGATGATGGTGACGTCGGCACCGATCGCCTCGGCCTGACGGGCGTAGGTGGCGATGATATCGTCCGCCTCGAAGCCGTCGGTCTCGATGCAAGGCAGGTTGAAGGCGCGCGTCGCCTCGCGGATGAGCCCGAATTGCGGGATCAGTTCCTCCGGCGGTGCCGAGCGGTTTGCCTTGTAGGCGTCGTAGATATCCTTGCGGAACGTCCTCGAGGAATAGTCGAAGATGACGGCAAAATGGGTCGGCGTGACGCCGACCGAAGTATCGCGCGCCGAGGTCAGCAGCTTCCACAGCATATTGCAGAAACCGGAGACAGCGCCGACCGGCAATCCATCGGATTTGCGCGTCAGCGGCGGTAGGGCATGAAAGGCCCGGAAAATGAAACCGGAGCCGTCGACGAGGAAGAGATGATCACCTTTTTTCATGGCAACATGGATAGCGTGGCGCATCTCCAACGTCCATATAAAGTTCCATCAGGCGCTGTGCGGACGGGCCAAATTTCTCACTCAAACGTTACCAATTTTTAATCAATCTAATCTGCGGATTCCCTTGAAAAACCATATTTTGAGCCACATCTGATACTCACCGGCGATTGATTACGCCGAGGGTCTGGCAACCGGCCTGTCCCCCGCCATGTCAGACTTGGACAAAGGCCTATCCCCCTCTCCGGGCCTTTGTCCCCCCTTTGAAGCCGCCGTGGTCCCCCTCCAGGCCATGGCGGCTTTTCTATTAGAATTCATTTACATAGACAAAAAAACAAACCGCAGAATATTACCAGAATTTAACCCGCATCCGACGCAATCCACCCAAGATTTGATGATTGTTTTACTCCGAAATACGGGCATACTTGCAATCATGGGATTTAATCGCTTGGACTCTGCGGCCTACCTTGCCAGTCAAATGGCGAAGGGATTTGCCCGCTCGTTGCAACAACGGGCGGCGGGGCTCGGCTTTTCCCCCGGCCAATTTCCCATCCTGCTCGAATTGTGGTCCGAAGACGGGCTGACGCAGAAGCAATTGCTGGAGCGCGTCGATATCGAGCAGGCGACGATGGCCAATACGCTGTCGCGCATGGAACGCGACGGGCTGGTGGAACGTCGGCCGCATCCATCCGACAAACGTGCGCAACTAGTGTTCCTGACCGGCAAGGCCAGTGCCATGCAGAGCGAAGCCGTCGAAGCGGCGATGGCCGCGGACAAGGAGCTGTTTCGAGGTTTCCGCACCTTCGAGCGCGAGCTGCTGCTCGAATATGTCCGGCGCATCCTGGAAAATGCCAAGCATCTCTAGCTCCGCATGCCTCGTCCAATTGACGGCGCATTCGGAAATTTTCGATTTTCCTGCCTCGAAACCGGACTGGCTTTGGTCTATCGTCCGGCCAATTTCCACGTAAGGAGATGGCATGAATGGTCGGTGAGCGGCAGATGCGCCCGATGCTGTTAAAGGTGTTGGGAGAGGCGGATAGGTTTCAGGCTGGATCGAAAATTAGGGCATTGGACCCTGTTAAGGAGATTAGCCTTCGCCTGCTACCGAACGACCATCTTGAGGCCCGGTTCTGGCCGGTGACCTCGTATAGGAGTTTGGCTTTGCCGTTCACGCCCC